>JAFSUP010000028.1 GCA_017445205.1 Synergistaceae bacterium
CCCCCCCCCAAAATTAAGGACAGCGAAAAAAAAACTAAGAACAACGAAAAACTTTTTGAAAAATGTTTCGTCCTCATGAAGAAACATCTCTCCTTTCTAAAATTAAATTTTTGATGTGAGTGAAGTAAATAAAATTTTAAGTTGCCGTTCAGAATTTTTCAAGATTTTATATTTGTTATAATCAAAGAAATTTTTATCGGGAGAAAATTTTATGACATGTTGCGAAAATTAATGCTCTTGGCCTTAACAATCTTCTTATTTATAGAGTGGGGGCCGCTGACTGATGAGAGAGCTAAATATGGAATTGCCGCCGGCGATCCGTTCGTGAAAGAAATCGTTTTGACTTTCGACGACGGCCCACGCGAGCACGGAATGCAGGAGCTTAACGCCGTCTTGACTAGCGGCGAAGTACACGGAACTTTTTTTCTTGTCGGCAAGTTCGCGGATCGTTACGGAAAAATCACTTTGATGTTAAACGACGCCGGCCACGAACTCGAAAATCATTCTTTCACTCACCCGCGATTATATAAATTATGGGTCGAAAAAATCATGCGCGAGGCTGAACGTTGCGACGAAGTTTTTGAAAGTCTCAACATTCGCAAAACGAGATTTTTACGTCCGCCGGGCGGAGGCTTCAACATGAAAATTTTTAACGCCATGCGACGAATGAATAAAAAATTAGGGCTCTGGAGTCTCAACACCGCCGACTACACAGGCAGGCCCCCCGAAGAAATTGTTCGACTCGTTCTTAGCAGCGTGAGAGCCGGCGACGTTATCTTAATGCACTCTGGCACACCGAACACCGTCGAAGCATTGCCGGAAATTATTACGAAACTTAAAGAACGGGGATTTACTTTCGTGAGACTTGAAGAATTATATTCAAGAGGAAAGATTTAACCCCTCCGTCTCACTTTGCTCGACCCCTCCCCTTAGCAGGGAGGCAAGATAAATCCTGCGCCCACTGATAAGGGGGAGAGAGCCACAAGGTGGCGAGGGGGTTATAGTTATTTATGCAAAAAATTCTTTCGCGATGAACAAAATCGAAAGTGCAATCATCAAGAACGAAATATCTTTGAACTTGCCAGTTAAAATTTTAATCACAACGTAAGACACGATAGCAAATTCAATTCCGACCGCGATACTGTAAGCTAACGGCATCATGAAGAAACCAAGCAGCGACGGTATAAGCTCCGTCATGTCCTCGTAATTAATGTCGCGAAGACTCATCATCATGTAAATTCCAACAAGAATTAACGCCGGGGCAGTCGCATAGCCGGGCACCATTCCTACAAGCGGCGTGAAGAAAATCGCACATACGAATAACGCAGCCGTCGTGAGCGCTGTTAATCCCGTTCGTCCGCCCTGAGCAACGCCCGAAGAACTTTCTACATATGAAGTAACTGTTGACGTTCCCATGACTGCGCCCGCCATCGTCGCTATAGCGTCGGCCAATAAAGCCCCCTTCGCGCGCGGCAAGTTTCCGTTCTCGTCAAGAAGTCCGCTTCTGTTGCAAACGCCTACAAGAGTTCCAAGCGTATCGAAGAAGTCAACAAAGAAGAATGTGAAAACGATTCCCCAAAATTCTGGCGATTTAATTAATGAAAAGTCAAGCTGACCGACAAGCGGCATTATCGACGGCGGCTGAGATACAAAAGTCTCCGGGATTTTCACTAGGCCAAGCGCTGCTGCGACGGCTGTGATTATGATAATTCCGATTAAGAGCGCGCCCTTGACGTTCAACGCCGTAAGCACTGCCATTATAAATAATCCCGCAAGCGATAACATCATCGGGACATTATTTTTAATGCTTCCGAGTCCCAAGAGCGTAGCATCGTTATTGACAACTATTCCCGCGCTCTGAAGTCCAATGAACGCTATGAATAAGCCAATGCCCGCCGAGATTCCGATTTTTAATGATTTCGGTATTGAATTCATGACGGCTTCGCGAATGCTCGTTAGCGTCAAGACGGCGAAAATAGCTCCCTCAATGAAAATTGCCGCGAGTGCCATTTGCCAAGTTACCGGCGCACCGTTAATCTTCATCGTCAGGACGACAGCGAAGGCGAAGAAAGCGTTTAAGCCCATGCCGGGCGCAAGCGCTATAGGATAGTTCGCAAGAATTGCCATTAAAAAAGTTCCAAGCGCAGAGGCAAGACACGTAACAACGACAAGCGCGTTAAAATCCATTCCCGTTTGACTTAAAATATTCGGGTTGACGAAGATAATATAAGACATCGTCACAAAAGTCGTAACGCCTGCAAGAAGTTCAGTTGTTACGCTGCTGCCAGTCTCTTTAATTTTGAACAGAGACATTTAATATCACGCTCCATTAATAAAAAATAAAATCTTGTATAATTATCGCATAAATTTTTTACGGGAGGCGTTTACTTTTGAATATCATGCGTTTCTTCGGTTTTGAAAATGACGAAGACGATTACGACGATAACGATGACTACACGGAAGACAGACGAAAAAAAAATCAAGCTCGCGGCTCACGCGGTTCGGGCCAAATGGGAAAGCTAATTGTTTACAACTATAATAGCGCGACACTTAACAACGATAAAATTCACCTCCGTGAGGAATTTAACAAAGGCGCTATGATTCTTGTTGACCTTCACGAACTTAGCCAGCGCGAATATGACGAAGAGGGCAAGGATTTTATAACGTTCATGGGCGGCGTGGCATTCGCACGTAACGGCGACATGAAATTTATTGACCCCGCGCAGTATCTTTTCACACCTGCAACCGGTATGAGTGAAATTTGGCCGGAAAGGACCGATAAAGAATGAACGATTTATTGACTGCGAAGGACGTCGAAGAAAAAGAATTTAGAAAAGTAAAATTTGGTGGCTATTCTATAAACGAAGTCGAAGAGTTTATGAATCAAATCGTAACTGACATTGAGGCTTATGCTAGTCAGCTTGACGAAAAAGAAGCACGGATTCAGGAGCTCGAAGCCTTCGTTAAAAAACAAGAAGCCATGACCGACGCGATTAAAGACGCTCTTATTCAGGCACGAAAGGCCGCTAAGGACATGGAGGAGCAAGCGAAGGTCAACACCGAAAAGATTATCGCTGAAGCTCAAGCCGAAGCCGCAAAACACATCGAAGAAGCTGACAAGAAGGCCGCCGAAGTCGTTTCACAAGCCGAAGCCAAGGCCGAAGACCTTTTGCAGGCATCGCAAAGCAAACGAGTGCAAGCCGAACAATCAAGAGCAAATATAGAACAAGAACTTGAATCTTACAGGATCGACGCTCAACAGAAGGCCGACGAAATCATCAGCAATGCTCGAAGCGAAGCAAAGAAAATCATGAACGACGCAGAACGAGAACTCGAAAATTATGAAAATCAAATGAGATTTTTGAGTCTTCAGAAGCAGCAATTTATTAAAAATACGTTGTCTTTGCTTTTTGATTTCGGGAATGTTATGGACAAGGCGCAGCAAGAACTTGATGACGAAATGAACTCCATGCCGGCGGCACGCGAGCAGAGCAACGCTGATGAAAATCAAAATTAAATTAAAATTCTTCAATATTGAAAACAGAAAATAATTTTGAAGACGTCCGCGAAAAATTTTTCAACTTTCTGCTAAAGAAGCCTTGCACTTTCAGACAGGCTGAAGAATATTTATCGCGTCAGGAACTCAACGACGAAAATAAAAATTTGTTGCTCGACGAGGCCGCGAACATGTCTTTAATCGACGACTCGGCCTATGCAAAATTATTTGTCGATGGCCATCTGACGTGGGGTAACGCAAAAATCACTTACGAACTTTCAAGCCGCGGAATATCACGCGAAGATATTAAAAACGCCCTTGATGAATCCGAAGACGAACTCTCAAGGGCGCGTGAGCTTTCTGAAAATTGGCGGCGCCTTGGCCTCGAAAACAGAAAAATTATAAACAGACTTTTAAGTCGCGGATTTTCTCACAACGCCGCGCGCTCTTCTCTCGAAGATTAAATTTCAAATTCCAAATTTTGATTTTAGTTTTTAGTTTCTAACTTTTAATTTGCGTTTTGTTACGCTAAATCTTGCTTGACAAATTTTAATCCTTAATGTAAGTTTATTATATCAAACAAAAATTCACGATACGGGAAAATTTTATGAGTTACAAAGACGCGAATATAATTCAAAAATTTATGAGACAAATAAAAAATTACGACACTGAAAATTTTATCAGAAGCATATTATTTTGTTTTGGTGCACCAACTATAAAGGGGATAAAGGCAGCGTGCCTTATAAATTTTAGACGTCGTGATGATGAAAATATGCGCGTTTTATGGCGACGGAACGCGGATAAATGGCTCGCGCCTTTGGGTGTTCAATGGCTTTTATTGAACGAACATGATGAAAATAAAAATGCTCTCGTTCTGATTTATCGGCGTGAATTATTGGCTCGTGCGCTTGGCTGTGTCGCTGCCTGCGAGATATTAAAAGAATGCGGCTACCCGCTCGACGATTTAGACGCGTGTTTAACGTGCCTAAAAAAGAAAATCGGCGGCGAGTTTCCTCACGAGATCGGGCTGTTCTTGGATTATCCGCCCGACGACGTCAAGTGCTTCATGAAAAATGAAAAATGTGAAAATCAACTTCGCAACGGTTACTGGAAAGTTTATAACGACGTCAACAAGGCGCGGCGAACGTTTCGAAAGTATCGTAAAGCGGAGTGTGATGCGGCTCGTTTGATTTTGACGGGCAAATAAAATTTTGGAGGTCTTAATAATGGCAAAAGTTTTAATCGTTTATGTAACAACAACAGGCAACACCGAAAAAATGGCAAACGCAATCGCCGAAGGCGCTAAAAGCGCGGGCGCGGACGTTACGCTCAAGACAGTAGGCGAAGCTTCCGTTTCTGAACTTGGCGGCTACGATGTAATCGCTTTCGGTTCGCCGGCAATGGGCGCGGAAGTCATTGAAGAAGCAGAAATGGAACCGTTCTTCAGCGACGCGGCAGGAAGTTTAAGCGGCAAGAAAGTTGCAGTGTTTGGCTCATATGATTGGGGCGACGGCGAATGGCTTCGCACTTGGGAAGACCGTTGTAAAGAAGCCGGAGCTGTAATCGTTGCGGAAGGCTGCAAAGCTCATCTTGAACCCGACGATGACGCGCTCGCAGAGTGCAAAGCCTTCGGCGCAAAACTAGCATAGAATACACGCACAAAAAATTAAAAATAAAATTTGACTCCCGGATTTTCGCCGGGAGTTTTTTTCACTTCCACCCACTCCGTTCGGGCGCGCGCTCCTTGACAAATAAAGAAGCTCCCATAACTATAAAAGAAAAAATTATCCCGCAGGTCGAAGCGTTAAGTTTTATAAATCCAAAGTCAACTACATTGGCCTTATAGAACGTTATGAAGAGCGTCAACGCTACGCCGGCAACGGCTGAAAAAATCGCGCCCGCGTTAGAAGCTCGTTTTGAAAATAATCCGAACACCAACGGCGCCGAAAGTGAGACGCTCATCAACGAATAAAAAATCGTCAACGCTGATATTATGCTTTCAAGTCGCAACGCTAACACAACTCCTAAAATTCCACATATTACCGTCGTAACGCGTGAGAGTTTTAATAAATTCGAGTCTGAAATTTTGGGATTAAAAAATCTTTTGTAAAGATCATTCGTCAAAGAGCCAGCTAGCATATATAAAACCGTGTCCGCCGTGCTGACTTCTGCTGCAAAAATCGCCGCCAATGCCAACGAAGCCGCGAAAAATGGCATCATGTTTTTCATCGCTGTCGGCAACGCAAGATCTGCGCGCGTAAGGTTCGGGAAGCAAGCGTAAGCCGCCATTCCTATAATTACCGGGATAATAGCAAAAATTAATTGCACGAGCCCGTTTAATGCCGTTCCAATTTTAATTGCGCGTTCGTCGCGAGCCGCGAAAACTTTTCCAATTAACCCCGGCGATATAAAAAACGACGGCACAAGCATGACCATATAGCCAATAATTGCCGTGCTGCCCATTCCGAAAAAATCAAAATATGAAGCGTTCGTTACGTGAGCTTTAACTCCTTCGAGGCCGCCGGAAAATTTCCAGACGAACGGCAGTGCTACGACAAAGCCCGCCAAAATTACAGCAACTTCGACAATATTTACAAATGCTCCAGATAAAAGACCTCCCGCCGCAAAATATAAAGTTGTTACAAGCGCACCCGTGATTACACCATAGACCTTAGGGACGCCCGCGACTACTTCCAAAATCCAAGCGATCCCTAGTAACTGCCCGGCGAATAACGCAAGCGTCCCTATAGCCATCATTAAAGAAATTATCCCAGAAAAAAATTTGCTATATCGTGCTTCAAGATAATCGCTCAAAGTATAAAAATTAAATTCGCGTGCTATTCGCCAAATTTTCGGGCCGACTATGAACGCTAAAATCATCGAACCGATTCCAGCACTTCCGATCCACCACCATGCACTAAGACCGTGAGTATATGCAAGCGCCGCCACGCCGACCGTAGAGCCTGCTCCTAAGTTCGCGGCAATTAACGTTGTGAATAAAATTCCGGAATTAAATTTTCGTCCGGCTACAAAAAAATCCGAAGCCGATTTTGCGCGTCGTCCGATGTATGTGCCGAGGGCAACTAAGATTAAAGCGTAAAGAATTATGAATGCCAACATAGAAAACACTCCTAAAAATTTTAAAATATGAATATGGATATAAAAAATCCCTGCTCAGTTGTAAATATCTGAACAGGGATTAGATTCTTCCGTATTCTAAAAATTAATTTTGGCTGGGGAACAGGGATTCGAACCCCGATTACCTGATCCAGAGTCAGGCGTGCTGCCGTTGCACCATTCCCCAAGAGGTTTTAACATTTGCGTTCTTGCTTTAGCAAAGCACGAAGGAGATTTTAGCAGTTAAATTCAAAAAGTCAAATTTCAGGCTATAATTTCCGAAGATTGAAACGAAGAACTAGAGATGAGAAAGGATTTGAAAATTTCAATCATGTATAAACGTTTTATAAAAAGATTTTTAGACATTGTCTTGAGCGCCACGGCTCTTTTAATTTTTGCTATCCCCATGATAATTTTTGCAATTATAATCAAACTTGAAGACCACGGGCCAGTTTTCTTCCTTCAAAAACGAATCGGCATTCACAAAACGCATTTTATGATTTATAAGTTTAGAACTATGAAAACCTCCGCGCCTCATGACGTAGCGACACACCTGTTACAGAACGCGGATAATTATTTTTTAAAGTGCGGCGTTTGGATGCGATTATATTCGATTGACGAGCTGCCGCAAATTCTTAATATTCTCAAGGGCGATATGTCAATCGTAGGTCCGCGTCCGGCGTTGTGGAATCAGTTTGATTTAATCGAGGAGCGCGACAAATACGGCGCCAATGACGTCAAACCGGGGCTGACAGGCTGGGCACAAATTCAAGGCCGCGATACCGTTCCGAACACCGAGAAAGCGCGACTTGACGGCGAATATGTGAAGCACGAATCATTTATTTTTGATTTAATGTGCGTAATGAAGACTTTCCATCGTGTCATGACGCATAGCGGAGTTTCAGAAGGAGCTAAGAGTTAGGAGAAGCCGCGACCGAAGCTCGGGTGGGTGGGTGGGAGAGCGAGGGAGCGGCTAGCTAATTTTTTCAAGTTTCGTTTTAAGAATTTTTGCAAGTTCTTCAGCTTCTCTTGTACATGTCATCACGGCGCCTTCCATCATAGCCTTAGCGATTCCGGGGTCAGTGCGAATCCTTAACTCAATTTGCGAATCTAAATCTTGAAGTTTTTCTTCGAGTTTGTCTTCAAAAATTTTTATTTCGTCTTTGACCATCGCGGCACCGTCAGGAAACAAACTATCACAAGCCGCTTGAACTTCCATAGCGCGGAACCACGCATTATCTTTATAATCCAGATCTTCAGGCTTCAAATGAAAATGTTCGAGCAAAGCCTTCTCCGGGTCATCGTCTTCGTAACCTTCAGGGAGGGAATTAATTCCGAAGTACCACGGCACATAAGGCGACACGCACGGACGACCAAGAGCTTTTCTTAAAATCGTTCGGTCAGGGTTGTGGCGAATCTGAACGATAGTGCTTTCTAAAGTGTCACAGTTGCAAATCCCGATCGGCTTGTCAGAATGCTGCGAGTTTTCGTGATTATGAGCGCGCAAAATTTTTTTCAACGTTTCAATTTCGACTTTATGCGCAGGTTTTATTGAAAACGGCAACGGCTGCCACTCTCGCTTCAAGAGGTCCGACAAATCCATCTCTAATAAAATTTCAAAGGCTTTCACGTGCCTGTAAGTATTTTTTTCAAGTCCGAAAGTTTCTTTTGACTGATACACGCGCGCAAAATCAAAATTTCCGTCCTCGTCTTTATACCAGCCGCGCTCTTTTGCGTAAGAAATTAATTTTTCGTAGCCCTGCAAATTTTTTTCAGGCTGTCTTATCGTGTAATGATTCGGAATAACCGCGACTTCATCATCAGGAACTCTTGCGGCGGCGTAGTGCTTTCCGTTCACAATCTGTAAAACATAAATTTCATCTTTGTCTGCAAAAGCGTAAGAACGTCCGCTCGAAGCGTAGCCATATTTTTCGACAAGACCGCAGGCAATTTCCAGAGCGTCCCTTGCGCTTTTCGCTTCTTCCGCAACGAGCCTCCGAAGTCCGTAACCGATCCCGCCGTTTAATAATTCGGGGTTGTCTTCTTTGGAGTTGGCGCAGTTGTTTGAGCATATAACGACGCCGTGGCCGTTGACGTAGAAATCACAGAACGCAGAGTCCGCGGGATTGTCGCTGACAGTTTGAGCTTCTGACCAAAAGAGCGACGTTCGATTTTCATTAAGTTCTAATTCAGCGAGACCGGGTTCAAATTTTATTTTTGTGCCTGGCGCTCTACGTTTTTGTTTTACGAGGTGCGTTTGTATTATGAATCTTCCGGGTGCGTCTTCGTTATGTCCAACGAGGACTTCGCCGGTAGCGGAAGCCTTCTTTCCGACGAGAATCGTCATACATGCCCACGACTTCACAGGCACGAAAAATAAAAACGCTGCGAGGCTTGCGAAAAATATTAAAGCCATTAAAAAATAATTTCTCCTTTTTATTTTTATATAATTAGTACGAAGTCAATTATATATAATTTTAAGGAGTGTGAATTTTTTTGGCTCGTGAATTAGAAATTGAAGATATTCTCATAAAGCAGCCCAATCGAAGACAAAGAACTTCGGACCGACGCAAAAGACAAAATTCAAAAGGCGGCGGCTTTATAAAATTTATTGCCGGCGTTGTGCTTGTGCTGGCGGTGCTTGTAGTTACGTTGTCGCTTGCTGACGTTGGCGGCAGTGCTATTCTCGCGATGGCTCAAAAGTATTTGAACGAAAACTATAAAATTTCCCTTAATGCAGCAAAAATCACCGGCAACCCCATAAAGGGCTACACGCTTCACGATTTTGAAATTTCCGACGCGACTAATAATCAAAAAATTTTGTCCGCAGGATTTTTATCCGGGCGCGTGAGTTTCCCGGCTCTGTTCACAGGGAAGATTAGGCTTGCTGAAATTTCTCTTGGCGGTGTCGATACTGACGTCGAGCAACTAATGACAACGATCGAAAATTTGAAGAACGTATCTAAAAATTTTGCTTTTGATTCTTCAACAAGTGCCCCGGTGTTAGTTGCACCTGCGTATGCTGAAGACGAAAATAAAATTCCAGATATTCCGCTTGACCGATTCAGCCTCAAAGATAGCCGATTTCGATCTCAATACGGCATTCTTGAAGTCGCAGAAGTCGGAGCCGACTTAGTAAATTTTGATGTTGATCTCGATGGCAATATTAACGGCCTCGGATTTAAGGGCGATGTCGATATGGACACAAGCCTAATGAGTATTAACAGGTCTGAAATTAATTTCGGTTCTGGAAAAATCGTAGCGACTGGCGGACTTGCAGGCGAGAATTTAGATTTTCATGCGTCATTTGAAAATCTTGACCTCACGGAGCTAACCGCGCTTTATCCCGACATGCTTAGCTCAAAAGATTTTACCGGAAAATTAAATTTTAATGCTGACGCCGCAGGAACTCTTGACGCACCACGAATCTTTGGGACGTTCGATTACAACGGCGCAAAAATTTACGGTTTCCCTGTTGAGAGGGCGAGCGCAAATCTTTCATACGCTGAAAACAGACTTGCGATTAATAATATTCAAGCTAACGCGTTGAACGTTCCTATCCAAGGCGAGATAGCAGTAGCCAATCGTCCGGGCGAAAAAACGTCAGTCATGATTAAACTTGACGGTACAGAAGCCAATCTTGACGGCCTAGACAAAATTTTGAAAATCCCGGAACTTAAAACTCTCTCCGGCAAAGTCTCGGCTTTCAGCGCGAACATCAGCGGGCCTGTCGATACATTAAGCGGCCTCGTGAACTTCACCGCGCCGAAAATTGCGTATCAGGGTCGAGTGGTTACAAACATAAAAGCTCAAATGAAACTGGCGAAGAGCGACACGGCTAATGTAGACGGAAAATTTAATTTTGAGGGCGCGAACGGATTTTTGCAGGGCAGCATAGCTTCTATATTGACAAAACCGAATTTTAATTTAACGGCCAAGATCGCCAATCTCGACATAAAAAAAATCGAAAACATGATTCCTGATGCTTCAGACTACAAATTATCCGGAATCATAACCGCCGCTGCTACTCTTAAAGGCACGACTGATAATCCTGTAATCTCTGGTTCGTTGACTAGCCCGGTGTTTTCAGGTTTCGATCAGAAAATCACGAAGCCGGTTATTAATTTCACGTTCGCCGACAAAATTTTAACTTTGAGCAAGACCGAAGGCACTTTGAACGGAATGCCGATTAATTTAAGCGGAACGGTCGGGCCTTTGCCGTCGTCGAATCCAAATTTGAACATTAACGCTACTATCGCAATGATGCCCGCGAATTTGAAAACTTATGTGCCAGATATTAATCAGTATTCTTTGAAGGGCACCGTGAACGCGGGTTTGAAAATTCAAGGTACGGTAACTAATCCGTCAGTCAGATTAGTGGCTTCGTCGCAAAACTTGCAAGCTATGAACATGTTGACGGCTCGCGACATTGAGCTTTCTACGACTGCAGGCGGCGATTTAGCTAAGCTCGAAAAAATCAGCGTTACGGCTTCGGCCAAGAGCATAACGGCTAGCGGCATCACGTTTAACGGCGTGAACGCGACGATTAACAAGAACGACGACAAAATAATTTTATCGGGTCTGAACGCAAAGAGCGGTTCCGGCTTAATCACAGGCGCGGGGACAGCTTCAATATCAGGCAAAGAGCTTCTTGATTTTAATTTCAGATTTGATAATCTCGAACTCGCTTCACTGGCTGCGGCTTCGGGCGTCGAACTTAAAGGTAACTTATCTGGAAATTTGAAAATCGCCGGAGCTAATGCAAATCCTGAAATATTTTTTAATGCCGGTGTCCCGTTGCTGAACGCTGCCGGATTCGTTTTGAATAATCTCGTTGCGGATTTATCCGGGACAACTAAAAGTTTGAAATTTAATAAGCTCAAAGCCGAAGTCGAAGGCTCTGAAATAATCGCGCTCGGTAATGTTCAATTCTCGCCGATGAAATATAATGTCGCTCTCAATGGAAGCAATGTTAAATTAGAAAATCTTTTGCGCGAAGTCTCTTCGATGAAAGGCAATTTATCAGGCACAGCCGGATTTAATTTTAACGTAACCGGAACGGACAAAGGCGCAAGCGGTAAAGGGACGTTGACGGCCCCGGCCCTGAAAGCGTTCGGACTAAAACTCACGAAAGTAAATTTGCCGCTGCTATATTCAGGAAATTCTTTTGCCTCGAACAACGGAACAGCGACTTTATACGGCGGCTCGGCAAAAAATAATTTCAACTTCGACATCAAAAATATGAAATTCACCGACAATATCGAAGTTTCTGGCGTTGACGTGAACGGATTAATTCAAGACGCTGCGGGCGGGCTCGACGGGAAGATAACCGGCACCGGCAAATTAACAATGAAGATTAATGGTGCTGTCAAAGACACGACGACTTATTCAGGCACCGGAAATTTTTCAATGGGAGAAGGCTCTATCGTCGGCTTTAAGTGGCTGGATTTTGTAACGAGGCTCCACAAGTCTAACGGCATTCGATACACGGGAGTAAACGCGCCTTTGAGTTTACAAACCGGCAAATTAATAATTAAGTCTGGAGCGATTGCAAACGCTTATAAAAATGACGCCTTGTATAAATATGCGAAGCTCACGAAGGACGGCGTTATAAATTTTGGCGGCAAAGATGTAACGATGGACCTCACGGCCGAAGGCAATATTAATTATCAACTTATAAACGCGTTGCAGGGCGGCAGCACCGGCGGACTTGAAGCTCTCTTCAAAGGCGGTGTGTCGAGTTTTCAGGACGGCTTAAAAACTTTTCTTTCAGCGGGACTGAAACAGGCTGAAAAAGTTGCTTCGACGGGAGATTTTAGAATTGTGAGTTTAAGAATTTCAGGTAAAGCGTCGTCGCCGTCGTTCTCAAATTTGAAAATCGGTGCTTCAACTCTGAAAGCTCAAACGCAAACTAAATCTGCTGACACGAAACAAGAATCTTTCAAAGAGAAAATTATCAACAACGCTATTAACACGATTGTACCAGGCGCAAATTCAACTTCTACAACTGACGCAAAAAAGAAAGTTGAAGACACTAAAACCGCGGTTAAAGACGCTCTGAAGAAAGAAGTTCAAAAGAGATTGCCAACGTCAACACCGAAGACAAGCACGCAAAATAAAAATCAAAATTCTCAGACTTCAAGCAAACAAACGCAAACGAAACAAAGCACAAAGGATAAAATTAAGTCCGGACTTCAGGACGCTTTGAAGGACGAGAAAACGCAAGAAAGATTAAAAAATGAATTAAAGAAAGGACTTGGAGGACTCTTCAAATGATGTTTAGAATTCTAAATGATCCTGTAAGATTGCTGCTTACGCTTCCGGGATTAATGTGGGCGTTGTCGTTTCATGAGTTTTGCCACGGGTTTGCTGCTAAGATGGTAGGGGATCCGACGGCTGAACGCTACGGGCGACTTTCGCTAAATCCGTTTGCACACTTCGATTTAATTGGGACTTTAATGTTGCTGTTCGTGGGATTTGGTTGGGCAAAGCCGGTGCCGATTAACTCGCGATATTTTAAACACCCGAGGCGCGATTTAGTAATTGTGTCGCTTGCGGGAGTTGCAGGAAACTTTTTGACGGCGGTCGTTACGGTTTTAATTTTGAGATTGCTGGGACCGCACTGGTATCTTAAATGGGGCTATCCGTGGACAGCTTATCTTGACGTGATTTTGAAAATCATGGTCAGCATGAACATCGGGCTAGCGGCTTTTAATTTGATTCCTATACCTCCGCTTGACGGTTCGAGAGTTCTTGAAGCGTTTTTGCCATATAAGTATATGGAATATTATTATTGGTGCGAACGCTACGGGACAATAATTTTGCTTGTTCTATTGATGACAGGAATTATAAATATTATTTTCGACCCGATTATTGATATTTTGTGGGCCTTGCTGCCTTATTAAAAATTAAATTTTTCTGCCGCGCCCTCGTTCTCCCACCCACCCACC
>JAFSUP010000029.1 GCA_017445205.1 Synergistaceae bacterium
ATTATGATTTCGCCGTAGTCATGTTGCGCGGCAGTCAGGTCGCCTGTGAGTTCCGGAATATGATGATCATAAACGATCGTAACGGTTGCAAAAATTTCTTTGTCGCCGGTCTTCCAACGTTCACTTGCGATATATCCGCGCATTAAATTTCGGATTGCCTCGGAACGATTTTCGCGATTTTCTGAATAATAATCGCTCTCGAACTCGTTCAATAAATCTTCCGGAACTGTTACGCTAAATCGCACGAGTTCGCTTTGGTCATTCTGCTTCTGTGTCTGCATTTATTTTTTTGCGTGTAGTTTTTCGTTGAGATTTTTCTTCGTCGTCTGATTTTGTTTCGCCTACTACGACTTCGACATCAATAAATTCCGGCATGGAACGCCCGGGCGTTTCGCGGTGAGTAACATGAGCGTAAAAATATTTTCCGCCGGCTCCAAACAACGCAGTGAGCAACGCCCAGCCGATGAACGTGAACAGATACGACGGCAGCACGAACAGAACGAAATAAATTATGCTGAAGATTAGCCCAGCGAGGCAAAAGAACATCGGCGTGAACATCAAAATTAAAATTCCGCGATCTTTAGTGTCAGCTTCCCGCCAGAGATTCAAAAAATAATCGAAGCCCCCAAGATACAACGAAGGCTTTATGAATTTCATAATGTAATCACGAATTTTTCCAAAGTTAAATGAAAACAAATTCATCACCTCTCAAAAATTTTCTAAAATTATAACGCAAGAATTTTTCTGATTTTTGGCAAATAAAAAGAGCCGCAGAAGATTTTTTCTACGACTCTGTTATATTCATTCTTAAAAATTTTTTTCTGGTCGGGGCGAGAGGATTCGAACCTCCGACCTCATGGACCCGAACCATGCGCGCTAAGCCAGACTGCGCTACGCCCCGTTCGTAAAACGACATTGTGAATTTTATCACGCCGGCTTAATCGCGTCAAACGGTTTTAAGAGGAGCCGCGCCCGAAACTCGGGGTGGGCGGGCGGGAGAGTTGAGGGTGCGGCTTTGCTCACTCTACTGTAACGCTCTTGGCCAAATTTCGTGGCTTATCGACATCGAGCTTCCTTGCGACTGCGACATAATAGCCGAGTAGCTGCAACGGAATTACAGCGAGGCTTGCGGCGAAATGTTCGTCGGTTTCAGGAATGTTGAAAATAAAATTGGCTTCGTCTTTCAGAGCTTCACAGCCCCGTGTCGCGATGATCAACAAAAATCCTCCGCGGCTTCTAGCTTCGAGCATGTTGCTTGCGATTTTTTGATAAAGATTTTTCTGCGTCATTATTCCGGCCACTAGCATTCCTTTTTCGATAAGACTTATAGGCCCGTGTTTCATTTCGCCGGCGGCTATGGCTTCTGAATGAAGATAACTGATTTCTTTCATTTTCAAACTGCCTTCCATAGCGACAGCGTAGTCAATGTTTCTGCCAAGATAGAAAGCGTTTCGAGCGTTCACGAATTTATAGGCGAGTTCTTCGAGAACTTCTTTCTCGTCGAGAATTTCATCAATTTTTTCTGGCAACGCTTGAATTTCGGTTATTAATCTTGCAACTTCTGCATCGTCAATCACGCCTCGGACTTTTGCAAACTGAATCGCGAGAGCGTAACACGCTATTAACTGCGCGCTATATGCCTTGGTCGTAGCGACTGCGATTTCAGGACCGGCCATCGTATAAAAAACACTGTCGGCTTCGCGTGCTATTGTGCTTCCAACAACGTTGACTATAGCAAGAGTTTTGATCCCGTTGTCTTTAGCGCGCCTCATAGCTGCGAGAGTGTCAGCCGTCTCTCCAGATTGTGAAATTATTATCGCGAGAGCGTTTTTATCGAGCGGCATGTTTCGATAACGAAATTCTGAAGCCAATTCGATTCGTACAGGAATTTTTGCGAGGTCTTCAATGACGTATTGAGCGACGGCCCCGGCGTGATAAGCCGAACCGCACGCAATTATATAAATTTGTGAAACGTCTTTAATATTTTCATCGGCCAATCCTAAATCTTCGAGATTAATTTTTCCCGAATGATAGACAGAACCGAACGTGTCTTTGACGGCGCGAGCCTGCTCGTGAATTTCTTTCATCATGAAATGCTCAAAGCCGCCTTTTTCGGCCGCGTTCATGTCCCAAGTTACTTCGCTAAGTTCTTTGTGCTTCGCGTAGCCTTCAGTATCGAAGAATCGAACAACGCCTTTTTTAAGCTGAACAATTTCCATGTTGTCGAGATAATAGACTTGTCGCGTATCTTGCAAGATTGCCGACACGTCCGACGCTAGGAACGATTCGCCTTTGCCTTGTCCCGCGATTAATGGTAAATCTTTTCGCGCTCCCCAGACTTCGCCGGGGAAATCTTTGAACAACAGAACGAAGCAGTAAGAGCCTTCGATTTTGTGAATAGCTTTGATGATTGCTTTCAAAGGATTTTTTTCTTGCTTGTAATAAAAATCAATTAATTTCACGGCTGCTTCTGTGTCAGTCTGTGAATAAAATTTATAACCGTGTTCAGCAAGTTCATTTTTAATTTCGCGATAGTTTTCAACAATTCCATTATGCACAGCCACAACTGACATATCGTCGCTCCATAACGGGTGAGCGTTTACGTCCGAAGGTTCACCATGAGTAGCCCAACGAGTATGACCGATTCCGCAAGTCCCGGGAACTTCTTGCCCGGATTTAATTTTTTCTTCGAGAACTTTCAAGCGTCCTTTGTTCTTAGCAATTTTAATTTCGCCGTTGTTAAGCACAGCGACGCCCGCCGAGTCGTAGCCTCTGTATTCGAGTTTGGCGAGTCCGTTTAATAAAATGTCGCTTGCTTGACGGTCGCCAGTGTAGCCCAAAATTCCGCACATATATAAAAATCTCCCTTCTTTTATTTATTCACAATAAAATTTTCACATTCTAACTTTAATTTTTGGTCAGGTATAATTACAATCATTTAGAAATTTCATTAAATTATACATGGAGGACTTAAGACTTGTCCCTTAGAAAAGGTCTGATAATTTTCATACTTCTGGCTTTCGGAGTCGGAGCATTGATAATTTTTAAAAGCGTCGATCATCAAACGATTCGTTCGTTGCTTGCTGCTAATAAATTAAAACTTTTGCTTGCTCTCTTCGTTGTTTTTCTTGCGTGGATATTTGACGCCGGGAGATTTTGCGCGCTTGCTGTGGCTGCTCACGAAAAAGTTTCTTTCCCGCTTGGAATCGCTTTAACGTGGCTGAACTATTTCGGCAGCGCTGTAACTCCAATGCAGAGCGGCGGCGGCCCGTTTCAAGTTTACGCCCTTTATAAACGAGGAATCCCGGTTGGCAAAGGCATAGCTATAACTTTAATGCGGACGATGCTGACGATTTTAATTTTGACTCTCGCGGTGCCAGTCGCGCTCATGCTAGATCCGGGAATTTTAGAAGGCAGTCATTTTCTAAAGGGTCTTGTATCTTACGTCTTCATTGTAATTTTAGCGACGTGGGCTTTTGTAATCTTCACGATAATCAAGCCGGATATGATTAAACATCTTTCTCACTCCGTCGTAATGTGGCTTCGGCGCTTCAAATTTATGAAATCAAACAGAACTGTTATAAAAATGATTCAATGGCTTGATCGCGAAATCGACAATTACATTTTAAACTTCCGAATCGCTTTCAACACCGGCAAATGCTGGGTAGCTCTTGCTGTAATCCTTTCTGCTCTTCATTTGCTGGCACTCTTTAGCGTCTTGCCCGTCTTGATGAGCGCGGTGGGCCTGCCGTTTCGATATGCCCAAACGATAGCTGTGCAAGCTGTGTTTATGTTTATTTTATATTTTGTCCCGACGCCGGGCGCAAGCGGAGTAGCTGAAGGCGGAGGCGCGTTGCTTTATTCAATTCTTATGCCTTCAAACATGGCCGGCATAATGTCTTTAATATGCCGTTTCTTCACTGATTATATTTCGATTTTCATGGGCGTTGTCGTAGTTGTGCGAATGCTTGGTTGGGGCGTCAGCGAAAATCTTCATAAAGGAGCGTCGGTTGAAGATGCGTGAGTGGATTTTTAAAATGCGCGGCGGACTATGGACACTATTATTTTTAATAATTTTGTTTATAGCAAAAAAAACTTCAGTAACTCAAATTTTAATTGCGCTTGCGTTCATAATTGCGGGACAAGTCTGGCGATGTTGGGCAGTCGGCTTCATTGGCTTATATCGTGGCGAGAACGTCAAAGCTCAAAAACTTGCAACGACAGGGCCATATGCTCTGATGCGAAATCCTTTATATTTTGGAAATTTTTTAATCGGACTCGGCTGGGCTATAATCGCTGGAATTCATGCGATTGTGATTTTTATTTTAAGTTTTTATGTTTTATATAATCTAGCTATAATTCCTCACGAAGAAAATTTTTTGTGTTCTAAGTTCGGCTCTGAATACGAAAATTACTGTGCGAACGTCAAACGATTTTATCCCGCGAAGTTCAAATTTGAAAATCTCAAAGGAAATTTTGATTCAAAAATTTTAATGCGCAGCGAAATTCATACGATAATTTCCACGGTCATTGGCACGGCAATAATATTAGCTGTGTGTTATACTTCTTGATTGCTTTTTAATTTAATAAAGGAGGTTGAGAGACCATGGAACAAAACGAAATTCCAAAATCAGGAACAGGCGGCAAGAAAATCAACAGAAAGCAACAACCCGAGATGATGATGAGCGAATTTTTATCTGCAATTTCCGAAACCGAATACCCAGAATATATTCTTGAAGCCGTCAAAATTGTCCGCGAATGGATGAACGACGCTATTAATAATAAGAAAGAAAACGAAGATTCAGAACTTCACGATATGCTTGCGGAGTTTTTCGGGCACGAGTTCGAGGACGAATCAGGGAACCTCGACGACCTTTATAGACGTTTGAGCGCGATCGAAGATTTCGCCGACCTTATCCCAAGTTCAAAAAAATCAGATGGAAAATCCGACACGATAATAATTAGTCTCGCGCCTCCCGATTACGAAGGAGGACTCCGGGCCGCCATCGACCACGCAGCAATATTCAGCCGTGGAAAATGTCGAAGAGTTTGGATAATCAGCGATTCGTTTGTTCTCGAGGAAGTCGTCAGATTTATTCCGCACGTTGACGCACTCGCAGAACAAGAAATAAGTTTAAGATTTTTACTTGTAACGCCATGGGGCTGGGTCGAATTGCCACTAAGCGGCGCAACAGCTTCAAAACAGCAATTTCTATGGCGAACTGACACCCCAAAAACGAAACGCAAAAAAAATTTATAAAATCTCTACTTCCGGATACAGTGTTCGGAAGTTATTTTTTTATTGCCCCACCCTCGTTTGCTCCCACCCGCCCACCCCGCAAACTTCGGGCGCAGTTCCTTTGTATTTATTAATAAAAGTCAGTAAAAGTTACGAATAGTTAATAATTAATTTTGACGTTTTGATTTATAAAAGTCAGA
Source organism: Synergistaceae bacterium (assembly GCA_017445205.1). Classification (GTDB taxonomy): domain Bacteria; phylum Synergistota; class Synergistia; order Synergistales; family Aminobacteriaceae; genus JAFUXM01. Next base: position 5,440 of record JAFSUP010000029.1, read on the forward strand.
CTTATAATTTGCGTCGTTGTGAGAGAAAAGCGCAACAAGAAAATAAAAAATAAAATTAAAAGGAGAAGATTTACAATGGCAAGAGATATGTTTTACCCGGTTATGAGAAAGATGATGGAAGACCCGATGGATATGTTCGATAGACTTGGTTGGGGAATTACAGAACCGTTTTTTGAAAAGGGATTTGCAAATTTCGGAGCCAAAGTCGATTTATATCGCAAAGATGGAAAAATTTTCGTTGAAGCTGAACTTCCCGGAATCAAACCCGAAGATGTCGATCTTCATGTCTATGCTGATAGGCTCACGCTCTCGGCCGAAAAGAAATCCGAAACTAAAGAGGGCAGCGACGACAAAAATTATTTCAGATCCGAGCGAAGCTGGGGCAAAGTTGAAAGAGTTATTTCGTTCCCCGCCGAAGCTGACCCCGAAAGCGCAAAGGCAAACTTCAAAAACGGCGTTTTGACAATCGAAGTCAAAGAAATGAGCCAAGATAAAGCCCACAAAAAAGTCAGCATCACTTCCGAAGCATAAAAGCGCGTTTAACGCTTTCTAAAAAAAACACAAGCCCCATGTCTTAAAGGCATGGGGTTGTTTGCGCTGTATCTTTAATTTTGCTATCATGAAAATGTTCCCGTATGAAACGCAACCGAGGAGCGAAAATTCTTTCACAGGAGATCATGAATATGTTAAAAAACTTGAAGATCACCGCGAAACTTGGAATCGGATTTGGCTTAGTGTTACTTCTATTTGGCATCGCCGTCTTCTTCAGCTGGGTTAGCATATCGGCTGTTCAAAAAGATATTGCCTTTCTACAACAGATAACTCGTGCACTTCGACTATCGAACGACATGAACACGACATCAGG
>JAFSUP010000007.1 GCA_017445205.1 Synergistaceae bacterium
GAGATTTTGAAATTTGACCCTTGCAAATGCCGTCGCAAATTAAAATAAATTTTTCAGGGACGCAAATTGATAACGACGCGACAAATTTTGCCCTTCGATTTTCAATTCCGTCAAGCTGATTCAAAATCCATTGAACTTTATCGCCTTTAGTGGCACGCGCCGAGAACAAACCTGGAGCGCCGTTTAGAGCTTCAACTTCAAGGCCGCTGTCGTCAGCAAGGCACGGAAACCCGGACTTCACGGCCCATTCGCGAGCCTTCAACATAGCGTTTTCTGAATAAGTTTTGCCCGTCTCTTCGACGACAAGATTTGCGATTTCGGGAGCAAAAATTAATTTTTCGGCAAGATTTCCACAGACTGAATTAAGATATTGAAATTCTTTATATTTGCCTTCGTTTGCTGTAGCGATGACTAATTCTTTTAACATTGCGGCCTCTCATGAATTTTTTGAAGGCATCTTCCACGGCGCGGATAAGTCAACAGTTCCGCCGGATTTCGGTGGCTTTGAATCAATCAAAAATCTAACTTGCGACAATGGCGAAAAATTTTCTTGCACAGTCCTAACGATCCCCGTGAGAAGTAAAAGGCTTTTTCGTTGTCCCGCGGATTCAATAGATGAGGCAAACTGCCCCGACATATCCAAGAATGCCGTATCTGACATTCTGAACACGTGAAGCAGTTTGATTTTTTCAGCTTGAGGCATTCCGCTTAAATTTATGACGGCTGTAACGGCCTCGCGAATATTATCTTCAGGCGTTCGCGAAATAAAATTTTGTTGCATCTCTGCGATCGTGTCATTTCGGACGTGATAGAGATTTAATGAAACCTGCTGAACGTTTGCGCCTGAACTCATGGCTTCTTTAGCTATTCGCTCTTGTTCGACGTTGTTGAAGTTCGTTAAGTCTTCTTGATTTTCAATTCGATTTTCAGGCTTCAAAAGTAATTTTTTGTTCATGAAGTCCACGAGCCACGATGTCCCAAGATAGCCAAGCACGAAGCAAAGCAAAATAATTCCTAGCCACGATAAAATTTTCAAAAGTAGCGGAGCCGATTTATTTTCATCTGGCACCGGAGCAGGGCGAGGACGTTGCGGAATTTTTTTCATAGTTGCTTGTTTTAATTGTCTTCGTCGTGGTGCCGGGACTCTCCCACGAGAAGGCACAGATGATAAATCTCTTTCGCTCGAGCCAGAAGCTCCGCTACTTCGTCTTACTGTAGGCAATTTTTTCACACTCCTTTTTACTTTATATAATTCATAATTCCTTCGGCCATAGCTGCCGCGATTTTTTGTTGATAAGCTTGCGTCGCGAGCAGTTGTGATTCAGTTGCGTTCGTCACGAATCCCGTTTCGAGCAACACGGCCGGCATACCTGCGCCACGAAGTACAAAGAACGGAGCTTGAGCCACTCGCCTCATCGGAAGACTGTTGCGAACGCCTGCGTTATATAAGGCCGCGGCGAATTCTGTACTTTCACTAATTTTATTATTTTGCTGCATGTCGCCCAAAATTCGCAAAAGCATCTCCGTGCGTCGGTCAACGTTTTCGACGTCAACGCCCTTCCCTTCAACATATTCGCGGTTTTCAATCTTAGCAAGATTCATTGCGTCTCTGTCGGTAGGCAAAGCCATTATATAAATTTCAAATCCCGTCATGCTTTTTTTCGACGGCAAAGCGTTTACATGAATACTTACGAATAAATCCGCGTTTGCGTTGTTGGCAATGTCGGTGCGCTCTTGAAGTTTCAAATAAACATCAGTGCGTCGCGTCATGATGACGTTATAGCCACGAGCCGCGAGGACTTTTTCAAGTTCGAGGCCGATTGCTAAATTTACATTTTTTTCATTCACGCCATTATCAGAAGCTCCGGGGTCTTTTCCTCCGTGGCCGGGGTCAACTACGATCGTTTTGCGGCCTGACGTTCTTAAATTTTGCGCTGCTTGTGGCGAAGTCGGAATTATTAAAGTCGGCTGCGTCGATGGCTGCGATATAACAGGGTCAGGCTTGGTTACGTTTGTGATAGTTCGCGTCGGTGTGTTCGCAACCGGCGTAGCTGGGGTTGCAGGCGCTGACGGTTTCGGCGTTTCGATTTTTTGCGCTGTCGGAGCCGTTTGAGTTTTTGCCGGAGCTGCACTCAAAATTTTTGTCCCCGCTGACAAGAAGAAATCAAAAACTATTCGTTTCGGATTAGTCAGAACAATTTTTTCGGCCTTCGTGATTTTTTCGGCCGTGAAAACGAGATCGACACCTTTAGAATTTTTTTTAAGTTCAGCTTTCACGTTTGCAAACGGCGAAGCAATTCCCTCGGAATTTTCGAGACTTGACGCGAAGAGGGCGTGAAGTTGTCGCTTGTTCATAAAAACGGCCGGTTCTGCGTCATCTTCGACCATAACGACGGCGCGGATTTTTCTGTGCGCTCCTTCCTGTGAAGTCCAGCGAATGCCCTGAACAGTGCCGCTATAAATTTCTTGAGTGTCGCCCTTCGAGTCGCTTAATTTGAAAGTTTCGTATTTCGATTGAGCCTTTGCGGCTGCGTTAGACTTTTTGGGCGTTGACGCAGCAATAACCGGCTGCGCTTCCTGCTGCGTTGACGGCTGAGGAGCCGGTGCTGGTGTCGGATTTACTTTCACTTCTGGGACTATCAAAGCCGGCACAGAAGCAGGCGTTTGAGTTTTAGCTACAGTCGTGGGCGCAGGCTCTTCAAAATCTCCGAACTCGATATCGCTGCGCGCGTTATTGGCGTTGACGGTGTAGCCTGAAATTTTGCTAAGTCTCAATTTATTATTTTGCCCGGAGCCTACGACGCGTTGAAACAAGGCCGCTGCGCTTGCAGAATCGAGCCAAGTTTTTCCATTTTGACTAAACGGAGCGGAATATAAAGGCACGATTGAGAAACCGTACCACGCTGCTGCGGAATTATCTACAACTCTTAATTGAGTGTGGTCGCGCTGAAGCCAAAGTTCATCGCCGACGCGTGAAGACGAAAATCCCAACAGCCGCCCTAAATCTTCTACAGGGACTGCGAAGCCGGAAGCATTATCAATCGTCTTGACCGCTCCGGCACTGCGTGAACCAATATATAAGGCAGCGTCTGCATATGCGCAGGCACAAAAAATTAAAGCAGCCATTAAAACAGCTGCCGTAAGAAAAAACCTCCGCATGAAAAAATTTACTCGCTGTCTTCTAAAATCTGGTCAAGCTCAAACAGACTCGGGACATCAAGTAATAAAATCAGTCTGTCATCAGATGGTTTCGCTACCCAAAGAACATAACGACGGTCAATCGCCGACGATAATTTTGTAGCTGCTTCAAGTTGAGCGTCATAAATCGTAAGAACTTCTCGCACCGAATTAACAATCATTCCGAACATTACGCTATTAACTTCGATAACTACAATTCGAGCTTCGTCTGTTAATTCGTTTCCAAGCATTCCAATTTTAAGATGCATATCGAAAACCGGGACTATCGTTCCACGAAGATTAATAACTCCTCTTATATAAGACGGCGCGTTTGGAACTCGCGTTATAAAAGCCGGGACTCTGACGATCTCGCGCACCATGTTGACATCAACACCGAAATTTTCGCGTCCAAGAGTGAAAACGAGATTAATATGTTCTTCGCCCAGTGATTCTACGTCAACTTCTCTGAAATCCTGATTAACTTCCTGTTTGGGAGCCTGCTCTACTTTTTGAATATCTGCCAAAAAAATCTGCCTCTCTCTATCTAAAATCTAAATTAAATTAGGAGTTAGGAATGAGGAATCAGGAACGAGAAAAAATTATTTTATTCTGCGGCTGCACTTTCTGCGAGCTTGATAGCCCCCATAACTCCCTGATAGCCATTAAGGGCAGCAGGAGCGATGAAGCTATTAATATTGCGAAGTTCTTTAGTGTCAATATATTCGTTGACGTACTCAAGAACATATTTGCGAACTAACGGGAACAACGGCGCATGATTCATAACGCCACCACCAAGAATAATTTTTTGCGGGCTCAAGATTAATAAAATGTCCGTGATGGCCTGGGCGATATATTTTGCTTCAAGTTCCCAAACTTCGGGACGGTCGCCAAGTTCTCTAGCGGGTTTGCCCCAGCGTTCCTCGATTGCAAGACCGCAAGCCATTCCTTCAAAGCAAGCGCCATGAGAAGGACAATGACCTTTATAATCGTCACCGGGAACTCTTGACATCATTAAGTGGCCTGCTTCAGGGTGAAGCATTCCGTGAATAGGATTGCCGCCGGAGATTGCGCCCATACCGATACCGATTCCGATCGTGATATAGACAGCGTCATTAAGACCTTTTGCGCTTCCCCACGTGGCTTCGCCAAGCAGCGAGCAGTTTACGTTCGTGTCAAAACCCATAGGAATGTCGCCGAGAGCGTCTTTGAGGGTCTTCAACATCGGGAAATTTCTCCACGCGATTTTAGGAGTGTTGAGAATGTTTCCGTAAGTCTTTGAACCTTCTCTGACATCGACGGGGCCAAAACACGCTATGCCCAGTCCCTGAATTTTTTCATCGTCAGGAAGCGAATCATCAAGTTTAGATTTGAAATACTCAATGACTTTTGGCATAGTTTCATCAGGCGTTGTAGTCGGAATGATGACCTGATCCAAAATTTGTCCGCTTTCGTTGCCGACCGCGCAGATCATTTTTGTGCCGCCGGCCTCTAATGCTCCATATAACATATTAGCTAAATAACCTCCCAAAAAATCCCTTCGGCTTTGAAGCTTCGTTTTCCGATTTCGCCGCAGGAGATTCAGTTTTTTGATTGCTATTATAATTTGAAAGATCGGTGTTTCTGATTCTATCTCTTAACGGGAGAATGCTCTTAGGATTAACAGAAAGTTCATCGACGCCCCACTTCAAAAACTCTTCAGTGAGTTCCGGGTCTGCTCCAAGTTCTCCGCAAATTCCTACCCAAGTGTTGTGACGATGTCCTGCTTCGATAGTTTCGCGAATTAATCTTAACAAAGCCGGGTGATGAGTGTTAGCGAATCTCTCAAGATTTGCGCTCTGACGGTCTATAGCGCAGGTGTATTGCGTCAAGTCGTTCGTGCCGAGCGAGAAAAAGTCAACTTCTTCGGCTAAGTCATCAGCGCATAACGCCGCCGCCGGAGTCTCAATCATGATTCCGATTTCGTATTTTCCAATCTTAACGCCTTCGGCCTCAAGTTCTTTCTTGCATTCGTCGAGAATCGCTTTGCATTCCTGAACTTCCCACTTACTGATAATCATCGGGAACATGATCCCAAGATTTCCGAACGCTGAAGCCCTTAATAATGCTCTAAGCTGACGTTTGAAAAAGTCCTTGCGCGTAAGACAGATTCTGATCGCTCTAAATCCTAACGCGGGGTTTTCTTCTTTGTCGAGATTCATATAGTCGATTGTCTTGTCGGCTCCGATATCGCAAGTTCTGATTACGATTAAGCGCGGTGAAAGAGCTTCGAGGACTTTCTTGTAAGCTTGGAACTGTTCTTCTTCTGTGGGGTCGGTCTTGCTGTTGAGATAGACGAACTCGGAACGGAAGAGGCCGACTCCTTCTGCGTCATTTTCGATAACGGCGTTAATGTCCTTCGGGCCGCCGATATTAGCATAGAGTCTGACTTTGTAGCCGTCTTTAGTTTCAGTGGGCTTGCCTTTGAGTTCCTGAAGTTTTGCTTCTTTCTCTTTGTCTTCCTTCTGCTTAGCTGTGAGTTCGTCAATTATGTTCTGTTCCGGCTCGATATAAATGCAGGAGTTGTAGCCATCGAGGATAGCAAATTTCCCGTCCCAATCATCAGCGGCATCATGACACTGAATTAGCGTCGGCCAGTTCATGCTGCGGGCTAAGATTGCTGTGTGGCTGTTTGAACTTCCCTGACGAGTTACGAGACCGAGCAACAAAGATTTATCAAGTTTAACGGTTTCGGACGGTGCTAAGTCTTCCGCAACTAGAATTGCGGGTTCGGTGCCTTGTAAGTTCGCAGTGTCGGCTCCAAATAAGACATCAAGCATCGAGTTTTTGAGATCGATAACGTCCGCGCTGCGAGCCTTGAAATATTCGTCGTCCATATTTCTGAACATCTCGGCGGCGGCTTCAAAGCCATCACGAACAGCAAACTCTGCGGTGTGGCCTTCGGCCATGATTTCTTTACATGAGTCGATTAAATCCTCGTCATCAAGCATCATAGCGTGAGCCTCGAAAATTCCGGCGGTGTCTTTGTGCCCTTCCTTCATTTCTTTTTCATAGAGGGCGTTCTGCTCCTCCTGAACTTTAAGGCGAGCGGCTTCAAAGCGTTCTATTTCGGCGGCTATGTCGTTGATTAATTCTTCGTTAATTTCATAAACAGGAGCTTTGTAGACTTTAATTTTGCCGATGGCGATCCCGTTTACTATTTTTGTGCCTTTAACGACCTGCATTAAAAATTCTCCTTAAGGAATTTCTCAATGGCGGCGGCGCAGGCTTCCTCGTCTTCGCCTTCAACTTGGACGGTAACTTCGTCGCCCTGTTTGATGCCCATTCCCATGAGCTTCATTAAAGCAGTAGCTTTAGCGCTCTTGTCGCCTTTGATGAAAGTTGCGGTGCTTTTGAAATTTTTTGCCTCTTTGACGAGTAAACCTGCGGGGCGAGCGTGGATTCCTACCGGGTCGGTGATGACGTACTTAAATTCCTTCATTGTCTTCTGCTTCCTTTCTAAAATTCTTGATTTAGTTTGCAAAAATTGTCCATTAAGATAATGGCGCAGTGTTGAACAAATTATAATATATATTTCAAAATTCGCGTTAAAGAAGTCAGATTTTTAATTATAATAGCGCCCTCACTCCCACCCGCCCTCCCGTTCGGGCGCACCACGATTGCAAAAAATTTGATGCTTGACGTAAAATCAAGGCTCGTGTAAAATTCTCAAAGTTGACGGGCCCATAGCTCAAGTGGTTAGAGCCACCGGCTCATAACCGGAAGGTTCCTGGTTCGAGTCCAGGTGGGCCCACCAAAAATAGCCTTACACTATTTTATATCCCAATTTGATAATTAATTTTAAAGTTTCCAGCGCGGTGTTTCTGTCGTATTCTTTTTCACTATCGGGCAATTCCGAATAAGGCACAAGCAGAGGCGTGATTTTCTTTTCATTGTTTCTGACAGGGCCGTAAGTCCAGCCTTCAGAAATTCGACCAACCGCCCAGACATCATGAACATTTGACGCAATTTTTTCAGTTAAGCTCAGCAACGCTCCGGGCAAAACTACATCGCCCGTATAAATTGGATTAGGTGTATACAATTTTTATTCCTCCGAAGTTATATAAGTTCCGTTTATAATTTTTAGCAAAGTGTGGCCAATATCATTGATTTCATCAGGTTTCCAGATTGTAATAACGTCCAACATGTCGCCACGTTTTCGTTGCATAGCATTGAAGGCCGCGTTATCGTGAAAACTTTTTTCTTGAGTGTCAGCAACTAGCACAGCCTTTGCGTTTATGCCGAATTGATGAGCTAATGCAGCCAACTTAAAATAAAATTCTTGTGAAATATCAGAACGTGCTTTGCATTCGACAAATAAACTTCTGAATCCTTTTGTGAGAACACAGTCAAATTCACTTTTTACTTCAGTGCCCTTCCAGTTTACTTCAAAACTGCTTGCAACGTCATCAAATTTTCCAAGTTCTTTGACTTTATGTGATGTGTAAATTTCTAAAATTTTTCCTGCTGTAGTTAAAAGTTCCTTGATTGTGCCGGTTGCGTATGTAAAGCTAATTTTTGTATCTTGATTTTGATTCACGCATAAATCAAGAATGTATCCCTTATTTTTGAAAAACTTCAGTAAAGAAAGGATTTCAGCAGGTCTACTTCCTGTAATTTGAAGATCTTTTACAACAAGACCATTGAAAATTACTTTGACTTCATGACGTTTTGTATCGAGAAAAAGCCTTACGTCATCAGGAAGCATGAGGGCATAAACATTTGCAAACAGGCTATCATATTCAGCGAGAGCATTACAACGATCCGCAATAACGACCTGACAAGAATCAGCAGTGTAATTTCTAACATAGCTTTCTTTTTCTAAAATTTCTTGTGTTTTCAAGTAGTCGATGATTTTAGATACAGTTTTTCTGCACATAGATGGAAGAATGTAAGTGTATATTTTTGCATCATTGCTTTTTTCATGCTGTTGAGTCCTCCTAAACGAGGCTATAATGTCATTTTTATCGGAATACTCGGCCAAAATATCACACGTAAGTTTCCAAAATCCTGGTTTTTCGCAATATTTAGCCCAAAGTTCTTTGTAATCTTCGAAAAATTCAGATTGAACGCCTCGTTCCCCCGAAGAAAGATTGAATGTAGCCATGTCCGAAACAGTTATATAAGGTCTTTTTGTGATATATTCAAGCATATCACAGCCATCAATATCATAAAATTTGATGTTGTATGAATCAAAGCTGTAACTTGCAAACGAGTTATATAAACCGCTCCCTTGCAACATGTAAGAAAGGATCGTAGAATTCTTTTCGAGCGCGAAGAAGCGTTTATTTTTTGCTCTTTGTTTTAGATACGACTTCAATTTTCGAGAAATGCTTTCAGGATAAGAGAACGTTATAATCTTAATTTGCCTGATTTTTCCATTTCCAACTTCAAGCAAACTTTCTTTAAGTTCGTCAATCACAAAATTTTTTGTATTTTTGCAAATTAAGACAAATTCAACATTTGCATTGAAATTCTTCTTTCTCATGTATTCAATGACATATGGAACGTATTCACAAAGCGCGTTAAAATCTTCGTTTGTTTCAACAAGGCACAAGTATATAATATTTGATGGGCCGGCGACTGTCGCTGCTGAAACATTTCCAAATACAGAGGTATTATCACCAAAAGCAAACGGAACTACTAAATATGCCTCTTCAGTGTAAGTGAGTATAAATGGTATGTTATCAACAAGTGCCATATCGTCGTTTTTGAAGTTACGATATTCCATGCTTGCTAATATTGGCCTGAAAATAGTTTCTAATGCATTAATTTGTTCTTCTAAAGCTATTTTGCGTTCACTAGTGAATTTATCCGTTATTTTCAAAAAAGTATTTTTCAAACTTTTATACAAGGGAGCCTTGGAAATGTCACCATTTTGTATATCTCTCATACAAGCTAACCACTCTTCAAACGCTGTAACAGCTTGTTTATTATCGTCAATTAGCGTTGAAATTCCAATCAAAATATTATTTAAAAGTGGATTATGAATTTCTTTTATTACTTTTGCTTTTTTTAGAAACATCAAATGCAGTTCTACAGACATTCTGTCGAGATCATCGAGCTTACTAAGTTCGGTTTCTGACATTGTATCCCATTTTGTAAGATCAGTATATTCATGAGCTAGTTTCTGATCTGGCCTGCTTTTTCTGATACAAATGTGAAGTTTTTGTTTTTCATTTTTGGTATTACTAGAGCTAATGCATTGTTCTATATCTTGTAAAGTTCGCCAACCACTACAAATTTTCTCTGTAACCCATCTCCGATGCTCAATCCATATTAACTCATTTCGGAGTGTACGATTTTTCTTGTTAAAAATTATCTCTTTGAAAATTTTAGCAGCCTCACTAAAGCTAAAAACATCGAGGTTTATCCCCATGCTAAATAATTTATATTTTAAAGAAAAAACACTTGATATACAAGAATCATGATTATAATTTCTCTTGTAGTCTGATTTTATGCTCCTAAGTCCGATGTTTAGATTTTTTTCCCAAACTAGATGAGTATTGAAGGCCATTCGTTCAATTTCAGGATACAATGCCAATTTTTTTATATCTTTATTTATGTATAACGGGCAAATTCCTGAGTCCTTTTGCTGCATTTTATTATTTTCATAAATGTAGCTTATAAAACAGTTTATATCTAAAATTTCTGTCGAAGTCTTGAAAGTTTGAGCTACTTTATAATTCAGTTCGTCCTGACCTAATGCAACAAAAATGTAATGTGGAGGCTGATTATCATGGCATTGGCAAATAAGATTCTCTAAAGCAGTTGTATCAACACCTTCTTCTTCGTTCAGTTTGGTTATTATAAATGAAACGTTCCCATAATTCTCATCATCCGAATTAGCTCCATCTATATTAAAGAAATTAGGTAATGCCGGCCTTTCAGATAAATAAATTTCCTTAAAAGCTACATCATCAGATACAACTACAACATTCAATTTTTTGTTGCGAAGCTGGCCATTTTGAAGGCATATATCAAGAAATTTTTGTCCATGTTTACCTAGTCCAACGATAAGAACATTTATGCTATCTGAATCTGGACAAGATTGATAAAGCGGATTTTTATACAAATGATACTGAATTGCAAGTGAAGAATTTCTATCTTTTTGCGTATCCAATAATTTTTCAACATCTGCCAAAATCCATTTTTGATTATCTTGTCTTAATTGTGTAAATTCAGATGGCAACGCATAAAACAGGGCTATTTGAAGATCCGAAAGAATTTCTTCACACCTAGCGTAGCGATATGTTCTTTCACACAGACACTTACGTAGCATTGTAGTTAAAATATTTCTCAATCTAGGGTGTGAATTAGCTTCTGACGCCTGTATTAATAAAGAATCATCAACAAATTCATTAAGTCTGTCATAATACTCAGTTTTATAATTTCCACCGTTTTTTTCAATTTCATCAGATACAACAATCGCACGAAATAATGTTGCACCGATTGAGTAAATATCCGTCTGGTTATCAGCGGTTTCATAGCCTGCTTCAGGTTCCATATATCCTCTTGTACCGATGGCGGTTGTATCATTTGCATAAACAGAGCATAATGAATTTATGTCAAATAATGATAACGTCTGAGTTAATGTCTGATCGCCGCGCTTCAAAAAACCAAAATTTGAAGGCTTAATATCGCGATGAATCACCCCCATAGAATGAAGTATGCAAATACATTTTGTAAGAGAATCTATTGCCGTCAATACAGTTAATAACTTATGTTCAGGCTTATAAGTTGGCGATTCATGAATTTTTTTACAAATTACATCAAAAGTTTCTAATTCAGGCGTGGGCGTCCAAATATAGGTGGTGCCTATTATGTTTCCGTATTCATCGCAACCGTGATAAATTTCAAAAATTGGTATAAATGTTGATATATCTTGATTACTATCACTTTGTTTAGCTGCAAGCAACATTTCATAAGGCTGAATGTACTCTTTTTCTAATTCTGTAAAATTTTTATTGAGTTCATGGAAATCTGAAGAACACAACAATTGACCGTTTTTATCTCGAACTAAGCCGAGGATATTTTTAGGGTAAAATTCCTTCAAAACTCCTCTTCCACTTTTTTCGTGATAGGCTTCGTAACAGATAGAAAATGCCCCTTCATCGTTGATCATTTTAGTAATTGTAAATGTTCGCTTGAATACAATTCCGTCACTTACAGCACAAAGAAGAATTTTATTTTTTAAATATTTTCTTTTATTCATGCAGCTTTTCCCTTCCTTGATTGTTTCATATCCAACGATATAAAACTAAAATCATCAAAACATTTTTGTCGCCTCAAAAATTGTTCTAAAACGTCATATTTACTTGCTGCTATTAAAGCAAATACTTCATATTTTAACTTGTTTTTCTGAAACATTTGCTTCCAAGCTCCATCTGAACATATTACAACTGAATCGATAGAAGATGTATCAAAAAAATTTACAACAGTTGCTAAATATGCATTGTATGTTGTAGTAACACAGCAACCTTCTGAACTATCGTATGGCATTGTCAAAACTTTACAATTTCCAGGATCTGAAGCAAGAATTATAGCATCTCCAAGATTCATGCAAAGGATTTTATTTCTTCTTTTATCCAGTAGAACACAAGATAGCGTGCTTGAATAGTCTTCAATTTTTTTTGAGTCTCGATTGGCTACATATCTAAGTTCATATAAAACATGCGAAATCACAATTTGAGCAATTTTTTGATTATCAAGCTCCATAAATAAATCTCCATGTTTCAAAAGTAAATTAGTAGATGCACGACTCGCTATTTCAGCTCCTGTACGGGCTTGAAGACATTCAGATACGCCATCAGCTAGAGATATTACAGTGAAATTTTTATTGTTGCCATAATACACAGCGTCTTGATTATCTTGATTCATTTCTGCATGATGAAAACCATGTTCGCTAAAAGATTTTATTAACATATAAAACGAATTTCTCTTTACTATTTTACATATTTAGATATGCGTAAGATGAAAATACAACAAGAAGATCAAAAATGTTTCTGCCGCTCAAAGGCTGATAATAGGCTTTTTCGAGTTCTGGATTAAGTAGTCTTTTGTATTCGTTGAAGAGTTCAGCAAAATTTTTCCATTTATCTTGTCCGTCTTTCTCGTGGAGCGCATTGTAGTAATAATAAAACGCAACAATTATCGAACTTCTTGTTACAGTACTCTCCGATGCATACAACGTTTTTGTTTTCATAGTTGAAAGCTCTGCCCGTTCCTGTTCTCCGCTTTTTGTGCTCTCATCTTCTTTTACAGCGTAACCAAGGAAATTATTCATAGCAAGAAGCAATTCCATGAATTCAGCAAATTTTTCGCGTTCAATTTCAGGATTACGCTCGCAAATACTCTCGCAGCCGTATTTCCAGAAAGCTGCAACATCGGTAAACCACAAACCATAATTACAATTTTCCAGTGTCATGAGTTTCCTTAGTTTTCCTAGAAGCTCGCTATAAATCTTAAAAGCGGAATTTTGTGTCGTACCGAGCTGTAAAACTCCCCTGCTGTAGTTTCCCTGGGATGTGTCGCAATCGTAGTTTTGCTTGATAAATTCTTCAAACTCAGCCTCCGATTTATTCAAAATTTCTTCGCTGAATAAATTCCTGTAAGTTTCAGTTCCATTGTTCTGAACACTAGGTTTTGAGCCTTGTTGACGTCTTTCTTTTTTGATTTTTTCTATCATGGCGCTTGATTTTGCTATTTTTTCTCGCGTAGTGAAGTTCTGCGATATGTAATATAAGTAAATCATTTCAGCAAAATTTTTGTAATTTATGCCTTGCCCTGATGGATCAAGCTCGTATTCATCAAGTTTCCCTTTGTAAACGTCAGAAATAAATCTCATTAAATTGTTGGTGTAGTAATCGCGAAAGAGATTTATCTCGATATCTGTTTTGGCATCTATCCTTGTGTCATCTGCGCCTGAATAATACGTCATTCCATAAGCCATTGCAAATAAATACAACTGTTTTTTAGTAGAGCCTTCAGTATGAAATTTGCCTAAAGCAAGATCATCAGCAATTTTAAGAAGTCCAAACTTACCTTCAGGACTTTTTTGGTCGGACGAGGCAGTATCAAGAGCTTTGAAAATACCATCATCGAGAGCAGCAATTATTCTAACTACGTCAGCCTTTGAATCCAGGGATTTTGAAGAAATTTTATCTTTAGCATAGTCAGTTATAAATTTTCTACCGTTGTACCCTGCGCTCGATAAATAGTCTCCGTACTTTATAAATTGCTTCACGATTCTAAGTCGCAGTGAATCGTCTTCCCAGTGGTCATCAGGATCAGATAAACGATTTACAATTCGTCTCATGTATTCTGTAGGCGTTGGATATCTTTCATATATAGAGTACAGATTGATTAACATCTTGTCTTCAAGGTCTTTGAAGCTTGGGATCGCTAAATTTGCAATTAGATCTTCGTAATACTCGTTGCTCATTCCACGCTCATACTCAATTCCAAACACATCGAACATTTCAAATAATTTTTTGAGTTTGCTTGGGCGATCTGATTGAGTACCTGCAAGCTTTAAAACTTCTATCTTTGCTATAAAATCGCCTTTACAATACAACGTTTGAAACTCACTTTGAAGATTATCAATCACACTATCCAACCTGCGCGTAATTGTACCTCTCATCGTATCAATTAACCTCCTTTATGTCTATATCATACCCCCTAACATCGAATGACAAAATTATAACAGGTGAATCTTTGCATGTGTTAGGGGGGAGGGAAAAATAATCCTACAACTATAATAATTTAGTCATTGCAAGCCTTAATTTATCAAGTTGCTGCTCGTACGCTGCGATCTGTTCTTTTAAGATCGCGTTTTCAAATTCCAACGCTGTATAAGTTTTCTGTTCATGGCGTGAAACAGGCTGCTCTATTGGCGCTGTTTTCTCGGTTGTTGTTGGAATTCCTGCGGGGGTCGGTTTTGCTTTAGTAGCTGCAATTTTCGCATTACGTCTCCATTTTGCGATTGTCCATTTGCTAACCCCTGCTTCTTCAGCTGCCTTGGCAACTCCGATCTCGGCGGCTCTTGCTAAGATTGCATCGCGTTTTTCAATTTTTATTCGTTTAGCATGAGAGCGTTTGGTTACTTTGCGCGAAGCGTTTTGAAGCGCCACGATGACCTGCCACGATGTCCCCAAATCTTTAGCAACATCAACGGCCTTCTGAGTCTTCAAACGTGCAAGGATAACGGCTTTTTCTTCCTCGGTGAAATCTTTTGTGCTTTGATACACTCTTGGCATAATAATTCGTCCTTTCAAAATTTTTTTGTATTTTAGCATGAAGTAGCTTACATTTCTATAACAAAGTGCTAAAATAAAATTTACGAAAGGAATGATATTTATGAATTTTAAGATGGTTCATGAAAATTACAACGTTCAAGACCTCGACAACTCCGTAAATTTTTATGCTAAGGCTCTAGGTTTAAGCGAAAAACGACGCAAAACGGCTCCCGATAGCTCTTTCATACTTGCGTATCTTGGTAATGACACTTCGGACTTTGAATTAGAGCTAATATGGCTTGCCGACCATGTTGGTAAATATGATTTAGGGATGAGGAATTTCACCTTGTGTTTCATGTTGATGATTTTACTGCTGATCATGAGCTTCATGAAAAAATGAGCTGCATTTGCTACGAGAATCCAGCAATTGGAATTTATTTCATACAAGACCCGACGGATATTGGCTTGAGATAATACACGCGCACAGATAAGGGAGGATACAATGCAGCGACTAACTGTAACACCTTGTGGCATAAGCGTTTTTTTAAATGGAACACGCTTTGAACACATCAAATTTTTAAAGAAAAATATAAACAAGAGCTACTCTGAATATACGCCAGGAGAACTTAGTGTATTTGAACAAATCTGCAAAGTTAGACATGATAAGCTAGCACATGCTGAACTTTATGAAGCTAGTACAATGTCAATAGAGCTCAACGGCTTTATTAAATTTTATGATGACAACTTAGACGAGGCTACAAAAGATGTTCATTACTTGTTGCATACTGACACTTATCAAGGACAAAGAGCTGCGGAACTTATACAATCTTGGGGTGCTTGCAACAACATTAAATTTCAACCTGTATTAATAAAAGAAATTAACTTGTTCGATGTTGATGAATTTCAGCTAGGTGTGAATAATCTCGTTAAATGGTGTGCGGAAAAATTGCCCGCATTTCGTTCACAAGATTATAAAATTATATTTAATCTTTCAGGCGGCTTTAAGTCGTTACAGTATTACATGCAAATTTTAGGAATGTTTTACGCTGACGAGATTTTTAGCACTTTTGAAAACTCTGATGAGCTCTTAAAAATACCAATGACGAAAATTTCTTTTTTACCTAATGTCAAAGAAGTTGTAAGAAAAAATGTTGATGTATTTCAAAGAATGCAAAATAAAAAAATTTCTCGTAGTGAATGTCTTGATATTCCTGAAAATTTGCTCAACATAGTAAATAATAATTGCTCTGTTTCCGTGTTTGGTCAAATTGCATTTGAAGAAGTCAAACGGGAAATATAAAATTTTTTATCTCCCAAGCTTTTTTAATCTCGACCTTGACTACGGCTAACTCAGGAACGTCTAATAATTTTTTCAAATATCCTTGTTTATATACAATTTCGTGTGTTTTAGTATAAGTAAGCTCAAAGGCCATACAACACTGTGAAGCCAGTAATTCAAGCTCATTAACTTGAATAGCCATTCGTGGTACACATCTATGCTCAAAAACGCACTGCATTATTTCATTTCGTATAGTCAGGTTCTTAGTTTTGCGCTCATTATACGGCGGTTCCGTTAGTACTCTGAATATGTCGACTTTGTCTGCATCACGAAGAATATTACTATACATTTTAGTTTCATTGTCGAGTTTGTTTGGTACGGTTAGTTTATTGTGAAGCCTTATAGCAGTTTCCACAAGCTCTTTTTTTGAGTCAAGGACTGGGAAATTTTTAATTAGACCGTCGCGAAATAAAATATCCGCACCAAGCTCAGCATGATCTACTGAAAAAGCGTCCTTGAAAGTTCCATATCGTGTAATTTGTTCAAATCTCCCAATATCATGAAGCAATCCTAGTAGCCACGCTAAATCAGCTTCCACACCAGCAACACTGCGCGCAATACTATCTGCAATTTCAGCTACCCTGTATGTGTGTGCAATTTTCAAAGATACGCCCGCATTTTTAGTATCGTAGGCGGCAACATAATTTCTAAACGAATCTAAAGCTTTTTTTCTGTCCATTTTGTTTTACAAGTCTCTTCCATAAAAATTTTTATGAATTTTATCACAAAAAATAAAAGTTTTGCTATAATTACGAAAATAAAAACTAGAAAGGCAGTGTTATTTTTGAAAGCGATAATGACTGTAACGGCCGCAGATCGTGTCGGCATCATCGCGAGCGTTTGTTCGTTGCTTTCTTCAATGAGCGTAAATATTTTGGATATTAACCAAACTGTAATGGAAGGAATTTTTACAATGACACTTTTGGTTGATACTTCTACATCATCATTTAGTTTTGATGAAATTCGTTCAGCACTGATTCAACGTGGCGAATCTGAACAACTTAACATTCATATACAACGGGCGGACATTTTTAACGCCATGCACAGGGTGTAAATCATGCTCAATATTTCAGACATAATGCAAACGGTCAACATGATTGACCATCAGCATTTAGACATAAGAACAATCACGCTTGGGATTTCGTTGCATGATTGCGCAGACTCGGATATAAAAAAATGCGCAGAAAAAATTTATACAAAAATTTGTAAAAAGGCAGAAAATCTTGTGAGCACTGGTTGCGAGATTGAGAAAGAATATGGAATCCCAATAATTAACAAACGAATTTCTGTTACTCCCATAGCACAAGTTGCAGCAGCATGTGAAAATAATGATTATTCAATAATCGGTCATGCACTTGATAACGCAGCAAAAAATTGCGGTGTGAACTTCATCGGCGGCTTCTCGGCACTCGTTCATAAGGGATTTACTAATGCGGATTTGAATTTAATTAACTCAATACCAAAAACTTTATCCGAAACTGAACTTGTATGTTCAAGCGTAAATGTAGCAACTACAAAAGCCGGCATAAACATGGACGCTGTAGCATTAATGGGAAGAATCATAAAACAAACTGCGGAACTTACAGCAGAAAATGATGGCATAGGCTGTGCAAAGCTAGTTGTATTTGCGAATGCTGTTGAAGATAATCCCTTTATGGCAGGTGCTTTTCATGGTGAAGGTGAGCCGGAATGTGTTATCAATGTCGGAGTTTCTGGGCCGGGAGTTGTATATAAAGCGTTGCAAGATGTTCGCGGAAAAAGTTTTGACATTGTCGCTGAAACTGTGAAGCGAACTGCTTTTAGAATAACAAGAATGGGACAAATGGTAGCTAATGCGGCTTCAGAACGTTTGGGTATTCCTTTTGGAGTTGTAGATTTATCACTCGCTCCGACTCCGGCTCAAGGCGACAGTGTGGCTCGAATACTGGAAGAAATGGGCCTTGAGACTTGCGGCGCTCACGGTACTACAGCTGCACTTGCTTTACTAAATGACGCTGTAAAGAAAGGCGGCGTAATGGCTTCAGGGCATGTTGGAGGATTATCGGGCGCGTTTATTCCAGTTAGCGAAGATGAGGGAATGATTGCGGCAGTCGAAAAAGGCGTGTTAAACATCGAAAAACTTGAGGCTATGACTTGTGTTTGCTCCGTTGGTTTGGATATGATAGCTGTACCCGGCGATACAAGCGCGGAAATTCTTTCAGCCATAATCGCTGATGAAGCCGCTATCGGCGTAATTAATTCTAAAACTACAGCTGTGAGAATTATACCAGCTCCACATAAAAATTTTGGTGATACAGTTGAGTTTGGTGGATTATTAGGCGCTGCTCCGGTTATGAAAGTAAATCAAGCGAAAAGTTCAGATTTTATAAGGCGCGGAGGAAGAATCCCTGCCCCTATTCACAGTCTTAAAAACTAATTAACATGTATGCTATTAGTGAAAAATTCAAAAATTATTACAGCGTCATTGAGCCTAAACAAAGATTGGAAATATTAAACTCGTTGCCTATTGGTGAAGATTCCAGCTTTTTACGCGTCTTATATGATGAAAGATACTCTGATCATACTAACAAAAAGCGCGATAATATAGACTGGTGGCTCTGGCGTGCTATTTGTCTTAACATGTTATGCGGCAAGATGAATCTTTTCGGCAGTAGGCGGCGAGAATTAAATACAATCTGCGCAGAACTTAGAATGAATGATTTTAAGCATGTTGCATTTTTGTATCATGAATATAGGAACGTTGCTCGACGCTATCTCTCTACTTGCAAAAGCGCGGGTTATGCAAGTCGTTTTATGGGATTGAGTCCAGCTAATGATAATCAGAAAGTTGTAAAAGCGTGTTCAGATATTTGGTATATGTCGAAAGGGATCGCGCTGCTTGACGGCGTTTATGACAAAATGAAAACTTGGTGCGACGCGCTATATGATGAGTTAATCGACTTTGATCCAATTTGTATTGACGAATATAAAAAATTAGAGGGAACAAATTAAAGGCAAAGCCGCGCCCGAAGTCGGGGTGGGTGGGTGGGAGACAAGGGCGCGGCCTAATAAAAACTTATTTCAAAACTCCAAGCGCTGCATGTGCCGCGGCAATTCTGGCTACAGGAACTCTGAACGGTGAGCAGCTCACGTAATTCAAATTCACGCTGTGGCAGAACGCAATACTCGCCGGGTTTCCGCCATGTTCGCCGCAAATTCCAACGGACATATTCGGATTCACGCTGCGTCCCTTCTCGACCGCCATTTTAACAAGCTGGCCAGGGCCGTCTCTGTCAAGTTCCGCGAACGGATTCTCTTTGAAGACTCCCTTGTCGATGTACTGGAACAAGAATTTATTTTCGGCATCGTCGCGTGAGTAGCCTAATGTCGTTTGCGTCAAGTCGTTCGTTCCGCATGAGAAGAACTGAGCATATTCAGCCAACTGGTCAGCAACTAACGCGGCTCTCGGAATCTCAATCATCGTTCCAACAAGATAACTGAAATTCACGCCTGTTTCTTTCATAACTTCGGCGGCAATTCTGTCGGCCATTTCACGGAAGAATTTCATTTCCGCCTTCGTGCCTACCAACGGGATCATGACTTCGGGCTTGACTGTTACACCGGCTTTAGTCTGCTCAACGACAGCTTCAAAAATCGCGCTCATCTGCATCTCGTAAATTTCCGGGTAAATCATTCCTAAGCGGCAGCCTCTGAAGCCCAACATCGGGTTATTCTCGTGAAGCTGATGAACTCTTTCGAGAGTTTCGTTAAGGCGCTTGGCCTCCTCGGGCGTTGCTGTCTTGAGGTCTTCGAGAATGTTCGGCTCTTTTGGAAGGAACTCATGAAGCGGCGGGTCAAGTAAACGAATGATGACCGGGAAGCCGTCCATAGCTTTGAAAATTCCGTTGAAGTCGTCCCTCTGCATGACTTTCAATTTTGCGAGAGCGTCCTTGCGTCCCTCTTTGCCCTCTGCGCTGCCCGTGAGAGCTACGATCAAACGCTGCATTGTCGGCAGTCTGTCAACTCCCATGAACATATGTTCGGTGCGACAAAGTCCTACGCCTTTAGCTCCGAAATCACGTGCGCGTTTTGCGTCTTCAGGTGTGTCGGCGTTCGTCCAGACCATTAACTTTGCGTTTTCGTCGGCCCATTCAAGAATCTTTTTGAAGTCGTCAGTGAACGTCGCGTCAACCATCTTAGCTTCGCCGGCCAAGAAATTACCTGTCGTTCCGTCAACCGTTACCCAATCGCCTTTCTTGAAGACTCGGTCGCCTACGGTCAAAGTTTCTTTGTCAACGTCGATCACAGCTTCTTCGCAACCGCAGACAGCAGGCTTGCCCATTCCACGAGCAACGACGGCAGCGTGTGATGTCATTCCACCGCGTGATGTTACAACGCCGTTTGAAGCAAAGAGTCCGTGAATGTCATCGGGGCTTGTCTCAGGACGTGCGAGAATTGTCGGCTTGCCGGCTCTTGCCCATTCTTCGGCCTCGTCAGCGGAGAACACTAACATTCCTGCGCCTGCACCGGGTGAAGCCGGAAGTCCTTTTGTGATTACGTCCTGTTTAGCGGACTTGTCAACCTGACGGTGTAAGAGCTGCTCGACTTGATCCGGCGAGACTCTAGTTACGGCGGTTGCTTTGTCGATTAAGCCTTCGTTCACCATGTCAACAGCGATTTTGACTGCCGCGCTTGCTGTACGTTTGCCGGCGCGTGTCTGAAGAAGATGAAGTTTGCCGCGTTCGATTGTGAACTCAACGTCCTGCATCTCGTGATAAGTCTTTTCAAGCAAGCTCGTTAATCTGCAAAGTTCTTTATAAATGTCGGGCATTTTCTGCTCAAGTTCGGCTATCGGCATTGGCGTTCTAATTCCTGCGACAACGTCCTCGCCTTGAGCGTTGATTAAAAATTCTCCGTAAAGTTTATTTTCGCCTGTTGACGGGTTGCGAGTGAAGCAAACGCCCGTTCCGCAGTCGTCGCCGAGGTTTCCGAAAATCATAGCGATGACGTTTACGGCTGTTCCGAGATTGTCATCAATCTTGTTGATTTTTCTGTAAGTAACTGCGCGAGGGATATTCCAGCTCTTAAAGACTGCTTCGATAGCACGGCGCAGCTGTACCCAAGGATCTGACGGGAAGTCGTTGCCTGTCGCTTCTTTGTAAATCGCTTTGTACTCGACTAATAATTTTTCGAGAGCCTCGGCCGGGATTTTGTAATCTTCTTTTGCGTCAGTAATTCCTGATGCTTCGCGGGCGCGAGCTAATGCCTTCTCGAATAAATCAAAGTTGACTTCATCGACGACGCTTGAGAACATCTGAATAAATCTTCTGTAAGAGTCATAAGCAAATCTCTTGTTGCCGGAGCTTTCAGCAAGTCCCTTGACGGTCTCGTCGTTAAGTCCGAGATTCAAAATTGTCTCCATCATGCCGGGCATTGAAATCGGTGCGCCGGAACGAACGGACACGAGCAACGGGTTCTTGCTGTCGTTGAAGCCTTTGCCGGTCTCTTTCTCAAGTTGAGCGACTGACTTTTTGACATCGTCCCAAACTTCGTCCATGATTTTGGGGTCTTGCATGTACTTGCGGCAGACTTCTGTCGTTAAAATGAATCCTGCCGGGACTGGAAGGCCGGACTGTGCCATTTTGCAAAGGTTCGCGCCCTTGCCTCCGAGTAACAAACGCTTGTCGCCGTCGCCGTCTTTAAGGCTGTAGACGTAACGTTCTGTGGGCATAATAAATCACCTCATTTAAAAAATTTTTGTTGCTAAATGAAAACGCGAAAAGATTATAAAAAATTTTCATATAAAAATCATTGCGCCGTTTTAATTAATTTTGTCGCCGCGACCGAACGGGGTGGGTGGGAGTGAGGGAGCGGCGAATCAAACTTTCTTTTTTCGAGCTTGAAATTAAAAAATTGAATTTATAATTTCAAAATCATCTTCGTGAAATTGCGTTAGAACTATAAAATTTTTATTTTTTGTAGTGACCAAAGTAGTGACCAAAATATCTCTTTTCTGCGTAAAATTTGGAAAGGAAACTTTCATTAATAAGTTTGATTTATTATAACATTAACCAGAAAATTCGTTCACGCTTGCAAAAAAAATTTTTCGTGATATTATTCCATATGTTTTTCATGGCCTTATCGACTAGTGGTCTAGGTCGTAGCCCTCTCAAGGCTAAAACACGAGTTCGAACCTCGTTAAGGCTACCAAAATTAAACATTGTTTTAATATCTGTAAGTACAAAAAGAAATTAATGACCTTCGTGGAAATCACGGAGGTTTTTCATTATATAACGAATGATTTATAATATTCGCTTGTGGACGTGTAAAGAATGAATGAAAAAACAGCTGAAGAAAAATTAAGACAAACCCTCGAGGGTAATACATCTGGTGAAACACAACAACGGGCACGCCGCACCGTTCGAAGCGTTAGAAAAAAGCCCGTCGCAGATAAAGTTGCGGACCTATTTATGGAAGACTTTGAAAAAAATTTCGTGCAAAGTCTTCAAGTTGATAATACTCAAAAAAAATCGAAAGTTAAAAAATCTGCTCCTAAAATTCAGCCGACTGAACATAAATCAAAATCTAAACCTGCTGCAGCTCCAAAGCCAATCGAAAAAACGGCGCCCGCAGAACCAGAGCCAGTATCGCAACCAAAAACAGAAATTAAAATTCCAGAGCCACCGGCAAAAATAGAAGAAGTCGAAACTCATGAGCCAATTCCGGAGCCGCTAGAACAAGAGCCAATCTCACAGCCGGAGCAAAATTCAGAAATTCTTGAAGTCGTTGAACCTGAAGAAATTCAAGCTCCTGAGCCGGAACCTGAAATTATTGATGCGCCGCTCGAATTTGAGATAAAAAATGAAAAATCAGAATTAGTTCCCGCAGAACCTGAAACGCAAGAGCCAAGTGAAGAAGCTGAAATTTTCGCCGCGTCTGAAAAATCTCAATCGATAGAGCCAGAGCCGGAACAAGTTCAAGAACTTCCGGAAATCCCGTTAATCAGCGAAAATAATGACGTTGTGCAAAACGAAAATTTAGATTCTGACGTTTTTGAAGAAGTTTCAAGCGGGGCTGAAGGCGAACTTCCTGACATTCCCGTCATAAGCGCTGACGAAGCGGACGAAAAAGACGCAAGCGAAGAAATCGCAATCGATTCGCAAGAGCCTGACGAAATCTTAGAAGAGAAATTAGAAGACTCTGAAACGGCGTCAGAAATCGAAAATGAAATCAACGATTTAGAATCAGAAGAGCCTGAAGCACTCATAGAAGATGAAATCGACGAAACGGAAGAAGCTGACGAAGCGGGCGAAGCTGATTCTTTTGTACCATCGGCCGACATCGTTTTGAACGTCGAGGACGAAATCCCGCAAGCTCAAGAGTCGGCTGAAAATCCTGAAGGCGAATCCGTTCCCGTCTCTGTTTCAATGCCTGAAACAACTAAAACAGCCGAGGATAAATTAATGGCCGATATTGCAGAGGCAATGACCGGCAGCCCTTTGACGCTCGAGGCGCGCGAAGCTCCCGAACCTTACAAAATTCCCGAAAATTTCTTGAGCGAAGCAAATAGCGACCCTTCAAAGCAATCTGCGGAAGAAAAATTAATCGCAAATATCGCCGAGGCCATGTCTGATTCCCCGATTGAAACGGCCGCGCGAAATTCTTCACAAAATTTTGAAGAAGACTTAAATAATTTAAACGAGCTTATGCCAGATTTTCCACCGCGCGAAGAGCCTTTGACCGAAGAAATCGATCTTTCTCGCTACGAAGAAGACCCGCAAGAACCTGAATCACAACCCGAAAATGCGGAGCAAGAATCAGAAAAGCCTGAAACAGAAATTGAAGCTACTTTTGATGAAGTTCCTTTGCCGGAGCCTGTTGAAGAGCCTGACCCGGAGCCGGCCGAAGTCCCGGAACAGAATGAAGAATTATTAAACGAAGAATCTGACTCTGAATCAGAATCAGAAATTCTGCCCGAAGCCGAAGAAACGCTTCCTAAAGCTGACGTTTCAGAGCCTGAAACAGTTTTAGAATCGTTTGAAACTCCCGCAGACTTAGAACCGGAAACGGACGAACCCGAAGAAGAAGATTTTTCAGGACTAGATCCCGAAGCAGCAATTTCGTTACTTGCAGACGATGACGAAGAAGAGCCAGATACGGAGGTATCACAAGAAAACGACATGCCTGAACAAAGTTTATTAGATGATAGTGAAGAAATTTCTTCAGGTGAAATCACGCCTGAAAGTGATTTTGAAGATTCTAGCGAAGATGATTTTGATATTAATTCACTTGGTGCAATCAGCGCAGCAACTTCAATGCCGGATTATGACGAGCCAGAAACTGAAACAGAATCTTATGAGCCGGCTGAAGAAGCAAGTTATAGCAGTGTAAATAATAATTTTAGAAATTTTGATAATTTTGACGAAGACAACACTCCCCCGGAAAATTTGAATCAGGGCGAAGAAGAAGAAAAAGGAAAAGTCATGGGTTTGCGCGAAAAAATCGCAGAAAGGAAAGCAGAAAACGAAATGAGCAAGAAAACAGACGCGGGCG
Organism: Synergistaceae bacterium; assembly: GCA_017445205.1. GTDB lineage: Bacteria > Synergistota > Synergistia > Synergistales > Aminobacteriaceae > JAFUXM01. Next base: position 24,322 of record JAFSUP010000007.1, read on the forward strand.
AAAAAAAGAAAAAATCTTTACCATCATTTAATATCGCTGGCAAAATTATGCCGCTCCTCTTGATTTCGTTGCTTGCTGTCGGCGGCTTCATAGCGTGGCAACTTATGCAACTTAACAACAAACTCGCAAACGGTTTCACGAATCTGGGAATGTCGGCCGGCAATTTTAATTCTGCTCCTGCCGAAACTGCTACAAATCCTTCTTATGAGTATTCAATAGATTTTATTTTTGACACTAATTTAAGCGGCAAAATGGCGCAGCGTGGCAAAGAAGGTTGGCAAGTCGTAGGCTCGCGCCGAACTCAAGACACTGTTACGGGCCAACTTGGTTACGAGTTTATTTTTATGCGCAAGACTGTGGGGAAATAAAATCATGGCATTTTTTGCAAAACTTAAAGACAAATTAAAGGGCGTTCGCGAAAAATGGAGCGGAGGAATTTCAAAATTATTTTCCGCAAAAAATTTCGATTCTGATTTTTGGGATTCTCTTGAAGCTCAATTAATCGCGGGTGACACCGGACTTGATTTCACTGAAGAAATTATTGACTTTCTTAAAGCCGAGGCCAAGAGCAAAAATATTAAAACTCCCGGCGAATTAAAAAATATTTTTGTCGAAAAAATTACCGGCGAGTTAAATTCTGTCCCGGGCATGGGCAAGAGTTTTGAACTTAAAAAAACTCCTCTAATTTTGTTAATGATCGGCGTCAACGGAAGCGGAAAAACAACTTCGGCCGGCAAACTTGCGACTTTATACAAAAATCAAAATAAAAAAGTCATCATGGCCGCCGCTGATACTTTCAGAGCCGCAGCAGTCGAGCAGTTGAAAATTTGGGGCGAACGTTCGGGCGTCCGCGTTATTGCTCAAGGTCAAGGAAGCGACCCCGCTGCTGTGGCGTTTGACGCATGGAAAGCCGCAGAAAGTTCAAAAGCTGATGTCTTAATTGTCGATACCGCCGGGCGACTTCATGATAAACATAATTTAATGGAAGAACTTAAAAAAATTCATCGCGTTCTTTCACGTGAAGCCGGAGCTGACAGAATCGAAACTGTGCTTGTGCTTGACGCTGTTTTAGGTCAAAATTCTGTTGTCCAAGCTGAGACTTTCAATAATATAATTCCAGTGTCTTCGATAATTTTGACGAAGTATGACAATACTGCAAAAGGCGGCGTCGTATTATCGATTGCCAAAAAATTAAAAGTCCCTGTTCGTTATATCGGACTTGGTGAGGGCGCGGACGATCTTAATAATTTTGACCCTGCCGAATTTGCAGCCGCTCTTCTCGAACTTGAAACAGAAAAGTGAAAACTCCAGAAACAAATTTATCGGCTCTGACGCCTGATTCAACGCTTCTACAATTTTTGCGCACTCTGTTCAGCACGGCTGCCGAGTACGCTGTTTATGTTCCTGATGTCGGCGATGTAATTGTGATTAATAAAGGCCAGCTTATTTCTATGGTTGAGCGCAACTGTGCAGACGCAATGATTAAACGCCTGCCGCAGCTGGCTGAACGAAATATTTTTAGGCCGCTCGACGTTTCTGTAATCGAATCGCCGGAGGACTCTGAAGCGCTTTACGTTAAAAACACCGGGGCTTTTGTTGCGTCGCTTGACCTCGCACTTGACCCCGATGTCCCGCAGTTTCCTGAATGGTGGAACGCTCCTGTGCCGTTTGCAATGTCTTCGCGAGGAGTTTTGAAGCTCAATGACAGAGCCGTAAGTATGTTTGGAAACGGACTTGAAAAATTAAACGCCGCAGAACTTCCTGACCGTGACGAATTTATAGTGCGTCTTGAAGGGCTCAATGGCACGAGATTTATAGCGTTTAGATATTTAAGTCCCGGAATTTTTACGATTGACGACTGCACCGATGACTTGACTGACGCTCAGGATATAACGTGGTGGGCTGCAGTCGGTCAGACTTGGGTTAAAGAAATCGAAGCGCGCGGCGGAACGTGGCAAAGATTTTCAAATCCTCCCGAAGATAAAGATTCAAAAAATTTTCGCGCCTGTGAATGGAACGGAGAAGTTCAAGGATATTTAAGCATCGACGTGCCGAAAAAGAAAATTAAAAATGAAAATTTAGGAATTAAGGCCGCAAATAAGAACACAAAAAAGAAAAAAATTTCTTCAAATTCGAAAGAAAATATTAAAACTTCGCAGCCAGAATCTGAAATTAAAAATCCTGATGACGTAATCGGACATATAGGCCCGCAGGCTATGGCGTTGTTGACAGCGGGACAAACTCGTGAAGGTAACGGCGGAGCAGCTTTTTTGATGTAATCGCAGCCGCGCTCGAAGCTCGGGGTGGGCGGGTGGGAGAGCAAGAGCGCGGCATAAAAAATTATTAAAGTAATGAAAATATTGTTCCGAAAATGTGAATGAACATTGGAAAGGCCGTTACCATTTAGGCCAATTTGTAAAATTTAATTTATTTTTGAAACCTTTTCGCGAAAGAGGATAAAGGTTAATTGCAACAAAGCGCACGCAGCCAACGCCGCAGAATATTCGCAACCCGGTACCCGCATGGAACGGGCGCGAGCGTTTCAGAAGTGGGATAAATCCCGAGGAAAAGATTTCTGCGAAACGGGCGGGGAACTCTCGATATATAAAGCGCGAGAGGTGGAATTTTAAGAAAAACTCTTGCACACGGATGGCAGGAGAAATTTACTAAACATTACAGGGAGGTTTTTTACAATGTCAATGGTAATTCAACACAACATACCGGCTTTACAGAGCTACAACATTGTTAATAACACAAGCAATGCTCTTCAGAAGTCGATAGCGAAACTTTCAAGCGGTCTTCGCATTAACTCAGCTGCAGACGACGCCGCAGGCCTTGCAATCAGCGAGAAAATGCGCGCACAGATTAGCGGACTCGACCGTGCAGTAGCCAACACTCAGGACGGCATCAGCCTTATCCAGACAGCTGAAGGCGCACTCGGCGAGACTCACTCAATCCTTCAGAGAATGCGCGAGCTTTCAGTTCAGGCAGCCAACGACACACTGACCCAGCAGGACAGAAGCTATATCCAGGAAGAAATCGGGCAGCTTAACGAGGAAATTACCCGTATCGGCAACACGACACAGTTCAACAAAAAGAAACTCCTCAACGGCGACGCCGCAGCACTCTGGAGCAGCAGCGACAGCGAAACAAAAGCTATCGTTAAAGGCGGTCTTCGTGAAATCGACCAGTTCGGCCAGAAGAGATCAGTCGAAGGCAACTACAAGATCAGCGTTAAAGCTGACCCCGGGCAGGGCGAAGTTCAGAAGTCGGACATCATGAAAATTAAACATGATAACGTCGTAATGAACAAGACCGTCAACAGCAACGCTGGCGTAGAAGATTTCACGGTTAATAACGTACCGGCCGGCAGCTACAAGCTTTCTTATACGACGAACGCACCTGCCGCCAATGAGCAGCTTACAGCAGCTTACGGAATCGGCGGTCCGATGCAGCAAACGACCAGTACGTTCACTTTCAACGGAACGACCGGCCCCGTAACAAAGATCACCGTTTCGACAGATGACGGAGTTGAAATTTGGTCAACCAGCGGCACTGACATTTTCGGAACTGGCGATAATGGTGCGCCTTCTGAGCTTGAACAAGCGTTCTTTGACGGAACGGTTGACTATACAGGTGCCGATACGCCTGTTGCTGACAACGATGGGAATAACCACTCCTATTCAGGCGTTAGAGACGAGATCGTTAAAGCTGCTAAAGAAAAGGGAATCTCTCTCACTGGCGATTTCACAAACGGCATTACCGCCACGAAAGTTGGCAATAACAAAGCAGCCGGTATTAAGATCACTTATGAAGGCGGCGGAGTCACTGACGCAAGCCCGGTGTCATCCATTGATGATACTCAGACGGCCAATGCTGACCCTGCGACCGGTGTATTTACGTTCGCTTCCAACGATATCGTTGACAACGCAAGCATTCTCTTTGAAGTTACCAATGTTGACCAGGTGAACCGTGCAGTTACCCTCAAAGCGACGGCTCAGACAATGTCAGAGAACGGCACAACCTCAACATCAACGCAGGACAACATCGTTCTTTCGCTTGGCGCAGACCCATCGAGTGACAACCCCAATACGGTTGACCTTAGCGATCTTCTCAACGTTACTGACGGAGGCACAGCCGCGCAGATTTCGTTGGTAGACACAACTGGTTTCCTTTCGATTCAGGACGGTGCGAAGTTCGTCTATTCAGTAACACCGCAGGGCTTGACCGCAGGCGGCAGCAACGAACTTAGAATCAATATTGATTCTTCAATCGACAGCACTTGGGACGAGAAATGGGACGGCGGTCCTTTCCGCGGCCAGCAGCCTCAGTACTTGTTAGATGCTGATAAAGTTGCAAACGCTGAGCTTGATTTCAACCAGTTCTATCTCAACGAGAAGACCGGAACAGTCGATATGGGGACACTCACCCTTAAGACCAACAATGACTTCAAGTACACGAACGGTGCTCTTGACACTGGTTTGAATAATCCTATTCAGGACGGCGATGTTCTTGCTAGCGGCGATGTTGCGTATATCGGCAAAGTTGCAACCGGCGACACGAAGCTCCGCGACCTTGACAAGTTCTGGAACTCAGAGGGAACTTTCCTTCTTGACGATCCCAAGACGATCACGCTTAATCAGGGCAACGGCAGCACCGCTTCAGTGACGCTTTACGCGAACGACACGCTTGACGACGTAGCAAAGAAGCTTAATAACGCGATAGCCAATGACCTCGGCCAGAGCAAATACGTCAATGACTCATCGAAGTTTGCGACATTTGTCAGCGGCGGTTCAAAAGAATCCGAATCGGTTGATGGTACATTCATTCTCCGTTCAGTTGTTCCCGGCAAAGACGGCGAAATCACACTTTCCGGCGACGAGCAGGTGTTGAACGCTTTCTCACTGAACACGATTCAGGAATCAAAAGAAACGAAATACACCGTCAACGTTACTGACGCTCACACCGGCGCAACAGTCGCGCAAGATGTCAAAGTAACGGGCAACGTAGCTCACGGCTTAATTTCCGAAAACGTTGATGTTGAGTTCAGCGCACTTGGCGGAGTCAACGCTACATGGAACGACAAACTCAAAAAGTTCGATTACTCGTCAACAACGCAGGATTCAGTTCTTCACCTTTCCGACAACACCACAGTGCTTCAAATTGGTGCAAACGAAGGCGAAGACATGGGCCTCAATATCGGCGATATGCGTTCACACGCTCTCGGACTTGACGGAGTTAACGTTATGAGCCATGATAGAGCAGCTCGCTCAATCACGATCATCGACAACGCTATCGACAAAGTTTCGACACAGCGCGCTAAACTCGGTGCTTACCAGAACAGACTCGAGTACACAGCGAATAACTTGACGACGGCCAGCGAGAACCTGACCTCCGCAGAGAGCAGAATCCGCGACGCCGACATGGCGAAGGAAATGATGCAGTTCACGAAACTTAACATCATGCTTCAGGCTGGTAACTCAATGCTTGCACAAGCAAACCAGCAGCCTCAGAACGTCCTCAGCCTGATCCGTTAGTAAACAGAGTCTTTACTGACCCTAAAAAAACTTAATAAGCGCTGCAAACGGGGGAAGGGGGGAAATCTCTCCTCCCCTTTTTATTTTTATAGCTTATTAATGCCTTGCTGAACGGAAGCAGGTGATTGACCATGAAAATGGGATGAGCACGAATGACTTGTCAGACCCGTTTAATCAATCACAATCTGCTGAACAACGTCAGGTAATCAGGACTAAAACACTTGGCCACGCTTCGGACGCGCCGTCATCTTCAGAATACAAAAAAGTTGCTGACAAAATCGCACGCGAAGAGGCTCAAGCAAAATCAGAAAACAGAGCCGAACAAGCCGATGAAATCAAAGCAAAAATTCTTGACAAAGCCTCCGAAATGCGCCATCTGAAATATGATGTTATAGAGGACGCTGATATTGTTCAGATCAGCGTGGTGAGTTCTGCGGACGGCACGATTATTCGTAAAGTTCCACCAGATAAAATTGTCAGTTTCGTTAAAAGAATTCGCGAAAAAGAAGAAAAACGAAAACTTGACATTAAAGCATAAAAAATTAGGAGTTAGGAGTTAGGAGTGAAAAAACATTCCTCACTCCTCATTCCTCACTAAAAAGAAGGTGAGAAAAAATTATGTCGATGATAATGAACCACGATATGACTTCTTACATGGGACAAAGAATTATGGCGAGAAATTCTTTAGCCATGAAAAGATCCCTCGAAAAATTATCTACCGGAATGCGCACAAAAATTGCTGATCTTGACCACACCGCCGAACTTTCTATAGGTGAAGTCATGCGCTCACGAATTTACGGAATGGAGAAAGCTCTGAACAACTCCCAAGACGGCGTGAGCTTGATTCAAACTGCGATCGGCGGATTGTCTCAAACTCAATCAATGTTAAATCGAATGCGCGAATTATCCGTTCAAGCCGCTAATGACACTTTAACACAGCAAGACCGAAGTTATATTCAAGTCGAAATTAATGAAATTCGCGACCAAATAGACTTAATCGGAAATTCAACGCAATTTAACCGCAAAAATCTTCTTAACGGCGACAGTGCGATTTTATGGAGCAGCACCGACAGCAATGTAAAAGCAATCATAAACGGCGGGTTACGTTCAATCGATCAATATGGCCAAAAATACAGCGTTGACGGAAATTTCAAAATTAATGTCGAAACTCAGGCTGGCAAAGCACAAACTCAAAAATCTAACGTCTTCAGAATAAAACACGATAACTCGGTTTCAAACAAAACTGTAAATTCCGACATCGGAGTTAGCGACGTTGAAGCCACTGGCGCAATGCCTTCGGGCTCTTATAAAATTTCAATCGCGAGTTCCGAAGGTCAGGAAGTGAAATTCACCGGCGCTCACAAAATCGGCGGGAAAATTGCTGTTACTGAAGAGCAGTTGACCGAAATTTATTCGCGAAGTATCGTTTTGACTGACGATGAAGACGAAGAAGACTACGAAATTGATCTTAGTGATATTGATTTCGAGGCCGTGAAGAGTGTTGATGAAGTTTTCACGCTAGAAGCCTCCGAAGAACTTGCCGACAACGCAAGCATTTTATTTGAAGTTCAAAATGTTGACAGAGTAAACAACACTGTGAGTTTACGTGCAACAGCAAATATTTTGACGCAAGAGGGAGTTTCAAAAAAAGCGACGCTTGATAATATTTTGCTCTCAAACGACGGCAGCGAAGTTAATTTAGATAAACTGTTTGGCTCGTCGTCATTAAGTATCAAGCTCAACGATATAAATTACGTCGAAAAAGGCGGAGCCTTCACCGTCAGCGTATCGGCTCAAACTCCAGTAGATGACGCAGTCGGAATTGACATTGAAGGCACTATCGACAGCAATTATCCCGATAAATGGTCGGGCGCGCCGTTTAGAAGTCAAAGGCTTCATTATGTCCTCAATAGCGACAAAGCAGCCGGGAACGAAATTAAATTTTCAAATTTCATGTTAAACGAAAAAACCGGCGTCGCGTCAGAAGGCAATTTATATTTGAAGACTGATTCGACTTTCAACGATTTTGATAACGTTGAAGACGGAACATTTCTCGCAAGCCTCATTACAACTCCCAAAGGCGAAGAAGCTAAAGCTAAAACACAACTGCGCGATATTGATAAATTTTGGGACGCTCAAGGAAATTTTCTTTTGAACGACCCCAAAGAAATCACTTTGACACAAGGCGACGGCAAACAAGCTAAAGTAACTTTGTATGCTGACGACACGATGAGCAGCGTTGCGAAAAAATTAAATGACGCTGTCGCAAACGGACTCGGACAAATTAATTATGTCGATGACGCTACAAAATTCGTTACTTTTGTTGAAGGCGGAACTCAAGGCTCCGAAGCCGTAGCTGGAACTCTCGTTATGCGTTCGGTACTTGCTGGAAAACGCGGCGAAATCACTATGTCTGGCAACGAAGAATTATTAAATGCTTTCGGCTTGAACACGATTCAAGAATCCTCTGAAAATAGTTACAGCGTAACAGTCAGAAACGCTCACGATGATTCACTTGTCGCTGCAAGAACAAAAATCACGAACAATAGATTAGTCGGCGCGATTCATCAGAATGTTGACGTAGAATTTGATCCTATGCTTGGAATTACGGCCAGTTGGAACGACGCGAGCAAAAATTTTGATTTACTTGAAACTAAAAGCTCCGAAGTTACGCTTCACTTAGCCGACAACACGACTGTAATTCAAAACGGAGCTTCTGAAGGCGAAGACGTCATGATTAATATCGGCGACATGAGATCGCACGCTCTTGGCCTTGACGCTGTGAACGTGATGAGCCAAGCAGACGCTATGCGCTCTGTGTCAGTGATTGACGCGGCTACGGATAAAGTTTCTATGCAAATGGCAAAACTCGGAGCTTCACAAAATAGACTTGAACATCATATCGGAAATTTAACCGACGAGATGGAAGCTCTAATCGGTGCTACCAGTACTATAAGCGATATTGATTACGCTAAAGAAATGATTGAGTTCACAAAAATCAGGATTTTAATGGAATCAAATTCCGCTATGCTGGCTCAATCAAATGCGATACAGCAAAATAGCATATTAAGTATCATGAGATAAGAAGGAAATTTTTTTATTATGGCATTTGGACCAGAATTTATCTCAGGACTCGCAGGGGCGTTAAAAAATTTTCTGCCTCTGCGGGTCAATCGTATTGAGGGCGGCGAATCATGGATCGCTATGAAGACTTCAGAAAATTGGCTTTTGTTTTCTTGGTCATCAGGCTCGGCAGGGATTTGTCCCGCCTCTCAAAACGAAATCAACGCGCTAAAAGAAATTTCTCCATCGCGTGCTTCAATCTCCGAAGCTCTTAAAAGCAGATTGTTACACGGGGGCGAGATTATAAATGTAAAACAGTTAAATCACGATCGAATTTTAGAATTTGAAGCCCGTCGGCGAATTTCGGCAGGCGTCAGCGTGAATTATTTTTTAATTTTAGAAATCACCGAGCCGGTCGCAAATTTTTTGTTGCTCGATGAAAATCACAAAATCGACGAGGCCGCGCGACATTCTACCCCAGATGTAAATTCTTTCAGAACGATTTTGCCCGGACATGTTTATAATGCTCCGCCCGCGTTTGAAGGAATTGAATTAAATCACACTCGCGCATTAAATTTTGAAGACGTCCCGAATATTAAAGGCGTCGGACGCCCGTTAGCGCGATTAATTCAATCGCATTGGGAAGAGCGCGAAAATCTTTCTTGGCTGTCGGCACTTTCAAAACTTACGGACGAAGATTCAAAAATCACTTGCCGCGTTATCAAAAAAAATAATTATGTAACGCGAATCGATTTTGATTTTCCTGAAACAATTTCGCTAGGCGATGACGTAATGCGAGCTTCGAGGCAAGGAGTTTTGATTCCGTTATTGCGGAAGGGCCGTGAAAAAGTTCTTCATAACGTTGACGCAAAATTAAAACGCGCAGCAAAATCTAAAGAACGTCATCGCGACGGATTATTGAAACAATTAAAAGAATGTCAGGACGCAGAAATTTTTAGACGCAAGGGCGAGGCGATTTTGTCGCATATTTACGAAATTCCTAAACGCGCCGAAGAAATTAAAATCACAGATTGGAACGGCGAAGAACTAAATATAACTCTCGATCCGAATTTGAATCCGTCCCGAAACGCCGAAAAATATTTCAAACGCTATCGAAAGGCCAAGGGCAATCCCGAAGAAATTAAATCCAATCTCGAAGCCATCAACGCCGCAATTAAAGAATTAAAAGAACAATCGGCTTTGCTTGATGCCATAGACGACCCCGAAAATTTTAACGAAGCTGTCAAAGATTTGAACGAATGGATTACACCGAGCGAAAAAGATTCAAAATCGAAATTCAAAAAGAAGAAGCAGCCGGAAGTCCCTCCGCACTTGAATATCATGAAAGACGGCGTGAATATTCTCGTCGGACTTTCAGCGCGAGGAAACAGATTTGTAACTTTCAAATTGGCGCGTCAAGATGATATTTGGTTACATGCTCACGAACTCCCCGGCGCTCACGTGATTATAAAAGGCGCTACGCGTGAAGAACTTGAAACTTCAAAGCGCGAAATTTTAGAATATGCGGCAAGTTTAGCGGCTAGTCATTCGTCAGGTAAGGAATCAAATTCGGTGCCTATTGATTACACTGAACGAAAATATATTCGATCCGTGCCCGGTACCGTCGCTCTTGTAACTTACATTAATCCGGGGACTTTAAGAATCTCGCCTTTGGAGACATCATCATGAATATATCACAGAGAGTTATCAACGAAATTATTAAGTTTGCTCGAAAATATAATATTAATGAAGTGATATTATTTGGCTCACGGGCAAGAGGCGACAACATAGAAAGAAGCGATATTGATATTGCGGTGAGTGGTGGCGATTTCGATTCTTTTTATTGGGACATAAAGGAAAATTTTCACTCGCTCTTAATGTTCGATATCATCAATCTTGATGATACACTTTCTCAAGATTTATTATGCGAAATTCAAAAAGACGGAGTGAAGCTATATGAACATGAAAAAATTTGAAAATTTCTCAAATTGTCTTAATGTCTTAAAGAACGCTGATTTTGAGAAGATCAACGAAGAGGATATATATAGGACAGGAATAATCGGTCAGTTTAATATGACTTTTGAACTTGCATGGAAAGCCTTGCAAGTCGTTTTGAGATTACACGGTGTTGAAGCTGCTGAAACTGGGTCGCCCAGAGATATTTTGCAAATTGCTTATAAATTTCATTTTATAAACGATCCTACGGTGTGGCTTACGATGTTAAAAAAACGCAATATTATTGCTCATGTTTATAGCGAAGATGAAGCCGACGAATTAATCTTGCTAATTCGCGACAGTTTCATAAATGCTTTTGTAGCTCTGGAAAAAACTTTGAAAGCAAAATTTGAGGAGTTAGAAACTCAAGATAACAAATTATTCTGAACGAAGAGTGAAAAGCGAAATTTCTGAAGGATCAAAAAGTCTGAAGGCGAAGCCATTCCATTGCGACGTTCCCGGACTTACATATAATTTCATGTTGGCAATTTCGTACCAGCCACGAATAAAGCCTTTATTAGCGCGCTTCACTAATTGATACATGCCTGGCATTTGTCCGCCGTGAGTGTGTCCTGAAACTTGAAGCGCGATTTTATATTTCGCGTTTTCTCTTGCTGCGTCGGGTCTGTGGTCCATTAATATAATGGGCTCGTCGGGAGCGTCTTTCAGAGCCTGTTCTAAATTCGGCGCAGTAAATCCCATCATCAAGCTTGTTATATCTGGAATTCCGGCTATGATTAATTTTGCGTCACCGGAATTTATAATCACATGTTCATTCATCAATAAACGCACGCCGAAATTTTGAATTTCTTTTAGCCAGCCGTGATAGTCAAAATAATATTCGTGATTGCCAGTTACGCCTAAAACTCCAAACTTAGCTTTAAGATTTTTAATCGGCGCCAAATCTTTTGAACGCGCTTTCACGGAGCCGTCAACAAAATCACCTGGAATCAAAATTAAATCTGGATTCAAAGCGTTCGTTCGGTCAACAATTTTTTGAACGGCGCTTTCATTCGTGAGTTCATCGGCGTGAATGTCAACAAGCATTGCGATTTTAAAATTTTCAAATTCGGGAGCGAGATTTTTAATTTTGACTTCGTGATTTACAACCGGCGGGAGCTTCAAGCCTTCGTAAGTTCCGTATAGCGTTGTGCAGGCTGCAAGACTAAATACGAACAACGAAGTATAATAGCCGGGGAACTTGACGCGCGAAAAAATTTTCCAGATTATAAAAATCGCGTCTTTAACCAAAAGCATAAAGAACGCAACGATTATAAAATTAAAAATCACGGATATAAACAGCGCGCCGCCGTAAGGAAGTTCGATAATCTCGAAGCCTGTTGGCGTTTGTCGATACAACATACCCTTAAGCAAACCTGAAAGCAAAATCGCATACGCCAAAATCCGACCATAAAGCGGAAGTTTCAACGGCAGAATTAGGCTTACGATTTCATAAATGCAAACCGCGAATGGAATTAATATAAACGCTCTCATGCCGTTATATCAAGCCTAGCAGCTTCCTCGTTAGCTTCACGAATTTCTTGAGCTTCTTTATCGGCAGCGAGTTTGCTTATCATGCTGTCATAAAGCATTTTCCAAAGTCCTGCGCCGCCGGAACTTTCAATTAAATCGTCCGTGGCCATTTCAAGAGATAAATCTTCCATTTGTTTATAAGGTCGTTCTTTGTCAGCACCGCTTATGGCCATTGCAGATTGCTTCATGTCTTTCCAGAGCTTCGACCACAAAATACTTTCAAATTGTTGACAAGACTCTTTTAATTTTAAAGCGTCTTCAGTTTTATGAATTTCAGGATTGATTTTTGTTTTCACGATTCTTGATGAGCTAATGCCATTTATCATTTTTTAACTTTCTACCTCCTACTTCCTAATTCCTACTTGTTTTACATTATTACTAATTCGCCGTGTAAAGCGCCGGCCTTGTCGATAGCTTGCAAAATTTCGATTATATCTCGTGGCGTTGCCCCTAAAGAGTTCATGACACGCACTAAATCTCTTACTGTAGTAGTCGCAGGCATTGCCAACATAGAGCCGTCAGCTTCATCTTCGGTGATGTCGTTTCGACGAGCGCGAACGAAATTATCTTCACCGGCCGTTTCAGGCATGACGTTAGCATCTTCGCCGACTTCTACGGTCAACATTCCGTGAGCAACTCCTACTGAACTTATTCGGACGTTGCCCCCCATTACGACAGTTCCGGAGCGTTCATTAATTGCGACTTTGGCGGTCGTGTCAGGTTCAATTTCGATCCCTCCCATGTTCGCGAGGAACGCCGCGGGAGCTTGAACGTATTGCCCCGGCAAATTTATTTCTACACGTCCTGCATCGACAGCGTAAGCGACAACACCATAAGCACGATTTATAGCGTCTGTAACTCTTTGCGCCGTCGTGAAATCGGGGTCGCGCAACAACAACGCAACTTGCCCGCCCATTGTGTAATCACTCGGGACTTCGCGCTCAACTATTGCGCCCTTGGGGATTCGTCCGGCGGTCATTATGTTTTGCGGCCGCATGTTTCTAGCTCGAAGGTCCGCAGTTTCTTGAGCAGTGTTTAGCCCGGTAATCACAGGCCCTTGAGCGACAGCGTAGACTTTTCCGTCAGCAGCGCGCAGCGGCGATTGAAGCAGAACGCCTCCTTGAAGGCTCGAAGCGTTGCCCATGGTGTTTACGTTCACGTCGATGTTTTGACCGGGGCGAACGTAAGGCGGCAAATTCGCAGTTAGAGCCACGACAGCGATATTACGAGTTCTGACCGAGCGAGCGTCAAGAGTAACGCCGAAATTTCTCATCATGTTCCGCATCATCTGAACGGCCATTTGAGAATTATCGCCCGTTCCGTCAAGTCCCGTAACAAGTCCGATACCTGTTAATTGATTATTTCGTGCGCCTTCGACTTCCGTAATATCTTTAATGCGAACTCGCGAATTCACTCGCGAATAATCCATATCTTGCAAATTCACAGCCGCGAATGAAATTTTGCACGAGACGAAAACAAAAATTAAAATCAAAAAAATTTTTTTCATGATTAAAGGTTTCTTCACTAAATCTCACCTCAAAAAAATTATATCAGCCAATAAAAATTTCTCCTCCCCGAAAATTCAGCGTTGAAGTATAGAAAAGATTGGTATATAATAGTCAATAATTAAATTTGAGGAGTTGGTAAATTACTATGTGTACCGCAAATTATCTTAACAATGTTACTTCTTCTAAAGCTATTTGGATTAGTACAACGACAGGAAAAAGCCAAGAAATTAATATAGAGCATTCTCACCCTGATAGATTTATTGTTCTTTTTGAAAGGGACGAACAAGATAAGCCTCGCCGTTTAAACATAAAAGACGATGATGTCATAGAATATGATAATGTAAAATACCGCATTCTCGCACATATAGATGATGAATATAGTTGTACTTTAACGGTAGAAAGAATAGAAATGATTTCACAACCTACTCCAAGTATTGTTGTTAATAACAATGGTAGTAATGTCTTTAACGTATCAGGCAGCGAAAATAAAATTAATGCTAATCAGGGAAATAATTCTGCTAATACCATTAATCAAACGCTTCCTAATAGTTTTTGGGAGGAAGTTTGGGAATGGTTTAAAAATTGTCCATTATTCAATTTATTCAAGAAAAAATAAATCAAATCTCCCTTCTGTAAAAATTCAGAAAGGAGATTTTTTTGTGGAAAACTTACTCGCCCGATCGTTTAATCCAGTTCTTCTAATTCCATTAACGCTTTGAAGAGATTATCATCAAAACCCTTGAACATTTCTTCAAGTTGTGAAATATTAGGTCTGGCATCCCTGAGAACGTCATAACTTAAAGACAAAGTTTCCTCAGAACCCGAAAGTGACCAATCACCTCCAGAACTAAACGTAACAACCGCATGAGAATAGAAGTAAACACATCTAAGTCTTCTAAGCCCCAAACTTAACCCTGTAAAAAAACCGTCGAGAAGCCCACCCTCATTCATTGTACAAAGTTCTGCGTCTTTTGTAACACCATTGTCATCCTTATATGTAAAAGCGTATTTAGAGACTGACGCACGATCTGCAACAGTGAAGCCATACTTTGTTGTTATCCTGATAATTTCTTCTTTTGTCAAATTACGCCGTTTTGTTTCCTCATTTTGTTTAGGCATATTGGATGTTTTAACTTCAGTCTGTTGGTTTTGAGCTTTTTCGATTGCTTCCTGAATGTCATCTTTCAGCGCGAACAGCGCAAATGCGTCAAGTTTTCCGTTTTTCATTTCGGATAAAAATACATTGCTGACCGTTGTTTCAAATTCAAAATCAACGTTAGGTTCAACGCACGAAATGCCCTCGTACTTGTCGCCCAAAAGGAAATAAGCAATGCCCGCGAAAAGATTGTTGCTCCAATCCCCGTCCTGCGTGTAGTCCCGGATAATTTCAAGATGTTTCCTGATTTCCGCCGTGTCGGGATTTTCTTTTGCCGCGAGAGCCTGCACCCTGTATTTCTCGGCTTCGAGTTTGTACGGGTCGTATCTCAGGACGGGCCGCCAGATTTCATCGAACTTGTCATAGCATTTCAAAGTTTCCGCATCGTCTTTAATCTCCTGCGCGGCTTTTGCACGGTAAAACCAATACGGCGGGTAAACTTGAAAATTTCGCTCAACGTTACGCGCCTTTAACATTCTAAGACGCTTTGCCGGGTCAGGCTCATTAACGGCCTTGAAATATCCGTTGAGGCTGTCCTGCGTGAGCCTGTATTCATCGGGAAGTTTATACTGGCGAAGTAAATTCCATGACGAATTTAACAATCTCACTTGCAAGTCGTTGCAGTCCTCAATGTCTTCTTTCTGCAAACGCCATAAATCATCGTCAAGGCCCTCCAAAAGTTCAGCCTTTGAATTTTGATACGTGAAATATGACGATACGCACGACGTCGCAAGGCTTCCGAGCCAGCTCCATAAATTTCCGCCGTAAGCCCGGATTCCCGAAAGCGCGCCGATAAGCTGCCGCTGTTCGCGCCTGTTGTAACGTTCTTGAAAACGCTTGGCTTCTTCCTGACGCAGAGTCTTGCCCGTTATGAAGTTCATCATTTCGGTAAAAAGTCCCGTGAGTTCGTAGTCGCTCTCAATGTTCCCAAGCGCAAGTTTGTTGATTATATTGTTGTACTCTTGGTCGAGAACGATTCTGTCTTGAGTGCTGACAATACTGTTAATCGAAACAATCGCCATGTTAAGCGCTAGCATCGTGTGTTGTGGGTCATAATCATTGTCTTCCGCAGTGCAGACAGGAACGGAAACAAAAACGAAGATCATAGACACAAAAATTAAAATTAGACGGCGCATTAATTTTTCAGCTCCTAAGTTCTCTCGCTTTGGCGGGAGATTTTTTTATACATTATACATTTATGCGAGCTTAGTTTAATAATGATTTACTTGAAAAATAATTTATAATGCTAAAATCACTTCAAATCTGAAGGGGGAAATTAAAATGAAGCAACTGATGCAGGGAAACACCGCCGCCGCTCGTGGACTTTATGAAGCTGGCTGTTGTGTTGCATCAAGTTATCCCGGCACTCCTAGCACAGAAATCACTGAAGAGGCCGCGAAATTTAACGAAATCTATTGCGAATGGGCGCCTAATGAGAAAGTCGCAATGGAAACCGCTTTTGGTGCAGCTCTCGCAGGCCGCAGGAGTTTTTGCGGAATGAAACACGTAGGCTTAAACGTCGCTGCCGATCCTTTGTTCACAGTTTCTTACACTGGCATTAACGCCGGCATGGTCATTTGTGTAGCCGATGATGCCGGTATGCACTCGTCGCAGAACGAACAAGACTCGCGACATTATGCCCGCGCCGCGAAGCTGCCAATGCTCGAACCGTCGGATTCTCAAGAGGCTCTCGAATTTTTTAAAAAGGCTTATGACATTTCAGAAGAATTTGACACACCTGTAATCGTGAAAATGTGTACTCGCGTAGCTCACTCGCAGTCTTTAGTAGAAATCGGCGAACGCGAAGAAGATATTGACGTTCCTTACGAAAAAAATATTGCTAAGTACGTCATGATGCCCGGCAACGCGATTAAACGACACCCGATAGTCGAAGAACGAATGCGAAAGTTAAGAATTTATTCAGATTTTTCAAAAATGAATCGCTTTGACGACGGCAAAAGCAACAAAATCGGAATCATAACGTCGTCAACATGCTATCAATATGTAAAAGAGGCGTGCGGAGATTTATATCCAGTTTTTAAAATTGGAATGGTGTGGCCATTGCCGGACGAAAAAATTAAAGAGTTCGCGAAGGCTGTCTCGCGTCTTGTGATTGTTGAAGAGCTTGACCCGTTCATCGAAGAGCATTGTAAGTCGCTCGGCATTGAATGCGAAGGCAAAAATTTATTCCCTGTCGAAGGCGAGTTAAATCAGAATATAATCGCGCAAAAATTATTACACTCGAAGACAACAGGCAAAAAACTTGATGAAAAAATTCCGCCGCGTCCTCCCGTCATGTGTGCAGGCTGTCCGCATAGAGGACTTTTCTACACTTTGAACAAAAATAAATGCACGGTTCTTGGCGATATTGGCTGCTACACTCTCGGAGCTGTTGCGCCGCTGTCAGCTATGGATATGACGCTGTGCATGGGAGCTTCAGTCAGTGCGCTTCACGGATTTAATAAAGCTCTTGAAAATTACAACGGCGGGAGCCCCGCTGACAGTGAAAAAATTAAAAACGTCGTTGCGGTCATCGGTGATTCTACTTTCATGCACTCGGGAATGACAGGGCTTGCTAATATAGCTTACAATCAAAGTAAATCCGTCGTAATCATTCTCGACAACTCTATAACCGGCATGACCGGCCATCAACAGAATCCCACGACCGGATTTAATATCAAAGGCGACCCGGCGGGGAAAATTAATCTTGAAAATCTTTGCCGCGCTATGGGCTTCAATCGCGTTCGAGTCGTTGACCCTTATAACTTAAAAGAATGCAATGACGCTCTGAAAGAAGAACTCGCCGCCGATGAGTCAAGCGTGATAATCTCGCGCCGCCCGTGTGCATTGTTAAAGTACGTGAAACACAAACCGCCTTTGAAAGTTAATGAAAATAAATGCGTCGGCTGTAAATCCTGCATGAGAATTGGCTGCCCGGCTCTTTCGATTAAAGATAATTGCCAGCGGGGCTCCCGCCACGCGCAAGTCGACTCGACTTTGTGTGTCGGCTGCGGAGTTTGTGAACAGCTCTGTAAGTTTGACGCGTTCGAGAGCACAGCTAAGGAGGGCGAGTAAACATGACTACGAAAAATATTATGATTGTTGGAGTCGGCGGTCAAGGCAGCGTCCTTGCAAGCAAGTTACTTGGCCACTTGCTCACGACGCAAAATTTTGATGTCAAAGTCTCCGAAGTTCACGGAATGAGCCAGCGCGGCGGCAGCGTCGTTACATACGTCAAGTACGGCGACAAAGTTTACTCCCCTGTCGTTGAGAAGGGCGAAGCGGATTTCATTGTGTCGTTTGAAATTTTAGAGACGGCTCGATGGCTCGAATATCTCAAACCCGACGGACAAATCGTAACTTCGACTCAACAAATTGATCCTATGCCTGTATTAACGGGCGCGATGACTTACCCGGAGAATTTGCTCGAAAAAATTCAAGCTACGGGCGTGAAAGTTGACGCTCTCGACTGCTTAAAACTCGCTGAAGAAGCCGGAAGCTCAAAGGCCGTTAATCTCGTCTTGCTCGGACGACTCAGCCACTATTTTAATGATATTAAGCCGGGAGCTTGGCAAGAAGCTATTGAAGCTTGTGTTCCGCCAAAATTCCTTGAACTTAATAAAAAAGCTTTTGAATTAGGGAAGCAGGCATAAATTAAAATTTTTTCTTTTAACTTCCTACTTCCTACTTCCTAACTCCTACTTGTAGTTTTGAAAGAAGGTTTTTAATTTGGGAAAATATTTTCAGCAAGAAATCGAATGTATGCCACACGAAAAAATTCGTGAGCTTCAGAACGAGAAATTATTAAAACAAGTCCGCCACGTCTGGAACGATGTGCCTTACTATCGCGCAAAAATGCAAGAGAAGGGACTCACGCCCGACGACATTAAATCACTTAATGACTTACATAAGCTCCCGTTCTTAACTAAAGACGATTTAAGAAAAGCTTATCCTTACGGACTTATGGGCAAGCCCTTAAAAGACTGCGTGCGAATTCAATCGACTTCGGGCACAACTGGTCAGCGCGTCGTAGCGTTCTACACTCTTCACGATATTCACATCTGGGAAGAAATGTGCGCCCGTGCAATCGTCGCGGCGGGTGGTTCTAATGAATCAGTCGTTCAAGTTTCATATGGTTACGGCCTCTTCACGGGTGGCCCGGGACTTAACGGCGGAAGCCATTTGCTCGGTTCTCTTACAATTCCGACATCATCAGGCAACACCGACAGGCAGATTATGTTCATCAAGGATTTGTCGGCTACGATTTTATGCTGCACACCGAGCTACGCTGCTTTCATCGGTGAACGAATGAAAGAAATGGGACTCACGCCCGACGATATTCCATTGAAGGCCGGAATTTTTGGCGCGGAAGCGTGGAGCGAAGAAATGCGACGCGACATCGAAGCAACGATGGGAATCAAAGCCTACGACATCTACGGATTAACGGAACTTTGCGGCCCCGGCGTTTCGTTTGAATGCGAAGACCAGCACGGAATGCACATTAACGAAGATTATTTCATCGCTGAAATTATTGACCCGAAGACCGGAGAAGTTTTACCTGAGGGAAGTCTCGGCGAGCTTGTTTTCACGACACTTGACAAAGAAGCTTTCCCGCTGTTGCGCTACAGAACACGCGATATAACTTCTTTATCTCATGAGCCATGCCCCTGCGGTCGTACTCACGTCCGTATGTCAAGACTTAAAGGCCGCACCGACGACATGTTAATCATTCGCGGCGTCAACGTCTTCCCGAGCCAGATTGAAACAGTCTTAATTAATCAGGGTTACCCGGCGAATTATCAAATTATTGTCGATCGTGTCAATAACACTGATACTCTTGACGTCAGAGTCGAAATGACTCCGGAAATGTTCACGGACAACCTTGGCGAAGTCAACAAGCGTCAGGCCGAACTCGTTGACGGTTTGAAGTCAATGCTTGGACTTAAAGCAAAAGTTACACTCGTCGCACCGAAGACGATTGTTCGCAGCGAAGGCAAAGCTGTTCGAGTTATCGACAACAGAAAAATTTAAGAAAGGGTGAAAATCATGAGCGTAAAACAAATTTCGGTTTTTTTAGAAAATCGTCCCGGCTGTCTTAACGAAATGACGCAGGCACTTGCGGACGCAAAAATTGATCTTCGCGGGCTCTCTTTAGCAGAGACTAGCGACTTCGGAATTGTTCGCTTAATCGTCGATGATGTTCTCGGCACTGCGACAGTTTTGAAAGATTCCGGCTTCGTCGCAAGTTTAACGGACGTTCTAGCGGTTGAAGTTCCAAACGTCCCCGGCGGACTTAACAAAGTTCTTTGCATTTTGAACAAAACGGGCGTAAACATTGAATACATGTATGCGATCCTCGGAAATAAAAGATCGGAGACTGCTTACATGATCTTCAGAGTGAATGACAACGAAAAATCTTCGGCGGCTCTTGAAGGCGAAGGCATCAGGATTTTGAATCAAGCAGCACTTTCGGAAATATAAATCTCAAATTTCACTTTATTGTTCCCGTTTTAACTTCTGGATTTTGTGTCCGGAAGTTAATTTTTTTTGTATATAATTAGCGAAAAAATTTTGGGAGATGTTATGAATTTTGGGTAATGAACAAAGACAACGAAAATATTTTGGAACTGACGGCGTTAGAGATTTAGCAAACTCCGGCAACATGACCCCCGAACTTGCTTTGAAGCTCGGCCGGGCTTTCATAAAGTTCAATCACGCTCATAGGCCGAACGCTAAAAAGAAAATTGTAATCGGGCTTGACACTCGATTAAGCGGCGGAATGCTCGAAGGTGCTCTAAGTGCGGGTATGACGTCCGAAGGCGCGGAAGTGTTTTCGGCCGGGATAATTCCAACTCCGGGCGTGAGCTTCGCGGTCAAAGATTTACAAGCGGACGGCGGCGCTGTCATCAGTGCTTCACATAACCCCGCCGAATATAACGGAATTAAATTTTTAGGTTCAGACGGCTGCAAGTTATCCGACGATGAAGAACTTGAAATCGAAGATTTATTATCAACGGACGATAACAAAAATTCAGAAGTCGGAAAGATTCATCAACGTCCCGACCTCGTTACACGTTACGCCGAACACATTGCCTCGTATCTCAATGACGAAGCCGCTTTTGATAATGTCGTTTTCGATTGCGCGTCAGGCGCTTCGGCCAAGAGCGTCCCTGTTTTAGTGGCGGCAACAAAATTTTCAAAACTCAATACCGCAATAATCTCTCACGAATACGACGGACGAAATATTAATAAAGACTGCGGCGTAATGCACATGGAAAATTTAACAAGTTATGTCGTAAATCACAAAATGGCGCTTGGCTTTGCGTTCGACGGCGACGCGGACAGAGTTTTAATTTCAGACTCTCACGGCCGCATTATTGACGGCGATATTATTTTGTGGGTCTTAGGTCGCTGGCTCAAAAAACGCAACGCCCCAGGCTCTGATAAAGTCGTCGTAACCGTCATGAGCAACATGGCTCTTGAAAGTCATCTAAAGAAAAACGGGATCAAAACTCTTCGTTGCCCTGTCGGAGATCGTTACGTCCTTGAGACAATGCGATCATCAGGCGCGGGACTTGGCGGCGAACAATCCGGCCACATAATTGCGAGCGAGTTCACGGGCACGGGCGATGGTCTTTGCACAGCGATGCTTTTCATGAACGCAATCAAAGATTTAGATGAAGACGTTTCAACTTTAATTGACCGATTCGGACGTTATCCGCAGAAACTCACGAACTTGACTTTGACGAAGCCGCGCGAACTTGTCGATATGGAAGCGGTTAATGAAATCGTGAAGGGATACGAAGCGAAGCTCACCGACGGAAGAATTTTTGTGCGAACGTCAGGGACAGAGCCTTTGCTTAGAATTTTGGTTGAAGCTCCCGAAAAGTCCACCGTCGAAAATCTTTCAACAGAACTTGCAAATAAACTCGAAAAATACAGTTAGAAATTAGGGATTAGGAATGAGGAATTTTTTTCGCGATTGTTGTTTTCACTTCCTCCTTCCTAATTCCTCCTTCCTAATTAATATGATATTATCTTCGTGAAGAGGTGAAAAATTTTTTGAACGACATTAAAAAAGTCCTTCATGAACTCCACGAAAATAAAATTACGGTTGAAGAAGCCTATCTAAAATTAAAAGAGCAACCGTTTGAAGACATCGGTTACGCAAAAGTCGATTTACATAGAAAGATTCGTCAAGGTGCTTCAGAAGTCATATATGGCGCCGGCAAGACTCCCGAACAGATAGCCGGGATTATTGACGTTATGAAAGAACATCATCAAGGCGCAATCTTAATCACTCGTCTTTCAAATGAATCCGCAGAAAAATTAAAATCGCTCGGCTGTGAAATAAATTATCATTCCGAAGCTCACGCAGGGATTTATGGCACAATGCCCACGCCTGAAGGTAAAAATTTCATCGTCGTCGCAACCGGCGGCACTAGCGACATTCCGGTAGCTGAAGAAGCTGCGCTAACGGCCGAAGTCCTTGGGAACAAGGTGAAGAGATTATATGACGTTGGAGTCGCGGGCCTTCATAGAGTTCTTTCACACATTGACGACATCATGAGCGCAAGCGTAATTGTCGCAGTCGCAGGCATGGAAGGAGCTTTAGCGAGCGTTCTCGGCGGCTTGGCGGATTGTCCCGTTATCGCTGTCCCTACGAGCGTCGGTTACGGTGCGTCGTTCGGAGGCGTTTCAGCGTTGCTGGCTATGTTGAACTCGTGCGCAAGCGGTGTGAGTGTCGTTAATATAGATAATGGATTCGGAGCCGGTTATCTCGCCGGCATGATTAATAAAATCAGAATAGAAGGGGAATGAGTTATGATTAAAAAAATTTTTTTAGCTTTTACAATTTTCGTTCTTTCATGTTCATCAATCGCGGCTGAAGATTTTGAAGAAAAAATTATTCCGGGCTTGTGGTACATCAAAGGCACCGGCTACGGAGAATATTCTCCGATTCGACTAAAATTAACTCTCGAAGGCACAATGAACGTCGAAACAAAAACTTTAAACGAAATCAGCAACGACGTAACGACAATCTTGAGCGAAGATGCTTCAACTGAAATCGCCCTTGACCTTGAGAACAGTGAAGTTTTAAGCTGCGACATGAAAGCCTTGACGAGCTACGATATATATTTAAGATTGAATCTCACCGGCTTACAGGTCAAAGCGTGGGACGAAGAATATCCCAACGGAATAAAAATCCCTGTTTTACTTCCGGCTATGCGACCATCAACAAGTAAGCCGTTCGTTTTGCCGACAGTCAGAATCGACGATGACGAATCGACAATAGATGTAACCGTCAGCTTTGTATCTCCTAGCGCAGGCAAAGTCAGAATCAGCGGCGTAGCTGACGTCAGCGGCTTCGATTGCGAAATTCAAGGCGACTGCAAAATCTGGCGAGCCGGATACTCTGAACCAGAACTTGAAGAAAGCACGAACAGCGGCTGCAACACCGGACTAGGAATAATCTCTGCGCTTGCTGCTTTATTAGTGATTGGAAGGAGCAAAAAATTTTGTTCGGGACAGATATAGGCATTGACCTTGGCACAGCCACAGTTTTAATTTACGAAAAACATCACGGCGTCGTTTTGCGTGAGCCGTCTGTCGTAGCCGTTGACCAAGAAACAGGCGAAATTTTGGCGGTCGGTGATGACGCTAAGAGCATGGTAGGACGAACGCCCGGCAGCATTACATCAGTCAGGCCGCTTCGTGATGGCGTTATCGCGAATTACGAAATGACGGAAGCAATGCTTCAGCACTTTATGCGACGTGTAACAAAAGGTTCACAAAAATTTTTCCGAAATCGCGCGATGATTTGTGTACCGTCGGGAGCTACTGACGTTGAACGCCGCGCAGTCCTCGAAGCCGCTCTTGAAGTCGGAGCGCGTGAAGCTTATCTAATTGAAGAGCCAATGGCGGCGGCAATCGGTGCGGATTTAAAAGTCGAAGAAGCGCTCGGGAAAATGATTGTAGACATCGGCGGAGGTACTACGGACATAGCCGTAATTTCTTTGGGCGGTGTTGTTGTGTCGAAGTCGTTACGAATAGGCGGCGACAAATTTGATGAAGGCATAATGAGATATTTGCGTCGTCAATATAATCTCGCGATTGGCGACCAGACAGCCGAAAATTTGAAAATCATGATCGGAACATGCCTGCCGCTTGACGAAGACGAAAAAATGATCGTGAAGGGCCGCGATTTAGTTCAAGGTCTTCCGCGTCAAATTGAAGTTACAAGTTCGGCGGTTAATATGGCGATTGGCGAAATGGTTCAGACATTGGCCGACGGAATTCGCAATGTCCTTGAGCTAACTCCCCCGGAACTATCAGCCGACATAATTGATAGAGGAATCGTCTTGACTGGCGGAGGCGCTTTGCTTCGTGGACTTCCTGAACTTGTTGCGCAGCAGACCGGCATAAACTGCTTCACCGCCGAAAATCCTATGGACTGCGTGGCGCTTGGAACAGGTAAAGCCTTGGCCGAGATTGATAATATAAGAAGTTCTGGACGAAGCAACTTGTTAGTAAATCTCAAGCGCTCAAGCCGAAAACGATATTAAAGGGGTGATTTTCTAAATGAACAGGGGAATATACGAAGCTGCTTCGGGCATGATAGTTCAAGAAACTAATCTTGATGTCGTTGCCAACAACCTCGCTAACGTAGATTCAGCCGGGTTCAAAAAACGTGTTAGCGCAAACGCGGACTTTTCAGCGCTGCTTGACAGAATCGAAAAAGTTTCAGAGGACGGCGAAACGAAATTAACAACCGTTCTCCCCGCCGATATGCCTTTCAAGGGACGCGCGGTTATCGGTTCGCTTGCTCTTTCGACAGTTTTTTCTGAAGATGTCATGGACACGACGCCCGGAGTCATCAAAACGACTGAAAGCCCGCTTGACCTAGCTATAGACGGGCCGGGATTTTTTTCAGTTGCTGACACAAACGGAAATGTATATTACACGCGCGGCGGAAGTTTTGTTCCAGACGAGAACGGAAACATAATCACGTCGAACGGCCTTTATCTTCAAGGCGAAGGCGGAAATCTTTCAATCGGAACTGCCACACGTGTTGAAGTCAACAGAACTGGCCAGATAATCGCAGATGGCGAAATCGCAGGGCGTGTTGCTGTATTTAATTTTGAAAATCCTACATACTTGAGGCAATCGGCACGAAATCTTTTATCACCGACGGAGCAATCAGGAGCAGCCGAAGCCGTTGAAAATGTAAAAATTTGGTCGGGGGCGTTGGAAGTTTCAAATGTCAGTGTTGTTGAAGAAATGGTGCGAATGATTGAGGCTCAACGAGTTTACGAAGGCGCATCGAAGGCCCTCATGACCCACGACGAACAAACTTCGAGATTAATAACTTCATTCAGCAGAGGATAGGAGGAAAATAAATTGCTTAGGTCATTATGGACAAGCGCGTCAGGAATGATAGCCCAGCAAACGCATTTAGACGTCGTTACTCACAATTTAGCTAACGTCAACACGCAAGGCTATAAAAAACGTCGCGCAGATTTTGAAGACTTAATGTATCAAATTAACAGAGAGCCGGGGTCGCCGGTTGAGCCGGATTCGCTTGTGCCTACGGGTATTCAGGTTGGATTGGGAACGCGAGTAATCGCTACACCTAGTTTCATGGTGCAGGGAAATTATCAAATTACGGACGGAACTTTAGACTGGGCAATTAACGGCGAAGGCGCTTTCTTTCAAGTTACGCTAGGCAACGGACAAATAGGCTACACTCGCGGCGGTTCGTGGCAAATTGACGACCAAGGCCAGATAGTTGACGAGAACGGCCTCTTGCTTGAGCCTGCGATCACTGTCCCCGATAATGCCGTTTCGATTATATTATCGCCTACGGGTGTCGTAAGTGCCAAGGTCGGAGATGAAATTGAATTGCAGGAACTCGGACAAATTCAGCTTGCTAGATTCGTAAACCCTACAGGTCTTCGTGCTTACGGCGATAGAGTTTTTCTTGAAACGCCTGCGAGCGGTGCCCCGATCGTCGGCAACCCCGGCGAGGACGGTATGCCAACGGTTGTTCAAAACGCTGTCGAAATGTCTAACGTCCAAGTTGTTGAAGAGATGGTCGAAATGATTGTCGCGCAACGTGCCTACGAAGCTAACTCAAAAGGCATTCAGACCGCTGACGACTTATTAAGAATCGCGAACGGATTAAAACGTTAATAATTTTCATCATGAAGAAAAATTTTTTTGTGGGGCAATTTAGTTTGCTCCTTTTTTTTGTAATTTTGTTTTCAGGAATTGCGAACGCCGCGCAAAATATTAAAATCGAAATCCCCGAAGTCATTTATTCAAGTCGCTCTTCGTTTACGTTGGGACAAATTGCGAAAATCACCGGCGGCAATCGTCAGACACGAACAACGCTATCGAAAGTTGAACTCTTCCCCGAAGGCAACAGGCTTGCCCGTAACGAAGTTCTTCGCGCCATTGACGACAGCGACGCAGCAGACGCTCGAATAGAATTATACATGCCGCAATACTCACGAATCGAAGCTCCTGACTACGAAGGCAATTTCACAGAGACAGAGCCGCAAACGCAATCACGCTCGCCCGCCGAGTTAATCCCGCTTATAAAATCAATTTCAGCTTGGAACGGCGGACTTGAAATTTCAACAAACAACGCTCCCGTGCCTGAAGGAAAATTAATTGAGCCCGCTAGCATCGTCCCCGGCACAAACGCCGCAATTTTGAGATTTCAAGATAAGAACGGA
>JAFSUP010000030.1 GCA_017445205.1 Synergistaceae bacterium
AAATTAAAAATTAAAAAAAGAATAAGGATTGATGCTTTAACCATTCTAGCATAACTCCTCATTCTTAATTTATTGAGTTCAGATTTTTGAACATGATTTTTAATTTTGCACTGTAACGCCATATTTTTCGCAAAGTCCCGGAAGTCCGCCCGTGAAAGCTTCACCAATCGCTTTGAAAGTCCAATCGCTACCCTCTCTTGCGAGTTCTGCGAATATCATAGCGTTTTCATTCGAGAATGTTTCACTGAGTTTGTAGCGCACAAGCTCGCGTTCATTTTTTGCATTGTCAACGAGACGAATATACGCGCTTGAAAGTTGCCCGAAGGTTCCGTGGTCTAAGTTATCTCTGTCGTAAATCGTTACGGTGAAAACAACTCTTTCAATTTGTTCAGGTATCTGAGCAAGATTGACTTTGATCCATTCCATTGACTCGCCGCCGTCGTCATCGCCTGAGCCGTCGTCATCTGGTGAGTGTACCATGGCACCGTATCTATCATTTAAATTATGATAGAAAATAAAATCGCCATTGCGACTAACTTTGCCGTCTTTTGTGAGCATGAAAGCTGATGCGTCTAAGTCAAGGCCACTTTCCCAAACGAGATACGCGGTCAATTTAGAAACATGATAACTTTTGCTGAGGTTGACGGCCTGATCTTTGTTTAAGCTGATCGGTTTGTCGTCTGTGATGATTGTTGGGCCGCTCGGGGTTTTAGTTGTGCCGCCGGTTTTGTTTTTTTCTTTTTTCGCAACGCCCGCAAGAACAGCCGCGATTAAGAACACAACTGCATAAGCGAAAGCAACTCCGCATTTGCCGTCCGCGATAAAACCAGACGCTACACATGCCGCGCCAGCTATGAATAACAAAGCAGCCGCAAATTTATTTTTAATGAAGCATACAATAGCACCGATTAATCCTACAACAGCTGCTCCCACGAGTAACCAAGCGGCGTTCACAAGTTCTGGAGATTGAATGGCAACGACTGTATCAAGCGACAAGCCGACATTTTTAGCAAGCGAGTTAATGAACTCCAACGAAGAAGCAGGGATTAAATTTAATTGAACAGCATTGGCTGCCGCAATCGGAAAACCTGCCATAAACGCAAAAACTGCTCCACACATCGCGAGAATAAATGCTATGAATAACATATTGAAAACCTCCTGATTAATTTTTTTTTTGATGCTGTCATTATATCAATAATCCCCTCTTAACTTAGAGGGGACCGGAAGCATATATAAATCGCGTTAAAGTCTAAAGTCCTGCCGCCTTGCGTAAAGCTTCCGCACGGTCTATTTTCTCCCAGCCGGGCAAAATCGGTAAATCGATTCTTCCCATATGTCCGTAAGCTGCGAGCGCTTTATATTGAGGCTTGCGCAAGTCTAAGTCGCGAATTATGGCTGCGGGTCTGAAATCGAAATGTTCGCGCAGAAGTTTTGAAATTTTTTCTTCGCTGATTTTTCCAGTTCCGAACGTGTTGACGTTGAGCGAAACAGGTTCAGCGACTCCGATAGCGTAAGCAACTTGAATTTGACACTCGTCAGCTATACCGGCCGCGACGATGTTCTTAGCTGCGTAACGAGTCATGTAAGCGCCGCTTCGGTCAACTTTCGTAGGGTCTTTGCCACTGAAAGCTCCGCCACCGTGTGGAACCCAACCGCCGTAAGTGTCAACGATGATTTTTCTTCCGGTTAATCCTGAATCAGCCATCGGCCCGCCTTTCACGAAACGTCCTGTAGGATTGACGAAAATTTTTGTATCTTTGTCAATCAAATTTTCAGGCACGATTGGCGTAATGACATGTTCGATAATGTCAGCGCGAATGTCTTTCAAACTTGCTTCGGGGTGATGCTGCGCTGATACTACGATCGTATCTGTATGAACGGCGCGGCGGTCTTCGTAACGTAAAGAGACTTGAGTTTTTCCGTCAGGTCTCAAATATGCAAGCGTTCCGTCTTTGCGGACTTTTGTTAATTGTCTAGCCAGAGCGTGAGCAAGAGCTATCGGCATAGGCATAAATTCTTTTGTTTCGTTCGTAGCATAGCCGAACATCATGCCCTGATCGCCAGCTCCGGTCTTTGCAATGTCGCTTTCTGAAATCGAATTATCATCACGAACTTCGATTGCGTTATCGACGCCCTGCGCAATATCTCCTGACTGTTCATCGATCGCCGTTAAGATTGCACAAGTGTCGCCGTCGAAGCCGTATTTAGCTCGCGTGTAGCCGATTCCGTTTATGGTTTCGCGCGCAATTTTTTGAACGTCAACGTAAGTTTTTGTGCTAATCTCGCCAGCAACGACTACAAGACCGGTCGAAACGAGAACTTCACAGGCAACGCGCCCCATAGGGTCATCTTTCAAGATTGCGTCAAGGACGCCGTCGGAAATTTGATCCGCGACTTTATCGGGGTGTCCTTCGGTAACTGATTCAGATGAAAAAATAAAGTTTTCTGCCAATTAATTTGCCTCCTGAAATTAAAAAATTATAAAAAAACATGCCCTCTGGATTTTAAGAGAGCACGCTGAAATTTCTTTCTTTATGTTTTTCTCTCTCATCACCCAGCTATTAATAAAACGCTGCCGATATTGGCACCTGATTCAAACAGGTTGCCGGGCTTCACAGGGTCGGTCCCTCCACCTCTCTCGATGAGAATTAAATCTTTAATTTCTTTCTTTATTAATTTTATTTATTTTGAGTATAACTCGACTGCGAGAATTTCGTTTACATCAATCGGAAGTTCTTCGCGCAGCGGTTCACGAATCAATCTCGCGCTAAATTGTGCTTTGTCCTTCTCAATATAAGGAACGCTGAACGAAACAAAGCCATTAAAATTCGTCTCGACTAACGGATTTGTGCGCGTCTTTTCTTTGAGGCTGATTACATCGTTGACTTTCACGCCGTAAGACGGAATATCAACTTTGTTGCCGTTTACTAAAATATGACCATGGCTTACAAGCTGACGAGCTTGACGAATCGAGCGTGCGAATCCTGTTCTATAAACAAGATTATCAAGTCTGCATTCAAGAGCTTTAAGAAGCGCAACGCCCGTCATTTCTTCGCTCTTCTTTGCTAAGTCGAAATAGCGCGCAAACTGTCTTTCAAGGATTCCGTAGTAAGCTTTGATTTTCTGTTTTTCCATTAACTGAAGGCCATACTGTGAAACTTTCTGGCCCGCGCGTGCTGCCGAAGCGGCTGCGTTCTTTTTGATGTCTGTACGTTTCAATGCCTTCGGGTGCCCGCATACATTGACGCCCAGATGTCGGCATAATTTGAATCGTGGTTCTCTACGTGTTGCCAATTTTATTAAACTCTCCTTAAATTTTATAAAATCTCTCAAAAATTTGTCTTTGAGTTTAACACCCGAGATTGAAAAATGCAATTATTGATTAAAATTTTGCTATAATGACACTTAAAATAAATCCCCTAGAACAATTTAAAAATTCTCACAGGAAAAATATATTTTGGTCACTACTTTGGTCACTACAAAAATCTTAAAATTTATTTCTCGTCATCATGATTCACAGATTCGATTTTGAAATTAGAAATTTAATTCACGAGTTATATGTTCGCATTTATAATTACGCTTGTTAATTTTTTAAGGAGAGATTTTATAAACATGGAAAAATTCGACACTTTGATAATCGGCGGAGGCCCAGCGGGTTTAATGGCAGCTATGAAAGCCGGCTCGTATGGTCAGAACGTCGCAATCCTTGAAAAAAATCATTCGTTAGGCGAAAAATTATTAATTTCAGGCAAAGGCCGTTGTAATTTTACAAACGCCGAACGCGATCTCAAAGCCTTCATCTCTCGTTATGGCGAGAATGGAAAATTTTTATATTCTGCCTTCAGTAAATTAAGTCCGAAAGACACCGTAGGACTTTTCAGGCGTATCGGCGTTGAGTCAGTCGAAGAACGCGGCAAAAGAATTTTCCCGGCCTCGGGCGATTCACAAAAAGTTCTTGACGCTCTAATCATGCAATGCAAAAAATTTAACGTCAAAATCATGCGTTCGACTCCCGTCAAGGCGTTGAAAGTCAAAAATTCTCACATTCAATACGTCATTACGGACAGCGACGAGTACGAGGCCGACAAATATATAATCGCGACAGGCGGCAAGTCTTATCCTAAAACAGGCTCAACGGGCGACGGCTACACTTTCGCGCAACAAGCCGGCCACACGATAACGAAATTATTTCCCGCTCTCGTGCCGATTAGAACAAAAGAAACTTGGGTGAAGCTCGCTAACGGTTGCAACTTGAAGAACGTGAGATTAAATGTGCTACTCGACGGGGAAAAAATTGATGAACGTTTCGGCGAAATGGAATTTACAAATTTTGGCGTCAGCGGGCCTATCGTAATGGATTTAAGCGCGCATGTTCCAGATTGGGAAGGCGAGCTGCAATTTTCGCTTGACTTAAAACCGACTTTGACCAACGAAATTTTAACTGCGCGAGTTAAACGCGAGATTAAAAAATCAGAGGGCCATAAAAGATTCGTCGGTCTTGTGCGCTCGTTACTGCCTGCGGAAATGGTGAAATTAATTTTGGAATTGTCGGACGTTCCTCACGATAAACCCGTAGAATATATTTCAGATGAAGAAATCGCCGATTTTGTGAAATTATTAAAAGACATTCGCATGAACGTAAACGGCCTATGGAGCTTTAATAATGCCGTTGTAACTCGCGGCGGTGTGAGTTTGAAAGAGATCGACCCGGCTACAATGAAATCAAAAATCTGCGATAATTTATATTTCGCGGGCGAAGTTTTGGATTTGAATGGCCCGTCCGGCGGTTTTAATCTTCAAATTTGTTGGAGCACAGGTTATACAGCAGGGAGTATATAGGAGGCAGGAAGTTAAAAATGATTTTAGTAATTGATACTGGCAACACTACAACCGTAGTAGGGATTTTTGACGGCGATAATTTAATCGCACATTGGCGACTTTCGTCAATTTTGCACACGGCTGACGAACTTGGAATTTATTTATTAAATTTGCTTGCGACAAAAAACATTAAGCCTTCTGAAATTAAAGGCGCGGCATTCGCTAGCGTCGTTCCGTCGCTGGATTTTTCAATGACGGAGGCAATTAAAAATTATTTTAATATCACGCCGCTTCAGGTCAACGCAAAGACTAACACGGGCATGAAAATTTTAGTCAAGAATCCCAACGAAGTCGGTGCTGACAGAATCGTGAACGCTCTCGCAGGACGTGAAAAGTACGGCTCGCCCTTAATCGTCGCTGACTACGGCACGGCTATTACTTTTGATGTCGTTTCACCCGAAGGCGATTATTTAGGCGGAGCTATAGCTCCCGG
>JAFSUP010000031.1 GCA_017445205.1 Synergistaceae bacterium
AACTGTTACGAGGCCAGGCGCAATGTGAGCTTTACGAGCAAGTTGAAATTCTCTGTCTACGTAAGTGGTGCCTTGGTCGCGCGCTAAATCAAATTTCCAGTAGCTCGGATATTCAAAATCTCCGTAGCTATCGTAAGTTGTCGCGGCGTATCTGACGGACGTATGATTAACTACTTCGGTCGTGAGATAAAGATTTACTTTCCTGTTGTCCGTCAAGAGGCTCTCGTCATCAATCGGAACGAAAACAAGCTTATTTCCTCCGACTTCTTTGTCGCCGGTCATGTCCCATTCTACGACGTCAGCAGCAATAATGTTCGCGTCTTTCGTTGCGCCATCTTTCAAAATCATTCGGACGGTCAAAGGAACGTCGGCAGCCGTCTGTTCAGCGTTGGCCACGTTTGAAATTACGAGTGGGCGCGGGACAGACTGCGAAGGTGAAGCGTTAGGCTCTTGAGCAAAAAGAATTTCTTGAACGACAGTATCGTAAGTTTCTCTGTGTGCCCTATCGAGAGCGTGAACAAATCGCAGCCAAGTCGGATTGCCGGGTACAGGCCCATATTTCAAAAGAGAATTCGTATAAACTGTGTCGCCTCTGATACTTAAAAGCGGACTCGGTGTGCTGATGTCGAAGTCTGACTCTTCGGCTTTCATGTCGATAAAAAATTCGCCGCGGCCTCCAACTAATAACAAAAATAAAATATGAAGTTCTCTGTCGTCAATTTCGTCATCTGAACGACCGTTTAGAACTTTGATAACAGAAAAATCATCGTTAGCTGTGCTTATGTCCGTCGAAATTTGAATAGCTTCATCAAAATCGCCGCCGAAGGTTCCGCCGGTCTGATTTATCGCCATCCATTGCGCTGTATAAGCGTCGCCTTTGCGGTCGTCGAATTCATAACCCGCGTTTGCGATGCCCGTGAACACAAATATAACCGCAAGCAAAATTAAAGTGCCTGCGGTTTTCCTGAAATTTTTCAATTACACTGACCTCCTAAAAAAATTTTTCTACATTGATATACGTATTATATTATTTTTCTCGCGTTCTTGCCGCCCTGTGTGAACGTGCGCTCCTGCGTTCGGCTCTTTCGGATCGGGCGTCGTGTTCGGCTCGTTCTGTTCGTGCTGAACGTCTTGAAGCTCTTGCGCGCCTGTCTGATTCTGATTTCGTTTCTTGTGCCGGGGCTTCAGGTTCTTCGGCGTTTAGTTCTTCATCTGTCGGAACGTAAACAGGCTCCGGAATCGGTTCTGGCTTTTTCTTCAACGGCTTCCACTCTAAATCAGCGATTAAGAGCGTCAAGCATGAAAGAGGATTTTCAGAGGCGTAATGAGAGAAGCAGCCAATTATTTTTCGTGCTAAGTCTGAATATTTTTTTTCATCTAGAATAATCGCGAGTTCGTTTAGAGCAATCGCAGCGAAAGAATTAGGCGAGGGCATCGCGTTATCGACGGCCGATTTAGTTCTGATGAAGACGTTTTGAGCGTTTTCGGGCGTGAGATAAAGTCCGCCGTTCTTTTCGTCCCAAAATTTTTGAATCATAATGTCCGCGAGCGATTGAGCAAATTTCAGCCAGTCGTTTAACTGTTTTTCACCGGCGTTAAAGTGTTTCGCGGCCTTGTAAAGCTCAACAATCCCCCATAGCATGAAAGCGAAATCTTCGGCGAGAGCGTCTATAGTTGCGTGTCCTTCAATCCAACTTCGCCGCCAATTATTATTTCTATCCGGAAGATTTTTTTGAAGGAATAACGCAGCGCGTTCGGCGATGTCACGCCATTCGGACTGCTCAAAAGCAACAGAGGCCCGTGCTAATGCTCCAATCGCGAGGCCGTTCCAGCTCATTAAAATTTTATTGTCGCTCGCGAGTGGGTAACGTCTGTCACGAGCTTCAAGAAGACGTTTTCGACATTCAAATAATCGCCTGCCGACTTCTGCGCCCTTAATGCCGTAACGCTTTGCGAGTTCGTTCACGGTCGAAGCCTCGTATAAGATGTTCCAACTCATTTGCGAACCTGCAAGTTCGTTTCCAAAATTTCCGCTCGGAAGAATCGCATAAGCCGCACAAAATAATCCTGCGTCGCTTTCTGGCAAAATTTTTTTGATTTCTTGTTCCGTCCATAAATAATAACGTCCTTCGCCGCTGTTCGTGTCGCCGCCAATCGCAGAACGGAAGCCTTGAGAATAAGCAGTGCTATCTGAAAAATCACGAGTTAGACAAAAAATAATATCTTCGGCCATCAAACGATGAAACGAATTTTTATTAATCTCTTGTGCCTTCGCGACTGTCAATAATAAAAGAGCCTGATCGCAAAGCAATTTTTCAAAGTGAGGCACGATCCATTTTTCATCGACTGAATAACGCGAGAAGCCTCCGCCAAGATGATCATGAATTCCTCCGCGCCACATTCGACGCAAAGTTATATCGACCATTGTATAAGCGTCGGACTTGTCATTTTTTGAAAGCCCGGAATCTTCTTCAGCCTGTTTGAGCAAGAATAATAATTTATTCGGCTCTGGAAATTTTGGCGCCTTTCCAAAACCTCCCCAACGAATATCAAAAATCCTTCTGATGTCGTTAAAAGCTTCTAAGGCTTTCAATTTTCCGATACGCGAACCCGTTCTTTCTTTCTCGCCCGAAAGAATTTCATATTTTTCCGTCGTCATTCGTGTTAGCTCACTCGCGTAGCGTTCGACATCTTCGGGCTGCATTTTCCAAAGCCATTTTATGCGCGGCATTAAATCCGTAAGTCCCGGCATTTGCCCGGTAGTTCTTTTGGGTAGCCAAGTTGTGCAAAAGAAAGGCCGGCCATCGGGCATTAAAAAAATATTCAAAGGCCAACCCGCGCTGCCGTTTTGAAGGCGACAAACTTCCATAAATAAATTATCAAGTTCGGGGTGTTCTTCGCGATCGACTTTCACGGGAATGCACGTTTCATTTATAAATCCTGCGACTTCGGAGTCAGAAAAACATTCTTTGTTCATGATAGCGCACCAATGTTCCGACGAGTAGCCAATAGATAAAAATATCGGCCTGTCTTCGCGTTCGGCCGTGTCAAAAGCTTCCTGTCCCCATGGATACCAACCGACAGGATTTTTTGCATGTTGCAATAAGTACGGGCTTAGCTCGCTTCCAAGATGATTAAATGGGACGAAAGATTTTTTTTCAACTTTGGCAACTGCTTCTTCTGTGTATTCGCCGTAAGCAGCAAGATAGCCAAGCTCGTTAATAAAATTATTTTCAGGCGGCATCCTTTTTCACTATCTCTATAAGCTCGCTCAACTCGTCAATCGTTTTCCATGCGCCAAGCTCTTTTAATTTTTCGGCCGTGAAATTTCCCTTTGTGATCCCTACGCCGCGAACGTCAGCATTAAGAGCCGTCTGAATGTCAACATCAGAATCGCCAACATAGAGCGCATTTTCCTTCGAGACCTTTAAATCTTTCAATAATGCGTTAATCATAGTCGGGTCAGGTTTATATGGAATTTTTCCATACGGTTCGTGAGCTCCAGCGATGACATCAAAATATTTTGCAAGTCCCGTGCGATTAAGAGCGACGCTCGGCCTCTCTCGATTCGACGCAACCGCGACTTTTATTTTTAATTCACGAAGTTTTATCAAAGTCGGCACAGTATCATCGAAAGGCTTAATTAATTTTCGTTCGAGTTCATCGCTGACCTCGCGATATAATTTTAGCCATTCGGGACGATAATCACCCAACAGTCCCCGACAAAATTCTGGGATCGGTGTTGCGATATATTTCATGGTGAGTTCGTGCGAAACTTTCGGAAGGCCTTCATGTTCCGCGACATAGTTAAAGCACGCCATGATCGCGTAACTTGAATCTACGATCGTCATATCGTGGTCAAAAATTATTAATTCAATCAACTGACTAAATCACCTCTTGTGCCTGTTGCTTGTTGACATAATCCTTCAGTAAAGAATTAACTAAAATGTTCAATCTGTTCAAATAACCCTTACCAGTGTCTTTGAAGTGACTGAAGACTTTACCGTCAATGCACAGATATACATGTTCACTGCCAGGCATACCGATAACGTACTCTGTGTTGTCCAAATATTCCTCTGTAAATTCAGGAACATCAGAGCAGTCAATGTCTTCATCCTTCATTGCCCTCAGTCTTGCGAAATCTGTCGCCATTCTCCTTAACCTCCTCGTAATATCTTTTGCGCTCTGAAATTCTGGCTCTACGCACCGAAATGATACGTAGCTTATTTCCCCTTGGAGTATTAATCACGGAAATTTCAACTCCATCTAAAAGACCAACAATAACATAGCGTTCCTCGCCATAGTCAGCCCTAATATCTTGTCGTGC
Organism: Synergistaceae bacterium; assembly: GCA_017445205.1. Classification (GTDB taxonomy): domain Bacteria; phylum Synergistota; class Synergistia; order Synergistales; family Aminobacteriaceae; genus JAFUXM01. The sequence continues at coordinate 4,328 of JAFSUP010000031.1, forward strand.
GCTAGTAAATCCATCAAAAATTTTCACTGCGTCGACAAAATCGATGCCATGTTTCTCGATATTTGCTTGACGTTTATTTTCGTCCCATTCAAATTGCATGATTAATTTACTATCTTCTCAAACTGTTGCCCATGTTGCGAAGCATATCGCTTCGGTTTTGTGTGTTAAGTTGAGATTCTACGCCGGGCTGAGTCCAATAAGTTTTTGCACGGGACGAGAACGTACTGACCCAATTAATTCCGAACATCTCAAGAATCATCGTGACGCCTAAGAATATCCAGACTAAAACGGCGAGGACTGCAATAATTTTAAAACTTGCTGTTATGGTTTGGTCGGCAGCTCTTTCGAGTTCTTTGACTTCTTTTTCGGCGGCTTTGATTTCTTCGCGAGAAAGATTTTTTTCTTCGCGCTTAATTCTAAAAATTCTCCACAAACTCGCGCCGCCTTGTGCCCATTGATAAAGACCAGCTAAAAAAATCGTTGCTGCGATAAAACTTAGAAGTATCCACATAAAATTTCACCTCCTTAGTAAACGTTTGAATTTTAATTTTAATGTTATTATAAATTAAAAATTTTATTGCGTCAGGCGGTTTTTCAAATGAAAATAATTATTGCAGGTGTCGGCCCCGGCAACCCCGATTTAATTTCTTTCGAGGCTGTCGAAGCTGCGAATTCGTCAGATTTAATTTTCGTTCCGCGCTCCCATGATGACAAAACCGGAGTCGCAGAAAAAATTATTCTTTCAAAAATCACAACTCCCAATAAAAAAATAATTCCGATTTTATTTCCCATGGTTCAGGATTCGAGGCAACGCGACGAAAAAATTTTGAGTCAAATTAAAAATCTTGCTTCTGAATTACAAAACGCAGAAAAAATTTTCTTCCCCGTCATCGGCGATTCAACTTTATATTCAACGGGAGCATACCTAATTGAAGAACTTAAAAAAATTGTCCCTGCTCTTGAAATTGAATTTATACCCGGGATTTCGGCTCATTCAGTTGCAGCGGCGTGCGCAAAAAAATTTATGGCGATGGCCGAAGAGATTTTCTCAATCGTTGCTGGCACTGCTGCACCCGAAAAAATTTTGAACGTCTTGAAATTCACGGACTCGGCCGCGATATATAAACCTGTAGCGCTGAAAGACAAAAAAATTTTTGAATTCATAAACGAAAATTTCAAAAAAATAATTCGCGTTGACTTCGCCGGACTACCGAACGAAAAAATTTTTTACGGTTCCGACGCCCTCGAAAACATAAACGAATATCTTTCGATAATTTTAATATGGAAGGATTATTGCGCGGCGAATTAAATTTAACGCTCGATATTTTTTTCGGAGTTTTAATTGGCGATGTCATAATCCGGCTCGGCGTTGCTGACTTCATATTAAAAAAATTTTCGCGGCTTCGGATTCCTCCAGTTACGGCTCTAGCTGTGGCATTAAGCGCAGGCTCATCGAAGACCGGGGCTGCCGTGATCGCTTCGGCTCTCGAAGAAAAAAAAATTTCTGAACGTGATGCCCTGTGGTCAATTCTTATGCTTCCGTTTCCTTCTTATTTAAGAAGATGGCCGGCTACTTTTATGTTAGCAGTGAGCATGGCAGGACGCGCAGGAGCTTTTTTCGCGTTATCGTTAATGTTCCGGAGTGCAGCGCGATTTATTTGGGCGTATAAAAAATTAAAACTCACGAACAAAATCGAAACTTCAAACGAAAATTTTAAAATCAAAAAACAAAGTCGCGAATTAAAACTCACAAAAAAATTATTGAAGACGCTTCCATATGCGTGGGCTTTCTTCGCCGTAACATATTCTCTTGTGCCACTGATAAATAAATTTTTTGAAACGAACCTAAAATTTTTATCTTTTCTTCCGCTTTCCGGGTGGACAGTCGCGGCGGGGTCAGTTGCTCACGTGTCGGCGGCTCTTGGCCTAGCGGGGGGTGCATTGGCGTCGGGCGAACTGAACACGGCTCAAGCGACATTTGCATTAATTTTAGGAAGCGGTCTCGGAACAGCAACAAGAATTTTAAGACAGAACGCAGGATATTATTTCGGACTTTTTCAACCGGCGATGGCGCGGCGAATGTTAATCATGAATTTTCTAACGATAATGCCGCTGATTATATTAAATTTGATTTTTGCGGGATTGGCTTTATTATTTTAGAAATTAAAATCACGAACGGAGATTAAAATTAAAATGAACAGCGACGTAATAAATATTTATGCACAAAATGAAAATTTGATTCCATTTATGAAACTCTTTCAACGCGGCATAACGTACAATTTTTATTCACTCGAATCACCCCCAGACTTAGACGCAAATAATATTTTTATTCTAAAAGACTTCCCCAAAGAAATTTTGAAGAACGCGAAATATATTTTGCTCTCTGACAAACCGTGGGCCTTCGACGCTAGTCAGCTTGATGCTCTTTACGGTGTCTGGCCATTGACGTTGACGCCGCCACTTATAAAATTTTTTTTCGAGCGTCTTCAAGCGCAGCTTCAAGTTGAAATTCAAAATTCGTCGTCAGAACAACAACATCAAAAACGCCTCGAAGAAATGGCACATCAGGATTATTTAACCGGACTTGCGACACGTTGGTATCTTCACGAATATTTTCAAAGTAAGAAAGGTAAACGAAAATTAACTTGCATTTATCTTGATCTCGATAATTTTAAGGCCGTCAACGACACTTTCGGACATCAGGCCGGCGACAGAGCCTTAGCAGCGACAGCCGAAATGATTCAAGAAGAATTTACGGACGGCTTCGCAGCACGAATGGGCGGAGATGAATTTATGATTGTGTTGCCGGGGGCGAAATCTATTGACGAAGTTGTAAAAAAGGTCAACACGTTCATGAAAAATCTTCTCGATTATTACCAGAGCACAAAAACTATGAAAGCCTTATCCGTCAGCGTGGGGATTTCTCAAAAACTCGACTCGGATAAGAGCATCGACGTGATGATTCAAGAGAGCGACCAAGCACTATACGCCGCAAAGAAGGCCGGCAAAAACTGCTGTAAAATATACGAAAGCTAAAAATTGAAAGGAGATTCTACACATGAGATTCTTGTTAATCATTTCGTTCGTCGCCTTGTTTATGCTGCCCGCCACGATGGCCTTCGCAGCCTTGCCCCCTTTAATCCCCATGGAAGATTTTTTCAAGAACGCAGAGTCCGCGGGATTTTCAATCTCTCCTGATGGCACTCGCCTTGCCTTCGTTCGCCCTTGGGAACGTAGAATGAACGTTTACATTCGCGAAATCGCTACAGGCAACGAGAAACGAATTACTTCAGCCACTGAACGCGACATTGCCGGCTTCTTCTGGAAGGGCAGCGACAAAATCGTTTATGCTCAAGACTCCGGCGGC
>JAFSUP010000032.1 GCA_017445205.1 Synergistaceae bacterium
AGTCAGTCCCCATCTTTTGACCCGCCTAGCGACAACGATTTTGGCAGGAGTATCGGCGAGAGCGGTTTTGGAGGTTTTGCTCCGGATTTTATGAATGACGCAAACGATAGCGATATTCCATTTTAATTTTTTTAATTAAATTTTTAGAAGGAGGAATTTGCAAAACATGAACGAACGTGAAAATAACACACGTGAAAATAGACCGGGCGCACCCATGCGAAACGGTGCAAACGGAGGCGGACTTAGAAACAGACCTTCAAGACGCAGACCGAAATTTTGTTATTACTGCGTCGAGAAAAAAGAAACGGTCGATTACAAAGACGTCGAGAAGCTCCGCAAATACATCAGCGAGAGAGGGAAAATTATCCCGCGTCGCGTAACAGGCAACTGCGCAAAGCACCAGAGACTTTTAACCGAGGCTATCAAACGCGCTCGATATATGGCTCTGTTGCCATACTCACTCGATTAATTTTATTTTTATGAAACGAATAATCCCCTGCGTGTTAGTCACACTGACTTTAATTCTCGCAGGGTTTTTTTTGCCTGTTTTAGGCTTCGTCGGTTTAATGCTTTGTCCGTTGCCTCTAGCTGTGCTTGGCTGTCTGGAAGGTCAAAAACGAATGGGCATCGCCGAATTTACGATAGAGCTTACGCTTTTTATTCTTTTGTCGCCGTCAATGGCGGTTTATTTTTTACTAGGCTGCGCGCCTGTTGCAGCTGCGATTTATTTTGTTTCACGTACTGACATTAAAGAAGTAAAAAAATTCACGGCGCCGGAGAGTTTATTAATTTGTTCTGGGGCTTCGATAATTTTCAAAACGATTTTGCTTGCGGCGTTTTATTTTTTCACGGGAAAAAATATTTTCTTCCCTGACGCTGCTCAAATGGCGCTCACGCTGGAACAACTTTATGGCGACAATCCCGAACTTCAAAAAGCCGTGGCTCAAGTTCTTGTAATTTTTCCATACTTGCTGCCGACGCTGCTGACGGTTTACGCCGGTGTCGAAACTTTTTTAATTTATGTTTTATGCGGCCGGTTTGTAAAGAAGTTTGCGCCGAAATCAAAAAATTTTCCGCCGTCGTTGCCCGAGTTCAAAACGTGGCGTTTCCCGGTGTCGCTCTTAATCGTCGCTGTGATTAGTTTAATCATGAGCTACTTCGTTAATACAGATACGTGGTTTGATGGCGCGATTTACCTGATGAATTTGCAAATCGTCATTAACGTTTTCTTATTTATTCAGGGCTTGGCCGCAGCGTTCTGGATTATGGACGGCTTCAAACTGAAACGCCGAACGAAAATTTTTATTTTTTTAATTTTAATGATTCCGTTCTTTTGGGCGTGGCTGATCGTGATTGGCATGAGCGACATGACATTAAATCTTCGCGAGCGAATTAAATTCAAGTCCTGATTATGGCGTATACTTAGCTAAGAATTTTTTATGAAGGAGAAAAAATTTTTATGAGCGATCTTAAAAAACTTAATCAAATCTACGAAGGCAAAGCTAAAAAAGTTTTTGCTACAGATAGCCCGGATTTGTATATAGTCGAGTACAAGGACGACGCTACGGCGTTCAATGGTCTCAAGCATGGCACAATCGCGGGCAAAGGCGTTATTAACAACAAGATGAGCAATTTAATGTTCGCTCTGCTCGAGAAGCACGGAGTTAAAACTCACTTTGTCGAACAACTTAGCGACCGCGAAACAGTCGTTAAAGCCGTGAAAATCGTTCCGCTTGAAATTATTATTAGAAACGTCGCGGCGGGTTCGTTCTCGAAGCGCTACGGTGTCGAAGAGGGTACTGCGCTTAAATGTCCGACGCTCGAATTTTCTTTGAAAGATGACGCGCTTAACGATCCGTTGATTAATGACTCTCATATAATCGCGCTCGGTGTTGCGACAGAAAAAGAGCTTGACGACATCAGAACGCTTGCTTACAAAGTTAATGACGTTCTCAAAGAATTTTTCTTGAGCATCGGAGTTAAGTTGATTGACTTCAAAATCGAAGCTGGCCGACTTCCAAGCGGCGAAATTATTTTGGCTGATGAAATCTCGCCCGACACTTGCAGATTTTGGGACGCTAAGACTAACGAGAAACTTGACAAAGACAGATTTAGAAGAGACCTCGGCGGCGTCGAAGAAGCTTATCAAGAAATTTTCAAACGAATCAACAGCAAATAATAGTGAGGATTTAAGAATTAGAAATGATGGATCAGGAATTTTTTTTCAGTTCCTACTTCCTCCTTCCTAATTCCTAATTAAATAAAAGAATGTCTGAAGAAATTCACGAGGAGTGCGGAGTGATTGGGATTTATTGCAGCGACGAAACTAAAAACGCCGCTCATTTAGTTTATTATGGTCTGTACGCTTTGCAGCATAGAGGCCAAGAAAGCGCAGGCATAGCCGCCAACAATAACGGCGTCATGGAATTAAGAAAAGGCCTCGGACTTGCGGGCGAAGTCTTTCGCGGCGAAACTTTTGAAAATTTCCCAGGCAATATCGCTATAGGTCATGTTCGATACTCGACGGCCGGCGACGGAAGCGTCAGAAGCGCTCAGCCCTTGGCCGCATCGTGCAGACTTGGCGAAATCGCTCTTGCTCACAACGGAAATTTAGTAAACGCTGACAGCTTGCGCGAAATGCTCACAGACGAAGGCGTAATCTTCCACACTACCAGCGACTCTGAATCAATTTTAAATTTAATTTGTCAGCATGGCTCACGCGGAATCGAAGCCGGAATCAAAAACGCTATGAGCCTCATTAAAGGCGCGTATGTCCTTGTAATCACGATTGGCGACAAGTTAATCGGCGTTCGCGACCCCTATGGACTTCACCCGCTGTGCCTCGGCAAATTAGCAAACGATTCTGGCTATGTCCTTGCGTCAGAAACTTGCGCGCTTGAAGCTCTTGACGCCGAATTTGTTCGCGACGTTCAGCCCGGCGAAATCGTCATAATAGACAAAAACGGCGTAAACTCAATCGAGCCTTCGCAATGGTGTAAAAAAAATCTCTGCGTCTTTGAACTCGTTTATTTCGCAAGACCCGATAGTGTTGTTGACGGCGTTAGCGTTTATGATTTTCGAAGACGCTGCGGAATGATGTTGGCGAAGCAGCGGAAAATCGAAGCTGATGTAGTTATGGCGGTGCCTGATTCAGGAATCCCGGCCGCAATCGGTTACGCTGAAGCCTCCGGAATCCCTTACGGCGAAGGCCTGATTAAAAATAAATACATGGGACGAACTTTTATTTTGCCGGTTCAAGAAATGCGCGACGACGCCGTAAGAATAAAACTCGCGACAATAAAACACAATATTGAAAACAAAAGATTAATTCTTATTGATGATTCTATAGTTCGCGGGACGACATTGCGAAGAATCGTTAAGCACTTACGCGACGCGGGAGCTAAAGAAATTCACGTTTGCGCGGCTTCACCGGAAGTAAAATTTTCGTGCTACTTTGGAATCGATACACCGCACAGAGAAAAATTAATCGCTGTTCAAAAATCGCCCGAAGAAATTTGCGAGTACATGGGCGCAGATTCTTTGACGTATCTTAGCGAAGAAAGCTTGCGGGAAGTCTGCGGTGAAGATTTATACTGCAAGGCGTGCTTCGACGGGAATTACCCGATGGAAGTGCCCGTGCAAAAAATAAATTAGGAGCAAGGCTCTTAACTCCTCACTCCAAAAATTTCAAATTAAATTTCGTTTTTTGTGTTGTAATGGAACATTACGATTCCGAGCGGCGGCAGGCTCAAGACTAACGAGCACGGCATATTATGACACTCGACATTTTCTGTTTCCATTCCGCCACAGTTGCCAATCCCGCTTCCGCCGTATTGCGTCGAGTCGCTGTTCAAAATTTCTTTCCAGAATCCCATACGCGGCACTCCAATTCGATAGCCGAATCTCGGAACAGGCGTAAAGTTCGCTGCGCAAAGGATATATTCTTCGTCGCTCTTGCCCTTGCGTAACCATACGATGACGCTGTCGTGCCAGTCCGAACAATCAACCCACCTGAAGCCATCATTTGAAAAATCAAGTTCGTGAAGCGGCTTGTATTCTTTCAAGGCGTGGTTCAGATCGCGGACCCAATTTTGGATTCCTCTGAAGTCGTCTTTCTGAAGCAAATGCCACTCGCAAGCGCTATCATGATTCCATTCGAGGCCCTGTGCAAACTCGCTCCCCATAAATAATAATTTCTTGCCCGGGTGCGCCCACATATAGCCATAAAGCAAACGCAAGTTCGCGCGCTTCTGCCACCAGTCGCCCGACATCTTATTAATCAAAGAGCCTTTGCCGTGAACGACTTCATCATGCGACAGCGGCAACATGAAATTTTCACTGAACGCGTACCAAATGCTGAAGGTTAATTGATTTTGATGCCAGCTTCTATAAATTGGTTCGAGGCTCATGTACTCCAAAGTGTCGTGCATCCAGCCCATGTTCCATTTCATTCCGAAGCCAAGGCCACCAAGAAACACCGGGCGCGTAACCATAGGCCAGTCCGTGCTCTCTTCGGCGATTGTTTGAATCGTTCCGAAGCGTCCGTAAAGTTCGCTGTTCATGTCGCGCAGTAATGAAATCGCTTCGAGATTTTCGCGGCCGCCGTAAATGTTCGGGACCCATTCGCCGTTTCTGCGTGAGTAGTCAAGATAGAGCATTGAAGCTACAGCGTCGATTCTGAGTCCGTCTGCGTGGTACTGATCGATCCAGAACGCTGCCGACGAAATCAAATAGCTTCGGACTTCGTTGCGTCCATAATTAAATATGTAACTTCCCCAATCCGGGTGATACCCCTTGCGCGGGTCTTCGTGTTCGTAAAGTGCTGTGCCGTCGTAACGAGCGAGCCCGAAATCGTCCGTCGGGAAATGGCTAGGCACGAAATCCAAAATCACCGCGATGTTTCTCTTGTGAAGTTCGTCGATAAGATACATAAAGTCTTCGGGCGTTCCATAGCGAGCTGTCGGAGCAAAGTAGCCGAGAGTCTGATAACCCCATGAGCCATAGAACGGGTGTTCCATTACTGGCAAGAACTCAACGGCGTTGAAGCCCATGTCTTCGCAGTAGCCCGGCAACTCTTCGGCCATTTCGCGATAAGAAAGCGACAAGCCGTCGTCCCAATGTCTTCGCCATGAGCCTAAATGAACTTCGTAAACGCTCAACGGCGCGCCCATGTTCATAGCTTCGCCCCTGTGTGCGAGCCATTCGCCATCATGCCATTCGTATTCGGGCCAGTGAGTTATTGATGAAGTTCTCGGCGGAAGTTCAAAGACTCTTGAGAACGGATCCATTTTGTCTTTATATTCGCCGTGCGAGTTTTTGATGTGGAATTTGTAAAGCTCCCACTTGTTAAGCCCGGGCACGAAGCCTTCCCAAATTCCCGAACCGTCCCAACGAGCCGCGAGCGGGTGTGCGCCGGGGTCCCAACCGTTGAAGTTACCTACGACGCTGACTTCTTGAGCGTTCGGAGCCCACACTGAAAACGCTACGCCTTCGGTGTTGTCGGCAGGGTCAGTAAATTTTTGAGCGCCCATTTTTTCATAAAGATGATAATGAGTGCCCTGTTTGAACAAGAAAATATCATAGTCGGTCAGCGGTGATACGCCGTGTCTGATGCTACCGGCCATTAAAAAGCCTCCTTTGAATTTAGAAATTTTGAATCTGTGTTTGGATCTTTAATAAAATTTTACGTGAAAAGCGCGCTTAATTCAAATTTTATTCGTGTAAAGCGTCAAAAATTTTTTCACAAATTAAATAAAAAATAAAGCGGCTTCCCCTGATTATAAGGTTATACCGCTAAAAATTAAAAATTGAAATTTAGAAAGTGTTATTTTTTTATTGGCTTTTCAAAATGTTGATAGTCCTTCACGCTCTTCCAATCGCCGCCCCAGTCGAAGCCGTGCTGCTTGAAAAGTTTATAGCAAAGATCATCGTGCGTGATTTTATGCGGGAAATCTTTGCTTCGGTCAACATATTCACCCGCGGTCGCAGGCTCGATATTAATTTTTCCGTTGACTTCTTTAACATAAGGATTGTAAAGAGTGTTTATGTCAACCGCAAGCCCGAGGCCATGATTAGAAACGGTCGTTGTGTGCGAGATAAATCTGAAATTAAAACTCGAAGAATTATTGTCACGCATTGAAAGTTCATCATCTGCGTTATATTCGTCAACAAGTCGAATTTTTTCAATTTGATATTTTGCTTCGTAAAGTTTTTCAAAAATGTCGAGCAAGTCGGCAGCGATCGAAGCGTTGCAAATTAATTCCCCTTCGTGAGTTTCGCCGTCGAAGCCAACATGAAGGACATGTAAATATCTTAAATCGCTCAACGGCACAACGCAGTCATCTTTGTAAGACTTGCCTTTAATACGCGCAAAAATTACGTCGTCAATCTCGGTTGCGTAAAAATTTTCATTCGCATACGCCGCTGAAACGATTAAAGCCAAAATTAAAACTGTAAAACAAAATCTAACCATTCAAATGCCTCCTTAGCATCGTAATTCCCTGAATGCGGATAGAGCCACGCAAATTCAAAATTAAGATTTTTGACGCCAGCACTGTTTAGAAGTTCGTGATAAAAGACGGTTTCAAGCGCAAATGACGAGTCGCGGTCTTTCATTCCCCAACGCACGTACCAGTTCGGCGCGGTCGTTACGTTCTTGTCCCGCGTCAGATAATCAAACGGGCATGTCATTTTAATTTCTCTTGCGAGCGCTTGGCCTTCGGGCGTTCTAATGAAGTCGTCCCATTCGAGGCCGGTATCATCTTTGCCAACGGAATTTTTAACGGTGTCTTCGTTCCATGAAACGAACTCAAACGGACTATAAGGCTGTTCACGAGTTCCAAATAAATTGTCTTCGTTCTGTTGCTGCGGTTCATAAAGTCCCGAATTACTGAAGGCCGGAGCGATTTTTAATTTTTGATTACGCGCGACAAAATATTTATGCGCGTCGAAGTCGTAAGTATAAGAGCCGTCATCATTAAGAATGAGCCAGTTATTCTCATGCCATCTTGAATTTTCGATGTCGGATTTCATTTTTTCGATTCCGATTTCGGTGATGCTCTCTTCGATTTCGGCTTTCATGAGCCTGATTATCTCGTCGTTAAGATTTTCGGCTGTCAATGGTGAGCCGTCCTTGCGAATTAGTCCCAAAGAGTTCACATATTTGACATAATCAGCCTTCAAAGCGTCCGAACGTCTTAAAATTTCTTCTTTGCTCGCGACATCATAATCTAAATCACCATCAGCAAATAATTTTTTTCTGGTTTCGTTGTAAGTAAATTCGTAAGCTGCGTCGGCGTGTCCTAAGTCAGTAATTGGGCAATAAGACATCGTAGCAAAAATTTCATCGCCGATTTCGGGGTCGCTTTTGAAAATTCCGTCGTCGGATTTTGAAATTCCTGCCGCGCCAATCTCGAAAAGATACTCAAAAAAGTCGGGGCTGTTGCCGCTCGCTGCGATTAAAGCCGTCATAGCTCCGCCGCCTGATGTTCCATTGACGACGATTCTGTTTGTGTCGATGGTCTTCAAAAATTTTTTGTTAGCTCTTAAATATCGAATTGCCGCCTTCGTATCCGTAGCAGTCGCCGGCGAATGACCTAAAAATTTTCCGTCGGTCGCGCCGTTGGCTCTGCTTCGCGCTCCATATGACACAACGACAAAGCCGCGCTTCAATGCCATTGCGCTAAACTGTTCGCGGCCCTTCGATAAGTCGTCAACGTCCGGGGAAGTTTCGTAATTTTTGCCGTCCTTTATCGCTATGCCGTCTCGGTCTCCTACTGTTGCTGCGTAATCGTCCATGAACCACCCGCCGTTATTCACGACGAACAGCACCGGAGATTTTTCTGTTGCGTTCTCGGGAACGTAAATATTAATTCGTTGGTCTTCGGGGCGGTTAGGCTTCGCGACATATGGCGCTACGTACCAATCGACTTTTAATTCTTGACCGTCAACAAGGGGAGTTATAGTCGTCTTTGTGGCTTCACCGTTTTCGAGCGCCTTTGCTAAATCGATTTCAGCGGCCGAACATGCTGACGCGAACGCCATTATTATTAACAACGCGCATAATTTTTTCATTAATATAGCCTCCTCAATTTAAAATTTTTTGGAAATAAATTTATTTTAGCATTCGCACGCAAAATTTTCAGGCTTTAAGCGCGTTGTAAAATAACCGACTAGGAAATCAGGGAGAAAAAATTGAATCAGGAGAAAAATTTCATTGAGCGAGAAAAGCATCAGAAAAAATTATCTTTATAATCTCACGTATCAGATACTCACACTCATAACGCCATTCTTAACTACACCTTACGTGTCGCGAGTCTTATCGCCTTATGGCGTTGGACTTCAAAGTTTTGCGTTCGCAGTGTCGCAGAATTTTGCGCTATTTGCAGGCATGGGGATTGGCACACACGGGCAACGCGAAGTTTCTTACGCACAAGATGACCGAAAAGAACGCACGCGAATTTTTTGGGAGCTTGAAGAACTTTCAATAATAAGTACTCTAGTGTGGCTCGTGATTTATATTACGCTAGTTATGGTTTATATCAAAAATCACTACACGCTATTTTTTGTTTTAACTTTGAACATCGTCGGCGTAGCGACTGGCAATGTCGTTTGGCTCTTCTATGGCATGGAAGACTTCAAGCGAATCGTAGTGCGGCAAATTATTTTTAAAATTCTCGACGTAATTTTTATTTTCGTTTTTATAAAGGAAGAATCTGATCTTGCGCTTTATGTTTTTGGCTCTGTTTTTTTCTCGTGGCTTATAAGTGTAACTTTGTGGCTAGACGTTCGCGATTACGTGGACTGGCCGGACTGGAAAAATTTGAACCCGTTTCGCGACATCAAAATTATAATTTTGCTTTTCTTGCCTACAATCGCCGTTCAGATTTACACAATTTTAGATAAAGTCATGTTGGGCTTCATCACCGAGGGCACGGCCGAGAGCGGTTATTACGAACTTGCATTAAGGATTTCGAAAATGCCTGTGATGATTGTAGCGACTTTGAGCAGCGTCATGATGCCTCGAATCGGTCATTTATTTAAAAAGAACGACGTCGAAGCGATTCATGATTACATGTACAGAAGTTTTAGATTTGCTTGGTTTATATCGATCCCGTTGTGTTTAGGATTAATTGCAGTGTCGGATAATTTTGTCGCATGGTTCTTCGGAGATTATTACGGGAAAGTTGCAGGTCTGTTAAAAATTTCGAGCTTTATCTTAATATTTATTGCACTTAATAACATCACTGGCGGTCAATATTTAATCCCGACGGGGCGGCAGAACATGCTGACATTCACGTTAATGATTGGCGCGGTTTCAAACTTCACGATGAATTTATTTTTAATTCGCTGCTATCAGTCTTACGGCGCGTTAGTCGCTTCTGTGATTGCTGAAGCTCTCGTTTTGTTGTCGCAGTTGTACGTTTTGCGCAAAGATTTTAATGTTTTTAAAATTCTTTTTAGCAGCATTAACTACGTTATAGCCGGGGCGATTATGTTCGCGGCGCTGTCATCGTTCAATAAAAATCTTCCGGCGAATCCTTTAGGTACTTTTACAATAATTTTTTCTGGAGCTGCGATTTATTTCGGAGTGCTTTTGATTTTGCGTGATGAATTCTTTTTGACGAATGCTGAACGAGTTTTTAAAGGCATTTTAAAAAAGATTAATCGAAGATAAAAAATAACTTCTGGACAAATTTATCCAGAAGTCAAAAAATTTTTCACGCTAGAAAATCGTGATTTGATTTCGGCAATTTGTCAACCCTAATATCAGGCATTGGCGGCAAGTCTGACTGTTCAGCGCCTTCGTTCATGAGTTTATTAAAGTCTTCCGAGTCCAGAACTTCGCGCTCCAATAAGACGTTCGCAATTTTATCTAATAAATCGCGGTGTTCGGTCAAAATTTCTTTTGCGCGCTCGTAGCAGTCATCAATAATCGTTTTGACTTCTTTGTCAATCGTGTAAGCGATTTCTTCGCTGTAATTTCTGTCCTCAGAGATGTCGCGCCCTAAGAAAATTTCTTGTCGTTTGTTGCCAAGTTTAACAAGCCCGAGAGTTTCACTCATTCCCAATTCCGTAACCATTTGCCGCGCTATCTGTGTTGCTCGTTCGAGGTCGTTCGCAGCTCCGCTCGTAACGTCGTTGAAAACGATTTCTTCACTGACGCGCCCGCTTAATAAAATTGAAATTCTGTTCATTAAATCGGACTTTGACATTAAAAATCTGTCTTCTTCGGGAAGTTGCAGCGTGTAACCGAGTGCTGCATGACCGCGCGGAATGATTGAGATTTTATGAACAGGGTCTGCGCCGGGCAAAATTTTTGCAACAATCGCGTGGCCTGTTTCGTGATACGCGATAATTTTCTTTTCATGCTCGCTAATAAGTCGGCTTTTACGTTCCGGCCCGGCCATAACGCGTTCGATCCCTTCTTCTAAATCTTCCATTGTGATTTTTTCGTGGTCTCTACGCGCAGCGAGTAAAGCGCCTTCGTTAATCAGATTTTCGAGGTCAGCGCCGACAAGTCCCGGAGTCTGACGCGCTAAAACTCCAACGTCAACGTCGTCAGCAAATTGTTTATCTTTCATGTGAACTTTCAAAACTTCTTCGCGGCCTTTGACGTCAGGTTTGTCAACGACGATATGACGATCGAATCTCCCCGGCCTCAATAGCGCAGGGTCAAGAATATCCGGCCTGTTTGTCGCAGCGATTAAGATTGTGCTTCCTTTGTCAGTGTCGAAGCCGTCAAGCTCAACAAGAATTTGATTCAAAGTCTGTTCGCGTTCATCATGACCACCGCCAAGGCCTGCGCCTCTGTGTCGTCCGACTGCGTCAAGCTCATCAATAAAAATTAAGCACGGCTGATATTTTTTTGCTTGCGTGAATAAATCTCGAACTCGCGCAGCTCCAACGCCTACTAACATTTCTACAAATTCCGAACCGCTTGTGCTAAAGAAAGGAACATCTGCTTCACCGGCGGCGGCTCGTGCTAAAAGAGTTTTTCCTGTGCCGGGAGGGCCGACTAATAAAACACCCTTCGGGACTTTTGCGCCGAGTTTCTTAAATTTTTCCGGGTCTTTTAAAAATTGAATGACTTCTTGCAATTCTTCTTTAGCCTCGTCGCAGCCGGCAACGGAATCAAATTTAATTTTGGGTTTGTTGTCAAGAAATAATTTCGCTTTGCTTCGACTAAACGCCATCATTCGGCTTGATCCGCCGGGCTGCATGTTGTTCATGAAATAGACCCACACGCCGATTAATAACAGCGTCGGGAACAATGATGTTAATAAAGTCGCCCACCAGACATTACGCTGCGGAGCTTCAACCGTAACCATGACTCCTTTAGCGGCGGCTTTGTCAGCAAGCCCGGAGACGTCAAGACCGTAAGTCAAAAATCTTTGTCCGCCGTCAAGTTCTCCTTGAATGACTGCCGAAGTCGATTCGCCGGGCGTCGTGTTGTTCCTAATTTGTAAGATTTTAATTTTTCCTGCGTCAAGTTCTTTAAGGAATTGGCTGTAACTGATTTCGTCATATTGTTTTTGAACTTCTTCGGGCGTTAGATAAGTGTTGACCATCGTAACGACGGCGAGAATAAGAACAAGATAAAGCCCAAGATTTTTCACAATCTTATTCAAAATTTAAAATTCCTTTCTGTTCATCGTGATATATTTGTTTTCGATTATATCAAAGGAGGAAATTTATAAATGACGTGCGACGCATTAGAACTTTCATTGAGCGATTGGCAAATTTTATTTTCAAAATGGAACGAACCAAAATTCCGGGCTGCCCAAGTTTGTCAATGGATATATGCGAAAAAAATTTTTAATTATCACGATATGACCAACTTATCTAAAGATTTCCGAACGAAATTAACAGAGAGCGTTTTAATGACTTTGCCGGTCTTGATTAAGCAGCAAACTTCAAAGGACGGCACGAAAAAATTTTTGTGGCTTCTTGCTGACGGTTGCAAAATTGAATCCGTCTTATTAAATCACGGAGGCCACAAGACCGCGTGTATATCGAGCCAAGTCGGCTGTCCTTTAGCTTGTTCGTTCTGTGAGACGGGAGCGAACGGTTTCAAACGAAACTTGACGCGCGGCGAAATTCTCGGACAATTCTTAATGATGGAAAAAATTAACGGTGCTGACATTAACAACATCGTCTTTATGGGAATGGGCGAGCCGTTATTAAATGAAGAGAACGTCTTCGCGGCGATACGTGCCTTAAACGACAAGAACATGAGAAACTTAGGCGCGCGGCATATTACGATTTCGACTTCGGGAGTCGTGCCTGGCATTGAGGATTTAGCAAATTTTGAAATTCCGTTGCGGCTCTCTCTTTCGCTACACGCTACGAACGACGCTTTGCGCTCAAAATTGATGCCAGTGAATGAAAAATATCCGCTCTCAAAATTAATTGGCGCTTTGAAAAATTATCGCGACAAAACCGGCGAGCGAATCACAATCGAATATGCCTTAATTGACCGCGTTAATGACGATGTCGAATATGCTTACGAGATGGCGGCATTGCTTGACGGTTTGCAGCCGTATATAAATTTGATTCCGTTTAATCCGATCCCTTCGCGGCCTGAATTAAAACGTTCTAACGAATCGCGGATTAAAGATTTTTGCAAAGCTTTAACCGAATTAAAAATTGAATTTGAGCTTCGCAAAGAGCGCGGCACGGATATTATGGCGGCTTGCGGACAACTTGCAGCGGCAAATTAGGGAGTTTCAAAAGTGAAAAATTTTATTGAACACTGGCTTAACAAAGGCGATGAGAAGAGCGACACTCAAAAATTTTGGCTCGAACTTCTTCACGAAGTTTTAAAAATTGAAGAGCCGACTAAAATTATAGAATTTGAAAAACGAGTCTCGCTCGAACACACAAGCTTCATTGATGCTTATATACCAAAGACACGCATAATTATCGAACAAAAGAGCATCGATATAAATCTCGATAAGCCTGCGAAAATGTCTGACGAAACTTTTTTGACTCCGTTTGAACAGGCCAAGCGCTATTCAGACTGGCTCCCGGATTCTGAACACGCTCGCTGGATTATCACTTGCAACTTTCAAGAGTTTCAAGTTCACGATATGGAACACCCGAAAGCACCGCCGGAAATTATCAAACTCGAAAATCTTGAGAGCGAATGGCGAAAATTTTTATTTCTCATCGACCCGGGCGGCCCAACTCCGAAAGACATTCGCGAAGAAAAAATTTCGATAGAGGGCGGCAAGCTCGTCAGAAAATTAAAAGAGAGTCTCGAAACTCGTTACAGAAATTCTAGCGACGAAGAAAAATTCAAAAAGCAAAAGAGAGATTTAACGATCCTTTGCGTTCGGATAGTGTTTTTGCTTTACGCTGAAGACTCCGGATTATTTGAAAAAGCTCAATTTCACGACTATCTTAAAGCCCGTGAGAATACCGCGCGCGACGCTCTTATAAAATTATTCGATATTCTGAATACAAAAATTGAAGACCGCGATCCGTATCTTGAAGAAGACGAAAAAAATTTTCCCTACGTCAATGGCGGTCTGTTTGCTGACATAGACAAAAAGAAAATCGAAATCCCGCGACTTGACGCTGAAACACTTGAAATTATTTTGCGCGAAATGTCCGAAGGCTTCGATTGGAGCGGCATTAATCCTCCGATATTCGGCGCAATTTTTGAAAGAGTCCTTAGTGATGAAGAAAGAGAGTCCGGCGGTATGCACTACACGACCGTTGAAAATATTCACAAAGTCATTGACCCGTTATTTCTTGACGAGTTAAAAACAAAACTCGAAAATATTTTCGCAATGCCAAAAGGCCAAGAGCGGACTCAAAATTTGCTTGCGTTCCAAAATAAATTAGCCGCGCTGAGATTTTTAGACCCGGCCTGCGGTTCTGGAAATTTTTTAACGGAGTCGTTTAAGTCTCTGCGTACTCTCGAAAATAAAATTTTAAGCGAGCTTTCAAAACAGCCGGACTTGAAAGAAAAATTAGAAATTAAAGTTTCAATCTCGCAATTTCACGGTATTGAAGCAAATGATTTCGCCGTAGCTGTCGCTCGCACCGCGCTGTGGATAGCCGATAATCAAATGTGGAAAGCCGCGCGCGATTTCATAAACGAAACTCCCCTGCCGCTGAAAGAATACGATCATATTAAATACGGCAGCGCGATGGACAAGTTAGAAGGTGTCGCTTGGGGCTTGCCGGGCTGGAAAATTTATCATGACGACATGCTCTATATCATGGGAAACCCGCCGTTCTTGGGTTACTCGCAACAAGATAAAGGCCAGAAAGAAGAAGTTCGCAAATTATTAGGCTCTGGCAAAGTCGATTACGTCGCCTGCTGGTTCGCGGTTGCGTCGGAATATTTGCAGGATAAAAACACAAAGGCCGCCTTCGTCGCTACAAATTCAATCACGCAGGGTGAACAAGTCGCCGCGATTTTCAAATATCTTCACGAAAATTGGGGAATCGAAATTGATTTTGCTTATCAGCCCTTCGTGTGGGACAGCGAATTAAAAGATTTAATGGCTCATGTTCACGTCGTCATTATCGGCTTCAGCACCACCGCGCCGAAATTGAGAAAGCTCTATACGCCCGAAGGCTTGAAGCTCGTCGAGAACATAAATTTTTATCTCAAGCCCGCGCCGAATTTCTTTATTGAAGCTCACAAAGAGCCGATTTGCAAAGACGCTCCGAGAATGAAAGCCGGGGGGAAGCCTGCGGAAGGTGGCAATTTAATTTTGACACTCGAAGAACGCGACAAACTTTTGAAAAAAAATCCGTTGGCTAAAAAATTTATTCGACCGTTTATGGGAGCTGATGATTTTCTTCAACGTAAACCGCGCTATTGTTTGTGGCTCATCGGTGCTAATCCTGATGATATAAAAAAATGTCCGCTCGTTATGAAACGTATCAAAGCCGTGAAAAATTTTAGACTCGCAAGCAAAAAAGGAGCAACAAAACGTAAAGCCGAAAGTCCTACTTTATTTGATGAACGAGTCGAAATGACAGCGAATTACATTGCAATTCCTGAAACATCATCAAGCGGACGAACTTATATTCCTATTGATTGGCTAGATGCTTCTATAATATCAAGTAACACGCTACGGATTATTCCCAACGTTTCGCTTTATCATTTTGGGATATTAACGAGTCGTGTTCATATGGCGTGGATGCGATTAACTGCAGGACGATTTGGAATGGGCTATAGATATTCAAACACGATCGTGTATAACAATTTCGTGTGGCCCGGCGTGAACGACAAGCAGCGTGCAAAGATTGAGCAGACTGCGCAGAAGATTTTAGACGCGAGGGCGAAATATCCGGAGTCGTCGTTTGCGAGTCTGTATAACGATGACTTAATGCCGCCGGAGTTGAAGCGGGCGCATAAAGAGAACGACGCGGCCGTGTGCGAAGCTTACGGATTTGCGAAAAATATTTCAGAAGAAGAGATCGTGAGCGAGTTGATGAGATTGTATATAAATGTGATAAAATAGGGGCAGTGGTGAGGGAGCTAACTAGACCCCTATAACGGAATGAAATCTAACTGGACTTATTTCTTAAACCAGTCTACAAGAAGTAGAACAAGTCTAATAATCCAATAGGCAACAGCAGCGATTTTGTACAATCGGTCGAGGATTGAACGTCGCTGCTTCTTTTTTGGTTTTCGTTTAGCCTTTCGATTTCTCTTATCAGACATCGCTAATCACCTCAATTCTACAGGACAGCTCCCCGTTTGACCGATGAGCCCTGCTTCTCATCCGGGACTCCCTCGTGCGAAAGCTTATATCAGAAATAAGAGATCGTGAACGAGCTGATGAGATTGTATATGAGTGTGATAAAATAGGGGCAGTGGTGAGGGAGCTAACTAGACCCCTAAACTTGAAATTTCCGTGAATAAACCCTTAACGGGTAAACCACTCGATTAATAAAAGAATGGTCTTCACGACCCAATAGATTGCAGCGGCAAGAATATCAATCCTGGGCAGGAAAGAACGCCGCTGCTTCTTTTTGGGCTTACGGCCTTTTAAATTAGCCATGATATTTCGCCTCAATTCCGCAGGGGCGGCTCCCCGTTGGACGATGAGCCCTGCTTCTCATCCGGGACTCCCTCGTGCGAAAGATTATATCAGAAATAAGAGATCGTGAGCGAGTTGATGAGATTGTATATGAGTGTGATAAAATAGGGGCAGTGGTGAGGGAGCTAACTAGACCCCTAACTTTAAGTAAATAACCCGGTACTAGTTACCGAATCGATCCCATAACAACAGGATAATTCTTAAAAACCAGTAGATGGCAGCGGCAATATGTCCGATCCACGGGAGGATTGAACGCCGCTGTTTTCTTCGGGCTTTTTTATTTTTGCCTTTTAAATTAGGCATAGTAGCTTCGCCTCGATTCCACAGGGCGGCTCCCCGTTTGACCGATGAGCCCTGTTTCTCATCCTGGACTCCCTCGTAGGAAAATTATATCAGAAATTGTAAGCAAGGCTGATATAATCTCGCCGAGGTGATAAACGTGAACGAAACGACTTTAACAAAATCAAAAGCGTATCCCCTAACTACAGAAGAATATGAAGAGTGGGAACCTGTCTTTGATGATGCTGGCAACCCAACGCAATCTACGCTTATGGCGTTTTATGAAAGCGAGCATGATATTGGCGAAACAGTTACGTTAGAAGAGATGCAAGATTGGATTAACTCGCTCTGATGAGAATAATAAAAGAAACAGGAGCCTTTAAGCGCGACAGAAAACACGCAGAAAAGAGCAACGTGAGTTTTATAATCAAGCAGCGTTTCATGCCGGCCTTAAAGAGCCTCGCCAACGATGAGGCACTCGATTATTCATATAGGGATCATGCTCTAACAGGAAATTGGAAGGGTAGCCGTGAATGTCATTTAGCGTTCGATCTTGTACTTATATATAGATATGATGATGTTAATAACGTTTTATGGCTTGAAAGACTCGGCTCACACAGCGAGGCTTTGGGATTGTGAGCGAGTTAATCTGAAATTGTCAAATCGAAATTTAATTTTTAATTTTAAAATCGCGTTTGTGAAATTAGATGACGGCAAGAAAATTTTAAGATTTTTGTAGTGACCAAAGTAGTGACCAAAAAATAAATTCTCCCCGAAAAATTCGGAGAGAAATTTTTTACGAAAAAATTATAACATGAAAAAAATTTTTTTTCTTGACATTAAGGCCGGAGGTTGCTAATATTTGCAAGCTGTACTAGCAGAAATTTTGAGAGAGGAGGTGTAACCTACTGTCAATAGCTCGGGATTTAAGAGCGAAAATTTTTTAAGTTTCATCTTGACAGTAGGAGTCTGTGCCGACAATTAATCAGCTCGTCCGCTTAGGACGTGAGGAGAAGAAGAGCAAGAGCAATTCTCCGGCATTACAGGGAAATCCGGCGCGCCGCGGTGTTTGCACTCGTGTTTACACGATAACACCCAAGAAGCCGAACTCGGCTTTAAGAAAAGTTGCGCGTGTAAGACTTACAAACGGCATCGAAGTTACTTCGTACATTCCCGGAATTGGGCATAATTTGCAGGAACACTCAGTTGTGCTTGTCCGTGGAGGACGTGTAAAGGACTTGCCCGGCGTTCGTTACCATATTATAAGAGGAACTTTGGACTGCGGAGGAGTCGAAAACCGCAAGCGAAGCCGTTCCAAGTATGGTGCGCGTAGACCGAAAGCCAACTAGGAGGATTAATCATGCCGAGAAAAGGTCATATTAAGAAACGTCCGCCCTTACCGGACATCAGATTTAACAATCCGGCAGCATCAAGATTCATCAGTGCATTGATGCAGGGTGGCAAACGCAGTTTAGCCGAGAAAATTTTCTATGGAGCATTAGAAGGCGCTGCGGAAAAGTTAGGCATTGAGCCCTTTGAAGTTTTTGAAAAGGCGATGGCCAATGTAACACCGAATATCGAAGTTCGTCCGCGAAGAGTCGGCGGTGCTACGTATCAGGTGCCTGTTGAAGTTACTCCAGAGCGTGGCGTTCAGCTTTCAATTCGCTGGCTCGTTTCGTTCGCAAGAGCCAAAAAGGGAATGCCAATGCGAGAAAGACTTATGCGCGAATTAATGGATGCTTACAAAAACGAAGGCGCTTCAATCAAACGTCGTGATGACACTCACAGAATGGCTGAAGCTAACAAAGCGTTCGCACATTATCGCTGGTAAGTCAAAAATCTAGTTTTGCAGGTGTGTATTTTTGGATATAACGAAAGTCAGAAATATAGGGATCGCGGCGCACATTGATGCCGGTAAAACGACGACTAGCGAGCGAATCTTATATTACACAGGAAGTAATTATAAAGTCGGCGAAGTTCATGAAGGCACAGCCACCATGGATTGGATGGAGCAAGAGCGTGAGCGCGGTATCACGATCACTTCGGCTGCTACAACATGCGCGTGGAAAGGCTTTACTATAAATTTAATTGATACGCCAGGCCATGTGGATTTTACAGTTGAAGTAGAACGCTCAATGCGTGTTCTTGACGGTGCTGTAGCTGTCTTTTGTGCTGTCGGTGGCGTTGAGCCGCAGTCAGAAACAGTTTGGCGACAGGCTGACAAATATCACGTGCCGCGAGTTGCATTTGTCAATAAAATGGACAGAATTGGCGCGGATTTTGCGTCAGTTGTCAAGGCCATGCGTGAAAGACTCGGAGCCAACGCTATCCCGTTGCAGTTGCCGATCGGCGCTGAAGACGATTTCGCCGGAGTTGTAGATTTAATTGATCAAAAGGCGTTATTTTTCTCGGGAGTTTTAGGACAGAAGCCTTCCGAAGGAACTATTCCCCCTGAGCTTGCAATGGAAGCTAAACAGGGACGCGATAATATTATCGAAGCTCTTTCGGATTTCAGCGACGATTTAATGACGCTATATCTTGAAGGCAAGCCGATAAGTTCGGAATTAATCCGCAAGACTTTGCGCGAGGCCGTTATAAATTTGAAGGCCGTTCCCGTTCTTTGCGGTTCAGCTTTTAAAAATAAGTGCGTAGAGCCGTTGCTTGATGCAGTTGTCGAGTATCTGCCGAGCCCGGTAGACTTGCCGCCGATTAAAGGCTTTGCACCAAGCGAACCTGAGAAAGAATTAGAGCGACATAGCAACCCCGAAGAGCCATTTACAGCATTAGCTTTCAAAGTTGCGGTTGACCCGTTCTTAGGAAAATTATTTTTCCTGCGAGTCTATTCTGGCAAACTTGAAAAGGGTAATGTGGTTTATAATCCGACTTCGGGACAGCGTGAACGAATCGGGCGAATCATGAGAATGCACTCGAACAAGCGCGAAGATATTGACTCAATGGAAGCCGGAATGATTGTTGCGGTGCCGTCATTGAAAGCTACAAAAACAGGCGATACACTTTGCGACGAAGGCAATCAGATTGTATTAGAGAGCCTTGAGTTCCCAGAGCCTGTTATCTCGTTAGCAGTTGAACCGGCCACGCAGCAAGATAAAGTTAAACTTGCGAAAGGTCTTAACGCTTTGGCGGACGAAGATCCGACTTTCAAAGTTCACAATGACGAAGAGAGCGGCCAAACTGTAATTTCAGGAATGGGCGAGCTTCATCTTGAAATCATCGTTGACAGATTAAAACGCGAATTCGGCGTTGATGTCAAAGTCGGTAATCCTCAAGTTTCGTATCGTGAAGCAATTCGCAAGCCTGCACATGCTGAGGGCAAATACATTCGCCAGTCGGGCGGACGCGGTCAATACGGTCATGTTGTATTCGACATTGAGCCTATTGAAGACAACAAATTTGAATTTGTTGATAAAATTGTCGGCGGAGCAATTCCGAAAGAATTTATTTCGGCAGTTGAAAAAGGACTCGAAGAAGCGGTACAATCAGGCGTACTTGGCGGTTATCCTGTTATTGGTGTTCGAGTTACTCTCGTTGACGGTTCGTATCACGAAGTCGACAGCTCCGAAATGGCATTCAAAATCGCTGCTTCAATGGGTTTCAAAGAAGCAATGAAGAAAGCCGACCCCGTTTTGATGGAGCCTGTTATGAAAGTCGAAGTCGTAACGCCGGAAGAGTATGTTGGAGATGTAATTGGTGATTTATCATCGAGACGCGGACGTATTGACGGTATGAACGTTCGAGCAAACGCAAGAGTTATTGATGCTTTTGTGCCGTTAGTCGGAATGTTCGGTTATGCAACTGATTTAAGAAGCAAAACGTCAGGACGCGCGAATTACTCGATGCAATTTGATCACTATGAACAAACGCCTGCCGAAGTCAGTGAAAAGATTTTGCAGGGAAAAATTTAATTTATTAAAGGAGAAATGAATTATGGCAAAAGAAAAGTTTGAGCGCAACAAGCCTCACTTAAATATCGGAACGATTGGACATATTGACCACGGTAAAACAACACTTACAGCGGCTATCACGAAATGTCTCGCCACGCAGAGCTATGCGGAGTTCACAGCCTACGACATGATCGATAAAGCCCCTGAAGAGAGAGAGCGCGGAATCACAATCAACATCGCTCACGTTGAATATCAGACAGACAAACGCCACTATGCACACATCGACTGCCCTGGCCACGCCGACTATATCAAGAACATGATCACCGG
>JAFSUP010000033.1 GCA_017445205.1 Synergistaceae bacterium
ATCCGCAAAATAATTACATTGTCCAAAAAATAAAAAATGATTTTGTTGATAACGGGATCAATATATGCGGCGTTATACCTTACTCAACTGTAGATACAGACTGGCCTAATGGCAACAGTTGTAAAAAACAAGTTATAGATTTTTTACAACGAACATCAAGAACGTCTCGGACTGTTTCAGATATTAAAGGCGAAATAAACAGCATTATCAACAGTTTACGTAATGATTTTTACAGCTCGTCAAACGAGCTTGAAAAACAACTTAATACTATTGCGTCGCAAATAGACTCTGCGCCGAATCCTCTTGATATTCCATCTTTAATAAGACTTCACGGCGTGTTAGGCTCACAGTTTGCAAACATTAAATTTGACAAAGAAATTTTTGAAAACTCTGTTACAAAGCTCAACAAATGGGTAAGTGAAAGGTTGGGTGCTTAAATGGATTCGTTTGAAATTCTCGCAAAAATCTCGTCATCAGAAGCAGTTGAAAGCGGAGAATTATTACAGCGTTGCGCCGAAATAATACAATCTCTTGATACATTGGATTCCATTATTGAAGGAAGCCCCTTCTATGCTCGTGCAAGACTTCGCAAAAACATAAACGAAGCTGTAAATGATACATTGACGCTATGCAGAAAACCGGAATTAATTTACCGTTCTTGCATTGGTATTTTGTGGGGAGATAGTGCAGGCTATCAACTTGTTCGCAAGACTTTCGGTAATGATTTCATCGAGTCTTTGCCATGTATGATTTTTAATTCTGACACAATTAGATACTCAATTTCCAACAAATTTGGGCAAGAAATTACACTTTCTCAAGAAGAATACAAAGCGCTGATTGATTTATCCAAAAACGGAATTAATGTTGCAGATGTCGCTTCGTCAGTGTCATATTTCAAGCCGCTGAAAAGAAAATCAAGCGTTTATATACTCATGCCTGATGAAAAATTATCGCGCCTGTGTGATGTTGTATTTGTAATTGGAAATTCTGAAATAAAATGGATAAAATCTAGTTACCAAAATATCCAGGTTCATACTGTAAATAACGCGGCTGAACTCGAAAAACTTTTGGATCAATATGACGGTCATACAAATAATATTACGCTCACTGACAGGCTTAAAGCCGAAATGTTCACGTATGAAGCAGAATTAAAACGAATTATTACAAATTACCAAAAAACTTCGGCTGCTCTAAAACGCGAAGCTTTCATGCAAAATAATGACGCGACTAAAGATTTAATCAATAGCACAATCAGAGAGCTCGATAATATGATTCGCAATGTTGAAAGCTGGAAAAATTGGCAAGTTAAATTTCAAGCTCGTGAACGCAAGACTTTATTTGAAATATCCAACGCCATTGAAGACGCTATGTCAAAAGCTGTATCAGCGTCAAAAAATTTTTCGCGTATTCATACAGGCACTGTATCACCAAAATCTTTGTATTTGAAAATCGCGCTTAAATTAATTGAGCTTGGTGATGTCAACGCCGCGTCAGCTTACCAAAAGAAAGCAGAAGCAATTTACAACGATACAGCTTTCTTAATTGGTTTATATTGTAGCGAAGCATTGGGATATTCGATAAGCTATGCTGATGTCGAAAAACTCCGTTATATGCCAGATAGCGACGATGTATTAAAAACTAAACTGCATTTTAGAAAAAAATTAAATTTGAGTGAAGACAACTGCGCGAACATAGCAGGAATCTTGAATGAGCTTGAAACGCCTGAAGAATTGTATTTTTACGCGATACATTTGAATAATTTGTATAGTCGTAGAGTCAACGGAGTGAGCTTTTCGGACGTTACAAACGCTTTCAGACGTGCTGTATTAGCAGGCAGCATTGAAGCCGCAGATATGTTTGCTCAATATTGCGCTGGCAACGATTTATTTGACGGAACAAAAGAAATTGCAGATATGGCTTTTCCAACAGCCGCTTGGGCTTGTTTTTTAGTTTGTACAAAACACGGCAAAACTAATTTAGCTTCGCGCTATCTTAAGTTTGCTGCTGCGCTCGGAAACGTTGACGCTACAAAATTTCTTGCTGATACATGTTGGAACGAACGCAGAAAATCACAAACTGGAATTGGATTTGATCCTAAGTCAGGAAAATTCACCGGCATTGATACAAAAGCCAACTCGTGCGCAATCTCGATTTATGAACACATTTACTCAAACCGCGTGCCTGTATCTAATGCAAATGAAAAGTTAGCTCACTTTTATTTTTGCGCTGGTAATTTCTCAAAAGCTCGTGAATTAATTGGTTATTCGCCGAAAACGGCAGACGGGTTATTTGACTTAGCTGTAATGTTGAAATACGCTCATGGAGGCGGACGAGACAACGACAGAGCGACAAAACTAATAATACAATCTCACGAACTTGGTCACCCGTTTGCAAAAGCTTTGAATGAATATTGGTTCATGGAAGAAGCTCAAAAACTTAAAAATCGTTACGGAATGTAAGGTGGTGATGTGGATTATAAAAATAGCGCGCTCGTTACTTTTTGGACAAATTTTTAAAATTACAATTTAATAAGGAGGAGTATATTATGCCGTTACCATTTTTAATTCCAATTTTTGGAGCTATCGCAAGCGCCGCCGGAGCCGCTGGAACAGCAATCGCTACTGGAGCCGCTGCCGCAGGTGCTGCTGCTACAGCCGCAGGAGCCGCCGCTGTAGGGGCCGGAGCTGCTGGACTTGCCGCAGTTGGTACAGCTGCCGCAGGTGTCGCTTCAGCTGTCGGAGCAGGTGCCCTTGGTGCCGCCGCTTTGGGCACGCTTGGCGCAGTCGGTACAGGTGCTTTGGTGTTGGGTGCTGGCGGTGTGGCGTTAAGTTCTTATGTTATCTCGAAGAACGAGGAAGAACGAAAGAGAGCTCAATCCCGCGCCCGCAGAGAAGCTAGCCGAGAGAAAGAAAGAGAGATTCAGAGAAAAGCCGCTGAATACGCCAAAAAGTTAGAAGACCTCAAGGCCGCACATGAAGTTCTCAACGAAAGTACAAGAGATGAATTGCGTTTAGAAGGGTCTCGTTTGTATGGAGATACTCAAGGTCTGATTTTGGGACTTCGCGATAAAGGACAAGAGCCGGAACAAATAACGCTTGACCTTAATAAAGAGCTTAAAAAAATGCGTGAGCAATGCGGCATTAAGGAAGTCGCCTAATTATGAGTTTATGCCGCTAATGTTAGCAAAATAAAAATTTCGGGAGTGAGATTTATAAAAAATTTCGCTCCCGTGTTTTTCATTTTAATTTTTCACATTTTCACAAAGATTGTATTTGACATAATTTTAGCCTTTATTAATATGTAGAAAAGCAATTCCGAGTTCTATACAGTATTGTAAGAAATGCGCTCCTTAGCTAACTATCTTTTTGTAAATTCTAGCATTCTTTGTTTATTAATGTTACAATACTAATCAAAATTTATCCTAAGAAAGGAACTGTAAATTATGCCCAATACAAATGAAGTAGCAACACCCCTTAAAAAAATTAAAGACTTTAACGAAGAAGAAAAGGCTGCTATCCTTGCTCGCGCAAAAAAAATCGAAGCTCCAAGAGTTGCCAAAGAGTTTAATACAACGTGGCAAGTTGTTGTAGCCGTCATGAAGCAAGCTCAAAAGGCTACCAAGAAAAACAAAACGAAGACAGCTTCCCCAAAATCAAAAGCTGTAGCAAAGAAAACGACTAAGAAGTCCGCCAAGAAAACAGCCGATAAAGGCAAACGCAGTTCGCGTTTCTCTGAGGAAGAGAAACTTGCAATCCTCAAAAGAGCAAGTGAGATTGGTGTACCTGCTGCAGCAAGTGAAGCAGGAATCAGCAAGTGGACGATCTTTCAATGGAAGAAAGTTATGAAGAAAGCCGGAATCGAAATTCCAAAATCTTTACGCAAGAAAGCCGCTCCCGCTGGAAAAGTCCGTGCGTCAAAACAGGAAGCAAAATCTGATGCTAACGCTCCTAAACTCAAAGCCGCGGCGAAAGGTACAGGCCGAAAAACTGATATTGAATCATCGTTGGAATTTGAAAACGCTATCTTGAGAGACAAAGTAGCAACGCTCACCGCACAGGTCGAAAGACTTCGCGCAGCCGTCGCTAAACTCGCGTAACTCACACCCCTTAAAAAATATAAGCCGGGAATCTTAGCGTAAAGCCAAAATCCCCGGCTTGTTTTTAGTTTTTTATGGTGCTAATGTTTTTTGAAAAATGCAAATCCTAAAATCGTAAGTGCCACCGCGCTAAGTCCTAACTCGCAACCGCTGCTGGAGCTTCCGAGGGGATTGCCTTCGTCGGCCAATGTAATTACGGGCGTGTACTCGGTGTTTGCTTCCATAGGAGCGACTGCTATAACTTCACCGCTCGCAGGAACTTTTTCAACTATGTTTCCGTCCGTGTCCATGAAGAACGTGCCGTTTGAAACTGTTTCAGCGACTTTGACATTCGCAGAATTTGAAGCAAGGCTAAAGCCTCCTGATGCTGTTTCTGTGAGCATGTAGAGCGCAATTTTCTTCCCAGGTGTCAACGATATAGAACCAAGAGGATATGTTCCTGCTGTGGCTGCGCGTTGCGTCGGGAAAATCTTTGCATCGTTCCATGTCTTACCGCTAAGTGCTGAATTTAATTGTGTGTTTGTTATGTTTTTAGTATTACCTGAGGTTACGCCTGTCGTTTGGAACGGGAAGTTTGTAGCAAGAGTGCCTAATTTCGTAGCGATGGCATTCAAAACGTCCGCACTTGAGAAAATCGCAGTGTCGCTTATAGGGTCGAAATCGTCCGAAGTAACGGTCTGTGTGGTCTCATTTGTGTTCGTGTTATCGTTGTTGGTAGTGCCATTATTTGAGCTAGAACGCGGATATGTATAAGTCGTTCCGCTCGTTAAAGCTGTCGGTAATGTCGCTGTTGAAATTGTCAGACTGCCGTCACTTAATGCGATGTTGCCAAGCGTTACTTGCACGTCTTTTAATTCGTTCAAATTCACAAGCGCCTTGTTTCGATTGGTGATATTTTTTTCAACATAACCGCTAATCGCGGTATAGTCGCTCGTAACGGTAGGATTATCGAGCCATATTTCTTTGCCGTTGTTTTCAATTTTTAATTTGCTGTTGACTTCAATTGGATAGTCATCAGCAGCCGCGCCCAACAACCACGCCGCAGCGTATGACTTTAAGCTACCAGCATTCACGCTTGTATCTTCTTTCACTAAACCATTGACTTTGATTCCGCCTGATGTAATATCAGCAACTACATCATGAACGATAAATCGCCTTCCGTTATGCCAGAATTTAAATTCATTATTTTTTATAGCTGCGTTAATGTCGCTCTCCAAAATATTGGCAGATAGCAGAATGGAGCTTAAGCCTTTAAATCTAACATTGTCGCCATTTTTCCATTCTGATACCGGATTAAGTTGAAGGCCGTTCACTTTGACAGTAAAGGAAGAGTTAAAGGAAATGTTCTTGACGACTGCGCCTTTGCCTTCTGCATAAGCTTCATTGATGAGCCCGGTTGAATCAGGTTGCCCTGAAATTATCAAAGTAACTTTTTCAGGCTTTACTTGAGGCACGTATCGATAAAACAAGTCGCTGACGTCGTCGGCATAAGCAGATTCCGTCATAGAAAAACAGAGCGCGGAAATCATGAGAAACAATAAAAATTTTTTCATGATAAAATAAAAACCTCCTAATATAAATTTTGAGCTCATAAAAAATTGCCTAGCTGTAATTAAGTAAAATAGATAATACTTTTTCCCCCCCCCGAAATGTCAATAAAAATTTTTCACAGAGAAAAAATAAAAATCGCCAAAATTATTATTTTGTGAGATAATTTCAAATTAATAAAATCCATATTCAATAATTCTTGCAGGTGGTCAACTTTTCGCCCGTCTGCTAAAAACCGGAAAGGAGCTTTGCTAATTAGATGATTCAAAGACTGCACAGAAGCGATCTCGGAAATTCGCTCCGAACGCTTATGGAAAACGATCCCGCCTTCCGCCCCGTAGCCTACTTCTCTATGGAAGTCGGGCTGAAAGAGTCAATCCCCACATATTCCGGAGGACTTGGCGTCTTAGCGGGCGATATTCTCAAGAGTGCCGCTGATCTTGGTGTTCCTATGGCTGGTGTTACTCTGCTTTACCGCAAGGGCTATTTCGTTCAGGAATTTAATGAAAGCGATTGGCAACTTGAAAAACCCGTCGTTTGGGACCCGTCAAAAGAATTAACCCTCTTGCCCAACCGCGTAACCGTAACGCTTGAAGGTCGTGAAATTCAAGTTGGAGTTTGGGTGTATGAGTGCGTAGGCGCTACAGGTTATCCTCTTCCTATTTATTTCCTTGACACAGATTTTGAACCTAATCACCCCGATGATAGAACTTTATGTTGGTATCTCTACGGCGGCGACAACCGTTATAGACTGCGTCAAGAATTTATTTTGGGAGTTGGCGGCCTTAGAATCCTTCGCGACCTTGGCTACATGAACATTGATACTTTCCATCTTAATGAAGGCCACGCGGGTTTCTTGACGCTTGAGCTAATGCGCGAACAGGGCTATTACGACCCTGACAAAATCCGTGAGCAAGTCGTCTTTACAACACACACGCCCGTTCCTGCCGGACATGATTATTTCCAGTTTAATATGATTGATGAAGTTTTCCCGCCTGATGCTAAATCAACTATTCACAGAATGCTTCCGAATAGAGAAGGCGTCTCAATGACAGAACTCGGACTTCTTTATAGTCGTTATGTCAACGGCGTCGCTAAGAAACACGCGGAAGTCAGCAACGACATGTTCAAAATGGAAACTGTCGACTGGATTACAAACGGCATTCACCCGACGACTTGGATCAGCTCCGGAATGAGAAAGCTTTATAACAAGCATATCCCCGGCTGGGAACTTGACCCGGGCCGACTCGTTCAGGCTCTCACGATTCCTAAGGAAGAAATTTGGGCGGCCCATCAGGCATCGAAGTTAAGACTTTTCGCTCGAATCCTTGAAACGAATGGCGTTCAGCTTGACCCAGATGTTTTAACGATCGGTTTTGCGCGACGTGCAGCGACTTACAAGCGCGCCGACTTATTATTAACTGACGTTAAGAGGCTCAAAGATATAGCTGGCGGAAAGAAAGTTCAGTTTGTCTTTGCAGGAAAATCGCACCCGCATGACAACGGCGGCAAGACGCTTCTACAAAAAATCCGACGCGCCGCAAAAGAACTTGAAAACGATATTCCAATAGTCTTCATTGACAACTATAATATGGAAATCGCTTCGCTTTTAACGCAGGGCGTTGACGTGTGGCTTAATACCCCAGTCAGACCAAGAGAAGCTAGCGGAACTTCCGGAATGAAATGCGCGATGAACGGCATC
The DNA here is from genome assembly GCA_017445205.1 of Synergistaceae bacterium. GTDB lineage: Bacteria > Synergistota > Synergistia > Synergistales > Aminobacteriaceae > JAFUXM01. The sequence continues at coordinate 7,347 of JAFSUP010000033.1, forward strand.
ATGAATTTCAGTGTTCTTGACGGCTGGTGGATCGAAGGTTGGATCGAAGACGTTACGGGCTGGTCAATCGGCCCCGAACCAACAGAGAAAAACGCAAACACCGATTACGATGAGAACCTTGACGCAAACGACCTCTACAATAAACTTGAAAAGAAAGTCATTCCCACTTACTACAAGAATCACGATAAATGGGTTGACATGATGAAACATACCATCGCTCTCGACGCGAGCTTCTTCAACACTCACAGAGTAGTTCGAGAATACGCGGCGAAAGCATACTCGATTGACTTCAGAGGCATGTAATTTCAGTTAGGAGTTAGGGATTAGGAGTTAGGATTTAAAAGGCAAGAAATAATCTTTTTCATTCCTCATTCCTTATTCCTCATTCCTCACTTTATAATGAAAGGAATGTAGTTTATTTATAATGGCAGTAAAAAATAGCAGCAACGCTTTGAAAGTTTTATTCGTTACGACAGAGCTTGCCCCGTTTTCAAAAGTCGGAGGCCTTGGAGATGTTGCGGGGTCTTTGCCCAAAGCTTTAAGTCAAGCTGGTGTAGATGTTCGTGTGGTTACTCCGGCGTGGCCGGGCGTGCTTGAAAAACTTGAAGCAGCAGGAGTAAAAGCTACGACAGTTAAATCAAAAGTCTATGCAGCGTATGATTGGCGCATTCATTTCGCTAATGTTATCAAAGCCGACGTGAACGGTGTTACAACATATTTCCTTAATTCTGAAGATTACGCAGGGGATATGTATCCTGCGCAGCTGAATTTTTGGACGGCTTCACCGTTCGCAGTTTTTTGTATGCAGGCGCTGGAACTAAAAGACGCTATAAACTGGACACCTGATATTTATCACTGCCACGACTGGACTTCAGCTTTCTTACCTTGTGCTCTTGCGTGGCACAGACATTATCGTCAGACCGGCGGAAAGAGCATCATGACTCTTCATAACGTAGCTTATCAGGGAGTTTTTGAGCCATATCCGTTCCTTGACGCGTCAGGACTTGAGCCATGGAGCTTTAATTCTTCAACAATGGAATTTTATGGACAGGTGAACTTGCTAAAAGGCGGTATAGTCGCAGCGACGGCCGTCAGCACCGTTTCACCGACATACGCAAGCGAGATTCAAACTTACGAATCCACACGCGAACTTTCTGGCATTCTCTATCAGCAAAGAAGCAAACTCCGCGGAATTATTAACGGACTTGATACAAAGTTCTGGGACCCGAACGGTGATAAATCAATTCCCGCAAAATTCAACGCCAGAGACTTAAAAGGCAAAGCCGCTTGCAAAAAAGCACTTCTTCAACGCGCCGGGCTTGACCCTGAAACAGATGCGCCCGTTATCGTGTGCGTCAGCCGACTTGTTGAACAAAAAGGCTTCGATATGGTCTTCAATGCCGCGGGGCAAATTGCCGAAACAGGAGCAAAATTATTAATTCTCGGAAGCGGTCAAGACTGGATCGAAAACGGAATTGCACACGCGGCCGACATGTACCCGAACAGCATTAAATTATTCAAGGGCTACGATGAGCCTTTGTCGCATTTGCTCTACGCCGGCGGAGATATTTTCTTGATGCCGTCAGTGTTTGAGCCGTGCGGATTGTCGCAAATGATTTCGATGAGATACGGCACTGTCCCTGTAGCTCGTGAAGTTGGCGGCCTGAGAGACACAGTCTTTGACGTTGACAGACCAGAAGGCGGAAATGGATTCACGTTTTTAACTTGCGACGTTGACGGCATGATGTGGGCATTACGCCGCGCTGTTGACCGTTACAACCACGATAAGGACGCATGGAAAAATATCATGCTCGAGGGAATGCGTGAAGATTTCACTTGGGATAAGTCAGCCGGTCTTTATAAAGAAATGTACGAAGATTTAACACAATGAAATTCAAGTAGGAATTAGGAGCGAGGATTTAGGGAATTAAAAAAAAACTTCCTACTTCCTACTTCCTAACTTCTACTTAAAAATAAAAGGAGGTAAGTTTTTTATGTATACAGGCAAACACGGAAGAGTTCTGGGTATAGTCCTCGCCGGCGGTAAAGGCGAACGATTAATGCCCCTTACACGTTATCGCGCAAAGCCTGCAGTTTACTTCGCCGCAAAGTATCGTATCATTGACTTCGCTCTTTCTAATTTAATTAACAGCGGTATCTATTCAGTTTACGTCCTCACGCAGTTTAAGAGCCAATCTCTTAGCGAACACATTGAACGCGGCTGGCAATTTGGCGGCGCTATGAGGGGCCGAGATTTCTTCGTAACGACAATCCCGGCGCAGATGTGGAGCGGCGAACATTGGTTCCAGGGAACTGCCGACGCCGTTTATCAGGCGTTGCACATGATAACGCGTTACAGAGCCGACAGAGTTTGCATTTTCGCGGCTGACCATATTTATAAAATGGACGTTGACCAGATGATCGCGTGGCACATGGCGCAGCACGCAGACGTTACAATCGCTGCTAATGTTGTCCCTGTTGAAGACGCTAATCAGTTCGGCTGCATCAGAACGGACGCTAAAGGCCGAATCCTTGAGTTTATGGAAAAACCAAAGAATCCGCCCGAGATTCCTGACAAACCGGGTTATTCTTATGTTTCGATGGGCAACTACGTTTTTGAGCGCAAAGTCCTTGAAGACTCGCTCACGGACGACGCCATGAAAGAATCTAGCCACGACTTCGGGAAAGACATTATCCCCAACCTTGTTGCACACGGAATGAAAGTCTGCGCCTATGACTTCTCTACAAACGTACTTCCGCACCCGACAGCAGAAACAGAACTTGTTCACCAGTGGCGAACCGATAAACCATACTGGCGCGATGTCGGAACTCTTCAGGCTTACTGGCAGGCTCACATGGAATTAATCGGCCATGAATCAGAAATGACCCTTTATAACCCGATGTGGCCGATTCGCACAGTATCCTTCGGTGATCCCCCTTCGTACTGCTATCCTGATGACGGGCATCCCTGCAACATTAACAGGGTCATGTTATCAGAAGGGAGCAGAGTTTTCGGAGCGAACATTTCAAATTCAGTCCTTGCGCGTAACTGTCTCGTTCAGTCAGGCAGCGTAGTCGAAGAAAGTATCATCGGCCACGACGTTGTAATCGGGCACAACTGCCGAATCAAACGCGCGATTATTGACGGTCATAATATTATCCCGGACGGGACTGTGATCGGTGAAGATCCGGCGGAGGACGCGAAAAACTATTACGTCGATCCGAAATCAGGACTTGTCGTTATGGGAGTGCCGAAAGAACTTTACTTGACCGGCGCGGATAACATTGAAGAAGCTCAAAGTTGGGACACGATGGGCTAGATTTTTAATTAGGAGTTAGAGGTGAGGAGTGAGGAATTAAAACTCATTCCTCATTTTTTTTATTTTTCTTGCTGCGATTTATATTTTGTTTATTGGATTTGTGATTCTGCTTTGATTTTTGAGATTTATTTTTTTGTTTCGTCGGCTTATCTGGAGTTTCAATTTTTTTATCTGCACTTGGCCTAACTGGCACAGCGTTACTTTTTAGCGCTCTTCGACGCTCTGCACGTTCCCTTAAAGCCGCCATACGCGCCGCCGCAGCTTTTTTCTTTTCTGCGAGCTCTTTGTCTTCACCCCATTCTTCGCCATTCAAAACTGTTTCTTGAAAGTCCGGGAACTCATCTATAGAAACAGACACAAGACGGCCATTCGGAAATCTGATATTTACGTACTCGTGACCTAAATCTAAACTTTCAAGAACGTAAATTCCCTGCTCCGTTTTGATTTTTGCGCCGGGGCCGGGCAATCTTGACCACAATTCCGAATAAAATTCTTTTTCATACGACATACAGCACATTAAACGCCCACATAACCCTGAAATTTTTGTGGGATTTAATGCCGAACGCTGCTCTTTCACAATTCTGATGCTTATCGGCGAAAAACCACGAAGCCAATAACTACAGCAGCACGGCCTGCCGCATATTGAAAGCCCACGAACAATTCGAGCCTCGTCGCGAATTCCAACTTGTCGCATTTCGATTCTAGTTCTGAACGTATAAGCAAGATCCCGAACGTAAAGACGGAAATCAACTCTTTGGGCCGCCGTGAAATAAAAATAAAATTTTTTGCGGTCAAGCATATATTCAACGTCAACAAGTTTCATGTTTAATTTGTGTTCTTCAAGAATACTGCGGGCGGTCAACAAAGCCTTTTCTTCGTCACGACGACATTTATAATAAGAAGAAATATCGAAATCGTCAGCGACTTTCACAAAATCTATATTCTGAAGCACAGTGTAAGAAGAACTTTCAAAATTTGAAGTAGCACTTTGATATTTCTCTTCCTGTTCTTCAGAAAGCGCTCCCCCCGGTAATCCCATCTCATAACCGCGAGCGGTCTTAACAACTACCCAACCGGCATTTTCAAAATTTATATCATCTTTCACTTTCATAAGTCCCAAATAACGAGGCTTACCAAAGATCGTCAAATATATTTTCAAAGTTTTTATTTTCTCCTTTTAACGCCAATATGATAACGTCGCACATAAATGGCACAGATAAATTTTTTTTATTTGCAATTATATAGAGTCTTCCGAGTTTTGAGGCAAGAATAAAATTTTGACTTGACGCCGCGAAATTTCGCCACGCTGCTAAATCGCTTAAAATCATTTCTAAGTCGTTCGCCTTTCGAGTTCGCGAAAGCCATTCGAGCCACTCTGTTTCGGATACGGGGATTGAATAAGATTCTTCTTCGTCTTGAGAAAATATAACGCTAACATGAGAGCGGCTGCGCAAAGTCGGAAGAAAAAATCTGATGTCTTCCATTAAAAATAATAAATAAGCGTGCGAGGGTGGTTCTTCGGCAAGTTTTAATAAACTGTTCGCGGCGGATTTATTTAATTTATCAGCAGACATAATCACGCCCAGCCGCCTTTGAGCTTCAAGAGGTTTCAAAGCGATGTTTTCAATAAGTCCGCGCGTCGAATTTCGATATTCTTCTTCGGTCATTGTGTCAGGGTTACCAATGGGCGCGGGCTTATCGACGGAGCCAATTATCAACAAGTCCGGGTGATTCGGCCGATAACTCCCGAGAATTAAATTTGAAAGTTCCGCGATTATTTCATCATGAAAATTTCCCGGCGCAACTATTGCACGGCAGTGCGGAATATTTCCGGCCTGAGTTTCACGAACGATTTCTTGCCACGTTACATTAGAAGCGAGATCAGGCACCCTTTAATCTCCTCCATAAGTGCAAGCGCTTTCGTTCTGTTGCCTTCATATAAAAAAGCTTCTTCTAATTCTTCCATAGCTTTTTCGGCGCGCTCAATCGTGATATACATTTTTCGGTCCGTCTTTCGCCAACGCATATCACGTTTTATTCTCATGCCCTTCGCTGCACGCTTTAATAATTCGTGCAAGACGCTTCTATATTCTTCAATAAGTCGGCCGCCCGGAAACACTGAAAGCCGATCAGAAAGTTCATAAAGCTGATCCAGAAGTTCTTCGAGTTCGGTTGACTCCATGACCGACTCAAACGAAAATTCTGAAGGCGACACTGCCGCCGCCGGGTCTGTATGATGACCTGCACCGCCGCCGCCCGATTCAATTCTCATTTGAGGCGTTGGGGTCGGTGTCTGATCACTAGTCCTGCGTTTAACTTGAATGCCTGCCATTAAAACAACTCCTCAAATTTCAAAACTGAATTTAGATTTGAAGTTATCAAATTAAAAACTTGTTCTTCGTTTTTATTATCGCATTCTACTTTTATTAAGTTCGGCAAAGATTTTGAAAAAATTTCTCTGTAAGCCGCTGCGACTTTTTTTATTAAACTCAGTCCCTCGTCCTCGAAACGGTCATTTTGATTATTTCGCGCGCGGACGCGTTCAAGAGCAACTTCGGGGCTTAAATCTAAAAAAATTTTAATATCAGGCTCTGGGAAATCGCAAACTTTAATTAAGTCCGCGACTTTAGAGAAATTAATAGCGTGACCGCCAACTTGATAAGCTAAAGTCGAATCGTTGAAGCGTTCGCAGATGACGTTGTGCCCGGCTTCAAGAGTCGGATTTATGATTTTATCGACGTGTTGCGCGCGGTCAGCCAAAAATAATAAAAGTTCCGACGTTTTACAAAGGTCTTTGCGGCCTAAAATTAATTCACGCAAGATATAAGGCTCAGCTGTTCGTTCAGTTTCGCGACTTGTGCGACGCGTCAACCATTCGACGAGCTTAGCGGCCTGTGTAGATTTTCCAGAACCGTCAACGCCTTCTAAGACAATGAATAATCCTTTTGTGTTCATGATTTTATTTTTTTATGTGGATTAAGCGCTTCAACATTCCATCAACGACATAATCAGAGCTAAAAATTTTCAGCGTGCCTTCTTTAATTCGTCGCTCTTGGGTTTCGCTCAAAAATTCAAGCTCTTCGGGTAAATAGTCATCTTCTTCGTCGTCCGAAAGTCTGTTCAGAGCGTTTTCAAGAGCCGCGCTTAAAGTGTCCGTGTTGAGTTCGATAATTATTTCGTTGTTAGCGTCAATCGCCTTGAACTCTGAGAACATTCGTTTTAAGCTGTCTATCGTCATAGTGTTTTCTTCGATTGCGGTCTGTGGCATTGGCTCAACGCCGCCGGCTCTCACAACGATTTCGGCAATTCCTGAAGCGTCCCGCGGTGCTCGTAATTTGAAAGTCTTAACGGTCGTTTGATTTCGCCATTCTCGCAAAGTAACTTTAATTTCAAATTCTTCTCCCGGTTTCACGAACGAAGGGACTTCGACGTCTTCAATGCGTAAAATTTTCGGCTTCTCTGTTGCTTCGACGTTCAAAATAAAACCTGAAGGCATTGTAGCGCTAAACGGCTGTGTGAGATACGCGCCTATGATTTCGGCGGAGTCTTTCAAAGCGGCTTCGGTTATATCCTCGTCAGAAAAAAACGCGTCGCGCCGCACAAATCCCTTCGGAACATTTCCGCCTTCGATTTTTAAGCTTACGTTCATTGTGCCTTGGCCTTTTCGTCCCCACGCTTCTGCTACAAGTCCTTTATAAACGTCTTCGATTAATTTTGCGGTCAAAAACTCGTCCGGCACAACGCGAAATTTATAACGTGTCTGCTTATTCGTGTCGAGATTTTTAAAATTCAATTCTGCTGCGAACGACTGCGGGAATAATCCGGCCTGTCCTCCGATAGCGGCATCGCAATCTGTTGTTATCGTGCCGTTGATATATAACGGGCTTGCAATTTTAAAAGGAAAATTGTAGCTGTCGATAGTTTCATGAACAAAAGCTCCGGCGGCAGGATAATTAGATCGTCCGCGATTCAAAAAATCATGACCGAACGCAAGGAATTTTCCGTCCTTCGTCGTAGCTGTTATAGTTCCGGTTGCTGATACTTCGACGTCGCCCCAAACGAGCAAAGCCGAAACAGCGTCGCCGGGTTTGAAATTCACATTTTTAATATCGAGTGCGCCGGAGCCGACCGCGAGGCCCTGATTTACTTTTAAGCCGGTGGCTTTGCAAAATCGCGACAAAGAATTTGCGTTTATGCCCGTAACAGATATATTAAATAATTTTAATTCTTCGTTCGTAAGTTTTAAGCCGCCGTTCTCAAATGCTTGTGTCATTGCTTCGATCGGCGTAACGAGTGCGAGCGACTGATCCGAATTTTCCCAACCGCTTCTAATCCCGCCGATTAATTTATTTTTTATGAACACGGGCGAGCCGCTCATGCCTTGCGCAAGTTTAGTTTTTCCGGTGAATTTTATTAAAATTTTGTCCTTCATCGAAGTGCCGGGTTTTTGTGGAAGGACGCTCACGATTTTCACGGGAATTTTAATTGGCGCGGTGCCTTTCACAACCGTAAGAGCATAACCAGACATTCCCGGCCGGAGTTCGTTCACGGTCATAACAGGCTGCTCTGGGATAAATCTTTCAGCGAACGCGCAGCCACAAAAAATAAAAACAAAAATCAAAGCGTAATTCAAAATTTTTCTTTTCATTTTGATTATTAAATCCTCACTTTTAAATATTATTGCGGGCTTTCTGTCTCAAAAATTCCATGATGAAGTCATTAATATCGCCGTCAAGTACCGCCTGAATATTGCCTTTTTCAAAATTCGTTCTGTGGTCCTTGACGAGCGTATAAGGGTGTAAAACATAACTTCTAATTTGGCTGCCCCAAGTTGATTCTTTTTTGTCGCCGACGATTGAATCTAATTCTTGTTGACGTTCTTGTAAGGCGAGTTCATAAAGTCGGCTTTTTAAGACGTGCATAGCGGTTTGACGATTTTGAATTTGTGAACGTTCGTTTTGACACGTTACGACGATCCCAGACGGGATATGCGTGATTCTGACTGCCGAGTCCGTTCTGTTGACGTACTGGCCGCCCGCACCGCTCGCTCTGAACGTATCGACTTTAAGATCTTCGTTTTTAATTTCGATATCGACATCATCAGAAAATTCCGGAGAGACTAAAACCGAAGCGAAGCTAGTGTGTCTTCTATGTGCCGAATCAAAAGGCGAAATCCTGACGAGCCTATGAACTCCGCGCTCGGCTTTCAAGAATCCATAAGCGTAATCGCCGGTTATCATGACGGTAGCATTTTTGATCCCGTCGCCTTCGTCGGCAGTAGCTTCGATTACGTTAGCTTTGAATCCGACGCGCTCGCAATATCGTAAATACATTCGCAGCAACATTCCGGCCCAGTCTTGAGAGTCAAGCCCGCCGCTTCCTGCGTGAATCATTAAAATCGCGTTGGCGTTATCGTGTTCATCATTGAGCAACAAGAACAAGTTCGCGCGTTCAAGTTCTTCACGAAGCGCCGCCGCCCCTGCTTGAAATTCAGATTCTAATTCGGGGTCGGAGGTGTCGTTTAATAATTCCTCAAGCGTCGCGAGGTCATCGAAAGAATTTTTTATTTTTTTCCAACTGTCGAGACGTGAATTAATTTGCGAAAGTTCTTTTAAAATGTCTTCATGCCCCTGCGAAGTCCAGAAGTCGGGCTTTGAGGTTTCTTTTGTTAAAATCCCTGAACGAGTTGCGAGGCTTTCAAGGTCAAAGACTGTCCTGCACGGTTTGAACAAGTCCGCGCAGTTCTTCCAATTCTGTTTTTAAATTTATCTCCATAAAAATAAAAATCCTCTTTGAATTTAAAAATTTTTATGGAGAAATGATAGCATAGCTAATTTTTACCTAGAAAATCGGGGAATGCTTGTGAAGAAGTCTTATATCGCGTCAAAAATTGTTTTGTTCGTTCTTCTTTGGGATTTTCAAAAAGTTCTCGCGGCTCACCTTGTTCACAAATTCCTCCGCCGTCCATGAAAATTACGTGGCTTGCAACGTCGCGGGCAAATTCCATTTCGTGAGTTACGATTATCATCGTGTTATTGCTGTCAGAAAGGCTGCGAATGACTTTCAAAACTTCGCCGGTGAGTTCCGGGTCTAATGCGCTGGTCGGTTCATCGAAGCAAAGAATATCCGGTTTTAAAATCAAAGCGCGCGCGATTGCAACTCGTTGCTGCTGACCGCCGGATAATTGGTGTGGATAATTATTCATTCGTTCGGCAAGTCCGACTTTCTTAATAATCTCTATTGCCTGCGATTTTATAATTTCGCGTTCGGCGTCAAAAATTTTTTTCTCTTTAGCGGCAAGTTTCGGAGCCAACATTACGTTTTCAAGCGCGGTGTATTGTGGAAAGAGATTGAACGACTGAAACACAAGCCCGAAGTGTAAACGCTTCTTTCTAATTTGATTTTCTGAACGCGTCGCAGGGTCGGCACTGTCAAATAAAATTTCGTCGTTGACTTTTATAACGCCTTCGTCGGGTGTCTCAAGAAAATTTAAGCAGCGTAGTAAAGTCGTCTTGCCGCTCCCCGATGAGCCGATAATCGAAAGCACTTGGCCTTTCTCAAGAGAAAAATTTATTCCCTTGAGCACTTCGATATTTCCAAAAGTTTTGCGAATGTTTTTTACTTCTAAGATACTCATCTGAAATACTCCAATTTCTTCTCGAACCACGAGAGCGCTACCGTAACAACGCCGTTGAAAATCAAATAATAAAACGCCGTGAAGAACAGCGGCCATATAGCTCCCGAAATTCCGTGCGAACCTTTCATGAACGCTTGCCCCGCCCAAATAATTTCTTGTAGCGCGATTATTCGCGCGAGTGCCGTGTCTTTAACAAGCGTGATTATTTCATTTGAAATCGGCGGAACGATTCTCTTTATCATTTGCAGCAACGTAACATGAAAGAAAATTTGTCGCTTCGTCATTCCAAGAACGAGTCCGGCCTCTTGCTGACCTACAGGGACGCTTTGAATGCCGCCGCGATAAATTTCAGAGAAGTAGCATGAGTAATTAATAATGAAAGCTATCGCTGCCGCTAAAAATCTTCCGGACTCGCCGCCTCCCCATATCGGAGTATGAAGCACAAGCCCGGGAAAATAATAAACGATCAGCAACTGAATCATTAACGGCGTGCCGCGAATGATCCAAATTATAAACTGAGTCGTTAAACTGATGGCTTTGATTTTAGAGAGCGAGCCGAACGCGATTATAAGACCAAGCGGGAAAGCTCCAAGCAACGTTATCGAAAATAATTTGAGAGTTTGAAGGAAACCTTGATTAAGCGCGCCGATTACGATCGGCATCTGTTGAAAAATTAATTCCATTTTTGAAAAGACAGTGAGGAGTTAGAAATTAGGAGTTAGGAGTTAAAAAACTTTTTCATAAGTCTTTTTTTCCATTCCTCACTCCTCACTACTAACTCCTACTTGCCTTTAATCAGAGCTGCTTGAATTTTGTAAGTCTCTGCGACTTTCTGAATGCTTCCGTCTTCGTAGCCCTTCGCGAAAAACTCATTGAGAGCCGCCGCTAAATCGGAGCCTTTTCTGAAGCCGACGCCGTATTCTTCGCTGTTAAGTCCGATTGTGTAAGTCAAATTTTCGTAGCCCGTTCCCGGTCCGACCATTGCCGCGGCCATTAACGAATCTATAATCGCGCCATTTGAACTTCCTGACGCGACTTCCATTAATGCCGAAGCCTGATCCTGAACTTCAACAACTTTAAAGCCCTGCGCCTTCGCAACTTCATCGCCCGCGCTGCCGTGTTCGACTGCAAAGGTCAAATCTTTGAGACTCTCGACGGTCTTGTAATTCTCGGCTTTGTCAGCCGGCACGACGACTATTTGAGCGTTGTTGCAATACGGCTTTGAACATTCCATTGAAGAAAGTACTTCGGCTGTGAGTGTCATTCCGTTCCATACGCAGTCAATATTTTTGCCGTTGAGTTCTAAAATTTTGTTGTTCCATTCGATTTCTTGAAACTCGGCTTTTACTCCCAAGGACGCAGCGAAAGCATTTGCGAGGTCTGCATCAAATCCGATCCATTCGCCCTTTTCGTTTTTGTAATCCATCGGCTGAAAGTCCGTAATGCCGACAACGAGAACGCCTTTAGCTTTGACGTATTCAAGATCGCTTTCAGCATACGCGAACGAACAAAACGCAACCGCAAGCACAAGGGCTAACGCAAAAATTTTTTTCATGATTAAAAAATCCCTTTCTAAAATTAAATTAAAGTATTGACAACGCCGCAAACGCAAGAATGATTGACAAGAAGCCGAGAAGAGTCTGTCTCTTGTAAGCGGAGATAAGTCCAAGAACGGCCGCCAATGTCGCGAAGATTGTCGTGTGTGCAAAGAACGCCAACGTTCCGAATGCCACGCCGATAACTCCCAACGTAATAAACTGTGCTTTTGAAACTAAAACTTTCTGGCCCGGTGTCAATGCACGGTCATCAGGTGTTCCATATTTCTCTTCGTAGTCGTCAACAATTCGTTTCAAAGTCGCTGAAAGAATTAATAATCCGATTAAGTTCGGCAAAGCCATTAATCCGTTGAGCGTGTCGGAGATGTCCCAAATGTTATTAAGGAACTGGTTGCCTTCGGTGCCAAGGAACTGTGAGCCGGCCGCGCCGATTACGATCATTACGATCCAAAGGATTTTCATAATAGGCTTTGTCCATACGCCGAATAAATAAGTGATTGCCGTTTCGGCGTACCAGTACCAGCCCAAAATCGTTGTGAACGCAAATAATAATAATCCGATTGAAAGAATATACTTTCCGGGAAGGCCAAGCGCGTTTTCAAATGCTCTAAGTGTAAGCTGTGCGCCTGTTAATTCCGGGGCGCTCGTTAATGTTCCTGTTACCATGACTACAAGGGCCGTCATTGTACAAATTACGATTGTGTCCATGAAAACTTCAAAAATTCCATAGAAGCCCTGCTGCACTGGGTGCTCTACGCTAGCTGTAGCGTGAACCATGGGCGCGGAACCCATACCGGCTTCGTTAGAGAAGACGCCGCGGGCGATACCACGCTGAACAGCCTCTTTAACTCCCCAACCTGCTAAAGCGCCGGGCAATGTCTCTAACGGTTCATTGAAGGCAAGGTGTACGGCGTTCGCAACCGCTGCGGGGATTGCTGAAGAGTTCACGATTAAGACGTAAATTGACCCGAAGACATAGAAGATCGCCATGAACGGTACTACGTAAGTCGTAACTGTCGAAAGGCTTTTGAGTCCGCCAATGATGACGAGTGCGACAAGGACAGCCATAACGATTCCGCTGTAGAGGTGATTGACGCCCCAGCCCATCGACATAGCTTCGGCCGCTGAGTTCGCCTGAGTAGCTGCGCCGATTCCGAATGACGCAAGGAACGCGAACAAAGCGAACAAAATCGCGAGAATTTTACCGATGAATTTTCCAAGGCCCTGGCCAAGAGCGTCGCTTGCTCCGTTCTCAAGGATATACATCGTGCCCCCGCGCCAATCGCCGTGAGCGTCTTTCTGTCGATAGTGAACGGCTAACGTAACTTCGGCAAATTTCGTGCACATTCCAAAGACTGCCGAGATTAACATCCAGACCATCGCGCCGGGGCCTCCAAGATGAAGAGCCGTAGCGACACCCGCAACGTTTCCTGTTCCGACTGTGGCCGCCATTGCCGTTGCCATTGCTGCGAATGAAGAGATCGATTTGTCTTCGCCGGATTTCTTTCTGAAGCTAAAGACTTCTGACAATGAAGCGAAGAAATATCTGAACTGCGGAAGGCCAAGCAGGAGCGTTAAATAAACTCCCGTACCTACAAGCAAGATTAAAACGGGCGCACCCCAGACAAAGCTGTTTACGATCCCGTTGTAATGCATAATCGTGTCCATTATGCCTTGCATGAAAAATACACTCTCCTTAAAAATTAAAAATTTTCGCTATATTATACACGTTTTCAAAATAGCCAAAATCGCGCGCAAAGTTTCAAGTGCTACAATATCAACTTAATTATGAAGGAGGCTTTTTAAAATGAAGCAGTTTCTTATCGTAACGGGAATGAGCGGAGCCGGAAAGACAATGACATTGAAAGTTCTCGAAGATTTCGGCTTTATCACAATAGATAATCTTCCTCCTGCTCTTCTTCCTCAACTCTTCACACTTATATCAGAACGGCCGGAAGCCTCAAAAAGTCGCGGCGTCGTCGCTACGGTTGACATTCGCAACGTGAGCAAAAACTTCGTGAAAGTCATTGATGAAATTTCTGAAGCGTGGGGCGGCGTTGTCAAAGTAATTTTTTTGACGGCCTCGGACGAAGAATTATTGCGACGCTACGAACGTACTCGACGCGTTCACCCTCTAAGTCATGGACGCTCGACGCGCGAAGGAATTCTAACAGAGCGTGAGCTTCTCGCCCCGGTGCTTGACCGCGCGGACATTATCATTGATACTTCTTTAATGGACCTTCATCAACATCGTGAGCGACTCTTAAAAGAATTTTTTGAGAACGATGGCGGAATTTCAATTTTAATAAGCTCATTCGGATACAAGTATGGCGTCCCACAAGATAGCAGTTTCGTTATGGACGTTCGCGGATTGCCGAATCCTTATTATGTTGACGAACTGAAAGACCTCACTGGCCAAGACGAGCCCGTGAAAGAATTTTTATTAAAATTTCCAGAGACACATAAATGTATCGAGCTCACAAAAAATTTTCTTGATTTTTTCATTCCGCAGTTCTTGAATAACGTTCGAGGACAGCTTCATATTTCGGTAGGCTGCACAGGCGGGCGACATCGTTCGGTAGCTATGGCCGAATGGCTCGGTGAGATTTATTCAAAAGTTTATAGCGGCGTCTGCGTGATGCACAGAGATAAGGGGCACGGTCATCAATGAGTTTTGCATTAGGAGTCTTGACGACTTTAATAATTTTATTTTTGTTTGGACGAATTAAATTTAAGTCTGGCCGGCCTGTGATTGAGCGCGCAATATCCGGGCGTTTATCGAACGGTCCTTATATTGTCGCTGTGGGAGGCGGCACGGGACTTTCAACACTCTTGCGCGGAATTAAAGCCTTCACTCGAAACATTACGGCGGTTGTAGCTGTTACTGACGAGGGCGGAAGCTCCGGACGAATCCGAAACGAATGGGGAATGTTGCCGCCCGGGGACGTTCGGAACTGTATAGCGGCTCTCGCGGAGAACGATAACGAGCTAAAAAAAATTCTTGATTTCAGATTTGACCGTGGGGAATTATCCGGGCATAGTCTTGGAAATTTATTGTTACTCGCGGTTACGGAGATGAGCGGCGATTTTAGTACGGCCGTTGAAAAAATGAATCACTTGCTCTCAATTCGTGGGCGAGTTTTGCCAGTTACAACAGAATCTATAACGCTCATGGGAAAAACTAAAGACGGCCTCGAAGTCAAAGGCGAGTTGGATATTTCTGAACACGGTCATGAACTCGATGAGATTTGGCTCGAACCTATGAACGCGCGCCCGCTGCCTGACGTTCTTAACGCCGTCGATGAAGCTGATGTTATATTGCTCGGCCCGGGGAGTTTATTCACGAGTGTAATTCCAAATTTATTGCTGCCGGATTTCGCGGATAAATTAAAAGATTCGCCCGTCCCTAAAATTTATATTTGCAACTTGATGACGCAGCCTGACGAAACTCAAGGCATGAACATTTTGCAGCATCTCGAATGGGTAAGCGTGGCTTTAGGTTGCGTTCCTGATTTTGTGATCGCGAACAGCGCGCCAATTCCTGAAGATATTATCGAGGCATATAAAAATAAAGGTGCGTCGCCGTTATTTCTAAATTATCATCAGCGCGAGGCGATTAAAAACATGGGCTGCATATGCGTAGAAGCGCCTATAATGTCGGTATTTGAAAATGAAAAAGAAGGCCGCGTAATGAGGCATGACCCTCAAAAATTGGCCTCCGTGATTTTCAGATTAGTAAGACGGCTCGACGAATGAAATTTTTAATCCCAAAGTCCTATCACGATCCACGCGATAAGCATGAAGTACGACGGCAAAGATAGAGAACTGTCTAGCCCCGGTATCGGCACAAGCAGCAGTACCGCAAATATTACAGAAAGTACAAAGCCTAACATGCCGAATATCGCTACGTCCTTTCTGTCTTCCAAACGTGAAAATTTATATGCCGCTAACGAAGTGTAACCGTAACCAATCGCTCCGCCTATCGATGCCATGTCAACGGTCCAGCTAATCACGTGTCGCCCAAGCAGTACTGTTAAAATCGAAACAATCATGCAAAAGAGAACTGCGTTACGCGGCACGCCATTTTTATTCAAAACTCCGAACCATGGCGAAATCATTCCTTCTCTTGCCATAGAATGTAACAATCTGCTCGATGCGATATAAAAACATAAAACTCCCGTTAGCACAGCGCACGCAGCAGCCAGTCCCATTAGAGATAAGCCGACAGCGCCAAGGATTTTATAAGACGCGTAAATAGTCGTTATTGAGTTATATCCGCCGGCAGTATCTAACCTGTGATTGACATCGACATATGCGACCCAATCGGGATAAATTTCTGGAATAACTGATACTGCTATTAAACTCATCACGATATACACAAAGCAGCCTGCTACTATGCTAGTGTCCATTATGGTCTTTACGCGATTATTTGAAAAATTCGTTTCTTCAGAGAGCTGGGGGATAATGTCGAAGCCCACAAAGAGCCACGGCACTATAACTACAATAGAGATAATTTGAGCCCAAGCCCCTCGTCTATCAGGATAAAATAACGGGTGGAAATTTGAAATTTTTGCGTCAGGACTTAAAAACGCTCCCCCTAATATCATCAGGACGCCGCTGAGCATTACAATCACCATTATAGTTTGAATAATCGCTGCAATATGCACCTTCTTAGAAGCGATAAAAGCAAAAATTATTAACACCGCTATGGCGACCAGAAGTTCTCCCAAGTAAACGTCATATCCGGCTATTGTATAGTGAAAGCCAAATTGAAATATATTTCCATACAATGCTCTAAGGACAAGACAGAATGCCGTAGCGTCCATAGGGATTATGCTGATATAACAAAGTCCAAGAAACCACGCGCAAATAAATCCGTGTGTCTTTCCAAAAGCGCGCTCGGCATATATAAATTGGCCTCCCGAAATCGGAACTTTTTTCGCCATGTAGCCGTATCCATACGAGATAATCAGCATTATCAGCGCGCCGATCTCGATCCCTATCAAAGAACCTAAAAGCCCTGCTCTCTTTAAAAAAGTCGTAGCAGGCATTACGAACGCCCCAAAGCCTATGATACCGCCAAAGGCTAACGACCAAGCGCCAAATGCTGTTAATTTTCGTTCAGTTTGAATTTGATTTTTTGATTCTTCTTGTTGTTGTTCCATTTGCTTTTAGGGACGCGGTCCGATTGAATGCACCAACGTTATATTTTGTTTTCTGTTAAGTTTGAGAATCCTGCGGATCCTTGCTTCCTCAAACGTTCCACGCACTACAGCGTTCCAACCTTTAGAGGCCGCAAATAAATAAGCGTTCTGAAGCATTGCGCCTGTGTGAGCGAATCCCCATTTCTCGATACGGTCTTCAGGAGCGCCTTCGCCTTCCCATTTTTTCAAATCTTGAACGTAAACGAAAGTTATGGCAGCCTTTCCTGCGTAGGCGGGTTTGCTCGTAGCTTGTCTATAATCGCCCCCGGTGATTAATTCTAGCGAATGCTTAAGCGCGTCAAATTTATAAACTCCATTCTTGTCAAAAACATAAACGGATATATCATGCACGCCCCTAGCCACGGGATAAACTCGAAGTCCGCTATCGCGATTTACGCCGGCCGTAACGTAAAGAAGGTCAGAGAGATCTTGCGAAGTAATTTCGACGTCGGCAAATTCGCGCGTTGAGTGTCGCAAAGTTTCAGCTTCGTAAAGAGGCATTCCGCCGGTTTTATTTGGGGGCGGGAGTTCTATCACGTCAGCATATGAACACGAGACGACAAGGAGCATAAGCAACATAGATAATAAAATTCTTCTCATTAAATAAACTTCCTCCCAATTTACTATTTAATATTTTGCTAAATTAAAAAAAATTTTTCTTTCATTGTCAAGCGAATATTACGAATATGATATAATTCCGCGAAAAAAAATTTTTGTAAGGTGATTGAGTTTTTATGATTGGCAACGAAGTTATTTTATCTCAAATGCTTGCGCGGCGTGAAGCTCGAGCGATGGAGCAAAAAAAATTTTTAGAGAATTTCAACGCGCCTTTGATCTCGTTTTCTATGAACATTCCCGGCCCGATTAAAACTAATGAAAAAATTCGCGTGGCCTTCGACGTAGGGAAAAATTTAATTTTTGAATCTCTTGCAAAAATTGAAGCTCCCGTGAATGACTTTATTGAAGTTCATGAGGACACCGGCGACGAGATTTTATTATCTGTGAGCGGCGCAAGCCCGGAAAAATTAAAAAATCTCGCAATGAAAATTGAAAATGAAAATCGTTTCGGGAGATTGTTCGATATAGATATTATTGACGAATTTGGACAAAAATTATCGCGCGGAAGTTTTAGAAAGTGTTTAATCTGCGATAAACAGGCGCAAGAGTGTGCACGCGCACGCGCTCATTCAGTTGAAGAGATGCAAAAGGCGATTGAAAAATTATTAAATTAATGCTGTCGCTCTGATTTCTGTGGTTATTGCCGACGATTTTAATTGACTTCTTATATAAAATATTCTTTATTCACAAATAACTATGATTAAAGAAAGTCGCATGTAGCATTACTGTTTCGGACGCGGCTTTACTAACACAAAGGGGGTAAAACCTTGCGCAACTATGTAAAACTCACTGACCGCGATAACGTGGCCGTCGTTACTCACGACACCACTAAAGGCACTGAAATAATGCCGGGGCTGGTGTTGCTTGATGACATTCCACAGGCTCACAAATTCGCGATTCAAGACATTCCCAAAGATGGCGAGATAATTCGCTACGGGGTCGTACTTGGCTATGCTCTTAATGAAATCAAGCGCGGCTCTTGGATTAATGAACATATGCTTAGGCTTCCAGCTTCGCCGTCCCTCGATAACATGCCCTTCGGCGTCAACATCAGAAAAGATTTGCCTGAAGCTCCCGTGAAAACTTTCATGGGGTACAAAAATCCCGACGGCTTCTACGCAGGGACAAGAAATATTTTAGGGATTCAAACTACCGTTCAATGCGTGCAGGGCGTTTTGAATGTTGCTGTCGAAAAAATCAAACGCGAAATTCTTCCTAAATATCCCAACGTTGATGACGTCGTCGCGATTAATCATGCTTACGGCTGCGGAGTTGCCATTAACGCGCCGGACGCTAAATTTCCGATTCGTGCTTTGCAAAATATCGCGCGGCACCCAAATTTCGGCGGTCAGTTGATGGTCGTGGCGCTCGGCTGCGAAAAACTCACCGTTGAAAAATTAGTCGGCGAAGAAAATAACACGCCCGAAAACGTCATAGTGCTTCAAGATTGCAAAGGCTTCGACGCCATGATTAACGCTATAACTAGCATGGCCGAACGAAAATTAAAAATCTTGAACGAACGCAAGCGCGAAGAATTGCCGCTTAGTGATTTATTAGTCGGAATGCAGTGCGGCGGCAGCGATGCATTTTCCGGAGTTTCTGCTAACCCAAGCGCAGGTTATGCGGCAGATATGCTAGTTCAAGCGGGAGCCACGGTCATGTTCAGCGAGGTCACGGAAGTTCGCGACGGTGTTCACTTTATTGCAGAACGCTGCGTTAGTGCCGAAGTCCGCGATAAGTTAGCCGACGAAATGCGATGGTACGATCATTATCTCGCTGAAGGTCAGGTTGACAGAAGCGCGAACCCGGCCCCGGGCAACAAGAAAGGCGGCTTGAGCAACATCGTAGAGAAGGCCATGGGCTCAATCGCAAAATCTGGAACGTCGCCGATAGTCGAAGTTCTTTCACCGGCTGAACGTCCCACGAAGCACGGAATGATTTACGCTGCTACGCCTGCTAGCGATATGGTCTGCGGGCCGTGTCAACTCGCAAGCGGAATCGGTCTTCAAGTTTTCATGACCGGACGCGGAACTCCTTACGGATTAGCGGCTGCTCCTGTTATAAAAGTTTGTTCGCGTAACGAAATGAAAGAACAATGGCAAGACGTTATCGACATTAGCGCGGGAGCTGTCGTAACGGGCGAAAAGACGATTCAGGAAGTCGGGACGGAACTTTTTAATTTCATCATCGACGTTGCCAGCGGACGAAAGAAACCTTACACCGAACAATACGGGCTTCATAATTTCCTGTGTATCTTCAATCCCGCACCGATAACTTAAAAATTTTTAGAGCCGTCGTGAAATCCGGCGGCTTTTTTCATTTTTTATTTTTCTAAAATTTTTTTGAAAATATTAACCGCAGTTTCTAAAATCTCATCATTAAAATCATATTCCGCCGTGTGAATTGCAGGATACGTTTCGCCGTTGCCGATATAAAAAATCGCTCCGTGAATTTGTTTCGTATAAAAGCCAAAATCTTCTGACGCTCGAATCGCTTCGGGCATGTTGATAACGTCAAGGCCAAGTGTGTCAGCAGCTGCGATAATTTTTTTCACGCATTGCGAATCGCTCAATGTCTCCGGGAAATAATCAAAATTAAAAAATTCTACGCTCAAAGAATTTTCTTTCGTAAGTCTTTCAGCGAGATTTACAACAGCGTTTCTAAAAATCCTCATGTCCTCTTCACGTTCGGCGCGCAAAGTTAAAGATAATTCGCCGTCGCCTGGAGAAATTCCAAAATTTTTTTCACCGACTTTTATATTCACGACCGTGCAAAAAATTTTTTTATTTCGCGCTGTCATGTTTTCAATTTCTGAAATTATTTTTGCAATCGTGAACGCGGGATTAATTCCCTTTTCGGGCTCGCTTGCGTGCGAAGTCTTGCCTGTGAACTTTATCGTGAGGCCCGCCGATGAACATTGACACAGCCCTTCGCGAATGACGATGCTGTTTAATGGCCAGCCGCTCCAATTATGAAAAGCGTAAATTGAACTTATGCTGCGTTCTCGCAAGAAGTCGGCGCACTCTCTTGCACCTTGCCCGGTCTCTTCGGCATGTTGAAAAATTAAATAAACTGAACGCTTTAATTCTATTTTGTCGAGTTCGAGAGCAAGTCCGCAAAGCGCTGCACAGTGTCCGTCATGTCCGCATTTGTGAGCTACGCCGGGATTTTGAGAAGCGTAAGGAAGATTTATAAATTCGTCCATCGGTAGCGCGTCCATGTCTGCACGAAACGCGATCCCTTTTGTTCCTTCGACGTAGCGCGACGCGTAAAACCATTTTCCGCAATCGATGACAGCCAAGCGAGTGTTCTCTTCGATGAAGTTCATCAAGCGGCGTTTCGTTTCGCGTTCATTCATTGAAAGCTCAGGGTGAGCGTGTAACTCATGACGAAGATTTTTGATTAAATTCAAGTTTTCTGTTTTCATTTTTTATACTCCAATTACTCCGAACATTATCACACCTACAAGAGCGCTGAACAAAATCACAACGGGAATCGAAATTTTGAATTTCAAAAGCAAAATTAAATCAACAACTCCTAAAATTAAAGACGGCAAATGAATTTTAGAGTTTACGTCAGAATAATTCACAAGCGCGAGTTCAATCACAATCCCTGCGACCATTCCCACACACGCAGGACGGACGCCCGTCATTATTTGAGCGAGTTTTTTATTTTCTTTAAAGTGTTCAAAAAAAATCGCAGCCATGAAACAAAGTGTAAAAGTCGGTGATAGTGCTCCAAGATTAGCAACAAACGCTCCAAAAATTCCCGCAGCTCTCATTCCTGCGAACGTCGCGCAATTAAGACCAAGTGGCCCCGGCGTCATCTCGGCAATCGCTACGATGTCCGAAACTTCTGAAGCCGTCATCCACCCGTGCGAAATCATCTCGCTTGAGATTAACGGAATCATTGACAAGCCGCCGAAACTTGTGAAGCCGATTTTTACGAAGCTCCAGAATAATTCAAGCAACAACATCAATTTTTTTCACCCTTTCATAATATTCGCAAATTAAAAGGCCAAGTGCCGCGCCGATAATGACGAGCCACACGCAACTAACTCGCAGGAAAAAATATAATGCGAACATTGCCGCTGCCACAAAATAGCACGGAGGGACTTTGAACGCACTCTTAATCATTCGCATTAACGCGCTTAAAATCACAGGAGCTACGGCTGTCCTTACTCCGCGCATGGCCGACGCTACCCACAAATTATCTTGAAAAGCCGTGTAAAACGTCGTAATTATTAAAAGCACCGCCATCGGTACTGTAATCATTCCGAACACACACGCAACGCCGCCAGTAAAGCCTGCTACCCTGTGCCCGAACATCATCGCGATATTGCCAATCATCGTGCCGGGCAGACTTCTGCCTATGCTAGTGAGGTCTAATAATTCTTCGTCAGTTAGAGATTTTTCGCGGTCCACATATAAATCTTTCATCTGTGCAACGATGCTCCAGCCACCGCCGAAAGTGAAGCTCCCGAACGTCAGAAACTGCCAGTAAAGCCGCGCACAAGTTTTTAATTTTTCAGGCAAAATTTTCACGCTCCTTTTTCAAATTTCTGTGATAATTTAGCATATGAAAAATAAAATTTTTTATTTCGGGAGGCGATTTTCAATGTTAAAAAAATTTTTTCTGGCCGCGATTTTAATTTTTCTTGCGTCAATGGCTTCAGCGGAAAGTCGAGCGCGCTTTCTTTTCATTGGGGACATTATGGCCCATCAACAACAACTTGACGCAGCTAATCACAAGGGAGTTTATGATTTTTCGCCACAATTTCGACGCGTCAGGCCGCTAATCGAAGATTCGTTTCTCGTCGGCAACCTCGAAACAGTTTTTGCAGGCAACGAAGGCAAATTAAAATATTCCGGCTATCCTATGTTTAACACGCCGGATTCTTTAGCGGACGTTTTGAAAGATTTGAATTTTGATTTATTAACACTCGCGAACAATCATATATTTGACAAAGGCCCGGCTGGTGCGCGAAGAACGACAGAAATTTTAGATTCGGCCGATATAACTTGGATTGGTCTTGGCCTCGATGACGTTCTATCAAATGACACTGTGATTTTAGAAAATGAAGGGATCAAAGCCGCGTTCATAAATCATTCTTACGGGAGCAATTTGTGGCCACGGTCTAACGATGTTCACTTGAATGTAATCGCCGAAGAAGATTTAATCACGAGCCTTGAGCACGCAAAAAATTTTAGTCCTGACGTTATAATCGCGTGCTTTCATTGGGGCAACGAATATCAATTAAAGCCTAATGTTCATCAGAAGCGAGCCGCCGATGTAGCTTTCAATAACGGAGCAGACTTGATAATCGGCACTCACCCGCATGTTTTACAGCCGGTCGAAATAAAAATTATTAGCGAAGATTACAAAGCTGTCGCGTGGTCGTTGGGAAATTTCGTTTCGTTTCAAAGAACTTTGCCGCGCGAAAGAACTTGCATATTAGCCGCCGAATTTGCAAAAGACGAAAATAAAACTCGCTTAACAAAAATTTCAATCGCTCCTTTGTGGGTCATTGCGCCGGGTCAGAAACGAACCGAAGTAACTTACGCTGGCTCTGATGAAATCACAATCGCATCTCTTGACTTCGACGGCCTGACGAAAAATCAAATTAAAAATTTAAGAATTATAGGCAAAAATATTTTAAATTTTCTTGGCGCTCAAGATGAAGTTGATGAGTTTGGATTTTATACATTATGGAAAGAAGAATCGGCGGACGTTTTGCCCGAACCAAGACGAAAATCACCGAAATAAAAAATGAAAAAAATTTTAAGATTTAATCTCCAGTTTTTTGGCGAAGAACGCACCGAAGAAGCTACGCCGCATAAGCGCGAGAAAGTTCGTGAAGAAGGCCGCGTATGCATGAGCAAAGACTTAAACGCCGCAGTCGGAATTATTACGGCTCTGCTTGGTCTTACGATGATCGGGACTCTAACATGGAAAACTTTAACCGCACTGATTCAATTTATGATTCGTTTCATAGGCGAAGGAACGATTTTGAAAGACGGCTGGTTTTATTTCGTTTCGTGGGAAGCTCTGAAAGATTATTTTTTATCATGGCTGCCGCTCGGCGCGCTTGTAGTCCTGTTCTCTACGTGCACAGTAATTGCTCAAGTCGGCTTCGCGATAACCGGTGAACCATTCGGCCCAAAGTTTGACAGGCTCAACCCTATAACCGGCATGAAAAAAATTATTTCGATGCGCTCAATCGTGGAATTGTTAAAAGGACTTTTGAAGGCGAGTATTTTCGCGGTGATGATTTATAAAGCAATTCGCAGCGACTTGCCGATCTCGTCTAAAACTATGCAGATGCCGCTCGAAATTGGCAGCCGTCAGTTTTGGGATTTGCTGTGGTCGTTGGCTATGCGGCTTGCGCTTATGTTGTTGGTGATGGCGTTCGCGGATTATTTTTATCAGAAGTGGGATTTTGAAAAGTCTATCAGAATGAGCAAGAAAGAAATTAAAGACGAATATAAGCAAATGGAAGGCGATCCGCAAATTAAAAGTAAAATCCGTCAAAAGCAGCGCGAAATGGCCAAGCAGCGAATGATGTCGGACGTTCCGAAAGCCGATGTCGTAATCACAAACCCGACTCACATAGCCGTTGCTCTTGCTTATGACAGAGAATTAATGAAAGCTCCACAAGTTTTGGCCAAGGGTGGCGATTATCTAGCAAAACGAATCAGAGATATAGCGACAGCAAATTTAATTCCGATTATTGAGAATAAGCCATTAGCGTGGGCGTTGTATCAAAATGTCGAGATTGGCGAAGAGATTCCAGAAGATTTATATAAAGGCGTTGCAGAAATTTTGGCCATGGTCTATAAACTGAAACGTGAACAAGAAAAAGAAAGTTAAGAGTTTATGATATAATTTTTGCGTTTTTATGACTGCTCTAACGCAATTAAGGCCCCGTAGCTCAGTGGATAGAGCGACTGCCTCCTAAGCAGTAGGCCGGGCGTTCAAGTCGCCCCGGGGTCGCCACTTTTCACTTAATTCACTTGAAAAATTTTGAAGTCGGATATTTCGCGCGGCCGGCATTGATAGCTTTCAAAAGATTTTTTCTTAAATCTTCAGTTGAAGTCATGCCTTTGATGCTCTTGGCCGTCAGATTATTGCCGATATAAAGATTTCCGTTTCGCGTTTGAAGTTCATAAGGCGCTAATTCAAGTTGTAAATATTTGTCGATGTTCGCTTTAATTTCTTTCACGGCATTTGAATTTTCTGGTGTCTTGTCAGCCGTTAAGACCGTCGCACCATCAATCGCGAGGTTAATTTTCTTCCCGGTTTCTTTAATCGACGTTCGCAATAATCCAAGCGAATATTTTCTTTCAATAGGAATGTTTCGAGCATGGAGAATTTTTACAGCCGCGTCGAGTCTCTTCGGTGTGTCAGGGTGATTCATATAAATCCCGTAATCGTGAATAGGCTGCTTGTATTCTTCGGCCATAAAGTGCTCAAACAAAGTTATCATTCCCGTAGGCGAGTATCCAGACTGAATCAGAGCTTCAAGTCCAAGTCTGTCAGCCTCGGCTTCAAGTTCAAACGTGTAAGCACTAGTCATTGCGACTTGCGCGACTTGTGCCAAAATCATCGGAGCAGCAGCCCCGCCGCTTAAAATCATAACTGCAAGCGCGCCTAAAGTTACTTTATTACTCTCGGCGGCAACTTTCAAACCGTGTTTCCTGTCCGCGTGGATCATTTCGTGCGCCATGACTGCTGCTAATTCTGAATCTGTCTTAAGCTCGTCTATAATCCCAGTCGTAAAAAAAATAAATCCGCCCGGTAAACAGAAGGCGTTAAGTTCTTCACTGTTCACGAGTCGGACTTCCCAATCTATACGACGCTGCATAAATGGCTCAAGGCGATTGATAATCATCTCTAATTTTGAAATTATCGCAGGGTTAACGCTCAAGGGCCATTCTTTTTCAATCTGTTCGATTGCCTTGCGACCGATCTCACGTTCTTTTTTTAAATCCGGATCCGGTTCGGCGGCGTTTGCAACACTAAACGACACAAAAAAAATTAAAAAAAATATTGCGAACTTCTTTATCATCTTCATATTATCGAGCCTCCCATTCTTGCATAACTGGCGGCTACGTTGCGTCCCTGAACGCGCGAAGAAATTTGTGAACGAAGGCCAGATTTATATTTTTCAAGCTCGGCGATCGCGTTACCTTCGGCTTGCATGATACTGTCGGCTATGTCGCGGCTCTGCTGAATTAATTCAGGAAGCTCCGTGTCGTCAGGATACAATTCTAACAGACGCGTGCGAAGTCCGTTTTGTGCGTCATTAATTATGGGATTGCTTAGGACGTCGCGCCAACCGTCAGCAAGTAACTGAAGTTCAGATAATATATTGTCTTTTTGTTCGAGCACTTTGAATAACTCGTCCATATCGCCATCAAGGACAATGGCCTCAAGTTCGCGTGAGATCATTGCCCTTAATGTTTTGCAGAGTTTAATTTCGCGAGAAATTAATTCTTTCGATTGTTCGAGAACGTTAGACTGCAAGTGTAAAACTCCTCGGCTTAGCATTTGCTGCTGCGGGCGCAGTTCTCAAAGGCTGCTGCGGTGTCGCTGTAGGAGCTGCGGCTGCGGGTTTCTTGCCTTCGATCTCGGCCATCGCGTTTTGAAGGTCTTTGTCGTCAGGGTGCTCGGCCTGATAGTCCTTCAACAATTTCATCAAAGCGTTCTCCCACGTCTGTTTTAATTCTTCGAGCATTCCGCGAACCGTTCGGAGGTTTTCGGGCTCTTTCTTCATGTTCGCATCGACGAGTAACTGATACATATATTCGTAAAGCTGCATGAGCTTGTCGCCAAGTTCGCCGGCCTTGTCGCGATTAAGCGTAACCATTAACTCACGAACGACTTCTTGAGCGCGAATGATTTCTTTGTTAGCTAAATCGTAATCCGGCGCCGCGCCGTTCTTGGCTGACATAGCGTTCTCTGCGGTGTGGCAAGCCTTAATGCCGATGTCGTAGGTGATGAGAAGAAGCTGCTCTTTTGTTGCTGTTGAAATTCTTGTCGCTTGATACTTAAATTGTGCGCTGCTGTTTATCATTTAATGACCCCCATTTTAATTTTTGAGTTCAAGATTTGTAATTGGGATTCGGATTTTTAATTCTCGATCCTGTTTTCTCAGGCCTGATTTTATTTCTTGCTGTTGTTTATCTTATCGGCGTCCTTAAAAAAATTTTTAACTTAGAATTTTATCATGTTCAAAAATTCCTGCTCGCTTAGGATTTTAACGCCAAGTTTTTCAGCTTTGATTAATTTTGAGCCGGTCTTGTCGCCTGCGACTAAGTACGAAGTTTTTTTGCTGATTGCGTTTGAAACTTTGCCTCCAAAATTCTTGACTTTCTCGCCGGCTTCTTCGCGCGTCATTGATGAAAGAGTTCCCGTGAATACAAAAATTTTTCCGTCGAAACGATTTTCATGAACGACAACAGCGCCGCCCATTTGAAAACCCATTTCGCGAAATTGATTTATTAAATCAAGATTTTCTTTCATCTGGAAAAACTCAAAAACTGAACGCGCGATAACCGGGCCAATGCCTTCGATTGAAGAAATTTCTTCTTCGGTCGCGTTTATCATTGCGTCAACGTTGCCGAAATGTTCGACTAAGAGGCCCGCGGCGTTTTTGCCTACTTCACGAATTCCAAGCGCGGTTATTAAATTCACAAACGGCCGCGATTTTGAATTTTCTAATTCTGACATTATCGACTCGGCCATCTTTCTTTGAACTTTGCGAATAATAATTTTGTCGTCCTTGTTTAATTTTGTCCATTCGAGACCGATCCAGTCTTCAATTTTTAATTTATAAATGTCGCCAATGTTTTTTATTTTGCCTGCCTTAATCAGACTTGCCGCGAGCGTGTTTCCTAATCCTTTAATGTTCATGCCGTCGCGAGAAGCAAAATATTTCAGGCTCTCTTTTAATTGCGCTGGGCATGACGCGCGATTTATGCAACGATGAGCGACTTCGCCGGGGATTTTTATAATTAAAGAGTTGCAAGCGGGGCAGCGTTCAGGCATCGTGAAAATTTTTTCTTCGCCTGTGCGTGCGGACTTATCGACTTCAACAACTTCGGGAATAATTTCGGCGGCCTTTCGGACTTTCACGACATCACCGACGCGAATATCTTTTCTTGCGATTTCGTCAGCGTTGTGAAGTCCTGCGCGTTGAACTTGTGTGCCTCCAAGTCTCACAGGTTCAAGGACAGCGACCGGCGTCAAAACTCCCGTGCGGCCGACAGAAATTTGAATTTCAAGAATTTTAGTTTTGACTTCTTCGGGAGGATATTTGAAAGCGACTGCCCAGCGAGGAGCGTGAGAAGTTGCGCCAATCTCTTGCCATTGCGTCAGGTCGTCAAGTTTTATAACAGCGCCGTCAGTAACGTAATTTAATTTTTCGCGCTGCGTTTGCCATTTTGAAATAAAATTTTCTGCGTCGCTTAAAGTTTCACAAAACTCCCAAGCCGTTTGCACCGGAAGGCCAAGAGCTGCGAGCCATTTTAGAGCGTCACTTTGCTTCGTGATTCCAAATTTTTGAGCGTCAACTATGTAGTATAAAAAAATATCAAGCCCGCGTTCTGTGATAACGTGATTATTTTTTTCAGATTGTCTTAAAGTTCCGGCGGCGGCGTTTCTAGGATTAGCAAAAGGATTTTCGCCGCGTTCTTCACGAACCTGATTAACAGCGCGGAAGCGTTCGAGCGTCATCAAGACTTCGCCACGGACTTCAAGTCGGCCTGCGGGAGCGTTGTTTAATTTTTTCGGGACGCTTTCAATTAATTTCAAATTTGCGGTAACGTCTTCGCCCGTTTGACCGTTGCCACGCGTTGCGCCTTTTACAAAAATTCCGTCTTCATACACGAGCGACACTGCGAGGCCGTCAATTTTCATTTCGCACGTAAAATTTTTATCTCGTTCGATACGCGCAAAAAAATTTTCGAGTTCTTGATTATTAAAGACATTATCAAGCGATAACATAGGCGTTTCGTGTTGAACTTTTGCAAATAATTCGCTGACTTGGCCGCCGACTTTGTGAGTCAGAAAATCTTTGCGAGCTAAATCCGGGTGAGCTTGTTCGAGTTCTTTTAGTTCTTTGACGAGAGCATCATATTCAAAATCTGAAATTTCAGGCGCGTCGTCGTCATAATATAATTTTGCGTGATGTTCGATGAGCTTGTAGAGTTCGTTTAATCGTTCTTTAAAATCGTTCATGAAAAATTTGCTTACCTCATAAAAAATTAAAGGAGTCAGAAATTTTTTAATTCCTAACTCCTCACTCCTAATTCCTAATTATTTCGTCGGTCTCATTGTCGGGAATAAAATCACGTCTCTAATCGAGCGCGCTCCCGTTAAGAACATTACGATTCTATCCATTCCGATCCCCATTCCGCCTGTCGGAGGCAAACCTGCTTCGATAGCGTTGATAAAGTCTTCGTCGAAAACGTGAGCTTCATCATCGCCCGCGGCCTTCTTTTTCGCTTGGTCCTCGAATCTTTCGCGCTGGTCAATCGGGTCGTTTAACTCGCTGAAAGCGTTCGCGACTTCTTTACCGAACATAAATAACTCAAATCTGTGTGTGTAATCCGGATTTTCGGGATCGCGCTTTGAAAGTGGCGAAATTTCCGTAGGGTGTCCGATTAAGAATGTCGGTTCGATTAATTTTTCTTCGCAGAACGCTTCAAACATTAAATTCAAAATTGCGAACTTGCTTTCATGCCCTGTGAGTTCGTCGCCAAGCCCTTTAGTTTTTGCTAACTCTCGTGCTTCTTCGTCGGAATTTATCGAATCGAAATCGACGCCCGCATATTCTTTAACGGCTTCGCGCATCGTAATTTTTTTGAACGGCTTCGCAAGGTCTAATTTCATTCCGTTCCATTCGATTTCAAGAGTCCCGATGGCCTTCGCGGCGTTACGAATCAACTCTTCGGCCAAGTGCATCATGTCAACGTAGTTGCAATATGGCCAATAAACTTCCATCATCGTAAATTCAGGATTGTGCATTGTGTCAATGCCTTCGTTTCGGAAGTTTCGGCCAATCTCGTAAACTCGCCCCATCATGCCGACTACAAGACGCTTCAAATATAACTCAACGGCTATGCGCATATACATTTCGAGGCCAAGAGCGTTATGGAAAGTTTTGAAAGGTCTTGCGTTTGCGCCACCTGCTAAAACGGAGAGGGTCGGTGTTTCGACTTCAAGAGTTCCATGAGCTTCAAGAGTGGCTCTGAACGACGAAATAATTTTTGAACGCTTCCTAAAAATTTCGCGGACGTCAGGATTTGCGATTAAGTCCATGTAGCGTTGACGATAACGAATTTCTGTATCGGTGAGGCCGTGCCACTTTTCAGGGAGCGGGCGAATAGCTTTGCTTAAAAGTTTATATTCTGTTACTAAAATCGTGAGCTCGCCGCGACGAGTTCTGCATGGGTAGCCGACGATTCCGATCCAGTCGCCAGTATCGACCCATTTTTTGAGAAAGTCATATTCTTTTTCACCGACGGAATTTAATTGAAAGTAAAGCTGCATTCGTGAAGTTTCGTCAGCAAGGTCCGCAAAAGTTGCTTTGCCTTGACGTCTGATTGTCATGACGCGCCCGGCAGTTTTGATTACGTTGTCTTTAGCTTCTTGCTCGGGTTCCAGATAATCAAATTTGCTTCTAATTTCTTCGAGCGTGATCTCTCTGTCCCAAGTTTCGTTTACATATGGATCATATCCTTCTTCCGAACGAAGACGCAATAATTTATCTTTACGTTGTCTAACGACTTCATTTTCTTCATTATCAACAGGCATTAAAAAAACCTCCTTAAAAATTTGTGCTATATTTTAGCAGTTTAGATTTTAATTCTCTGAAGTTAAGGAGTTGCTTTAATAATGATTGAAAAAAGTTTGTTCGGAACGATGCCGGACGGTTCTCGTGTATATAATTACACTTTCATTGACGAAAAAAATCAAAGCGTCGTTATTAGCGAATATGCCTGCGCGATTATCGCGATTAACGTCAAAGATAAGAATGAAAAATTTTATGATGTCGCTCTCGGCTATGACACTCTTGAAGAATATCTCAGCGACACTAGAAATTTTGGCGCAACTGTTGGACGCTACGCAAACAGAATCGCGAACGGAAAATTTACGCTCAACGGCGTTACTTATAATCTCCCACGCAACAACGGACGCAACACTCTTCACGGTGGCTTCAAGCACTTCGGAAAAAAATTATTTGTGTCAGAATTAAAAGATGACTGCGTTATTTTTTCGCTCGAAAGTCCTGACCTTGATGAAGGCTTCCCCGGAAATTTCAATTTAAGTGTAAAAGTTTCATTCAAAGACGGAGCTTTAAGAATGGAATATGAATACGTCAGCGACAAAGACACCCCGGCAAGCATCACGAATCACAATTATTTTAATCTCAATGGCCACGGACGCGGAACAATTTTTAATCACAATTTGAAGATTAAAGCAGAAAAATATTGCCGCGCTGATGAAGGCTTGCTCGCTCTTGCTCCGGCTGTGAGCGTCGAAGGAACGCCGTTTGACTTCAGAAACGAACGAAGAATTATTTACAAAGTTCTTGAATACTCGCCGGAAATTATTGCGGCCAAGGGCGGCTTCGATCACTGCTACGACGTTCAAGGCGTAAAAAATCCCGTTGCGATTGCTGTCGGTGATGTCAGCGGAGTTAAACTCGAAGTATCTTCGGATATGCCAGCGTTACAACTTTATACCGGCAACTCGATCGGCCATTGCAAAGGCAAAGACGGAGCTATTTACAACAACTTCGACGGCTTCGCGCTTGAGTGTCAGCAATTTCCCAACGCCGTCAATGAACCGCAATTCCCTAACGCTGTGATTAAAGCCGGGCAACTTACAAAGGCGTTCATCGAATACAAATTTTCTTGAAAAACGCTTTAGGCGTAATGTATAATCGTAAAAAATTTCCCTAAGTTAGGAGCAAAATTAAAAATGTTAAGGAAAAATATTACCCCCCCCCAGAAGATGAATTAGAGAACACCACAGGCGAAACTGAGCCAATAAGCGAGGACGATTTTCAGTCCGCACTCGGAAATATTCACGGTGTTATAGGTGCACGCGAAGAGCTTGAAGAGGAACGTCAGAAAAAAGAGCAGCTTGAGAAAGATAAAGCCGAGCTCGAGAAAAAACTGAAAGAGATTCAGTCCAAGCCAGACAAGCAAGACGATATTAAAAAGTCAGACGGAAATAAATCAGGCGGCATAATCTCGACTTTATTTCATTGGGGTAGCAGAAAGCTTATCTTTCTAGTAATGCTGGCAGTTCTTGCTGTATCTGCGCTATTATGGGCGTATTCGTCTGTTCACTCATTATTCAAAACTAATTCAACCAACAATATAGGCGTTATTGTAACTGCTGTTGAAGCTTGCGCCGAGATGACAACATACCGTGCCTATTTCGAGTCGATCGCGGACCTTTCCGAAAAGGGGTGGATCTGGGATCGAAAATTTGCCGTGATATTCGGAGGTACTGTTGACTGTGGATTCGACATGCGAAAAGCTAAAGCGGAAATTTTCGAGGAAGAGAAGAAAATTGAAATTACTCTTCCGCATTGCTATGTTTTAAGAGCAAATGTCGATATAAAAACCATGAGAGTTTATGACGAAAAGGGAAGCCATAAGCTTGAAGAACAAAACGCAGTTATAGTCCGTGCACAAGAAGAAATACAAGAGAGGGCGACAAAAGAATGGAATATTCTCGTACTCGCTGAAGATAACGCCGTGAAAATCTACAAAGATTTCCTCAAATCATTTAACTATGAAGTCAGTGTAGTCTTTACTGACGACGAGAGCAAACTTAACGTTCCTTCAGGCAACAAGATAGACACTATGAAGGGCGGAGGCGTTCTCGTAGTTCACACTGCCCCCGAAAAAGAATCAAAGGAGGCAAAAAAATAATGTTGTCGCGTTTAGAATGGCTGTTAATCGGCATCATAGTAGCGCAGTTGTGCCTTAGTGACTCTATGTGGAAGTTGTTAAAGAAATTCCTAAAGATAATCGTCTCGTGGCTCGGGCTATGGCCTATATTATCGGCAGTGATTGCGTGGTTAAGCGGCAAATGGATTCCCCGCTGGATTAGTTCTATTCTCTCAGTCGCAGTAACACTTCTTGGGGCGTTATCAGGATATTACAAAGGCTATAACAAAGGTTATGATGACGCAGTCGCTGGGCGTCCAAGAAGCTGGACCGCATCAATACATCGAATGTTTGTCAAAGAAGAGCAGAAAGAAGAAGAGCAACAAGTTGAACAAAAAGAAAAAAGCGGCGGCTGGTTCAGTGGGGTTAAAAAGTGGTTTAGAAAGGCCAATTAAGTTTTCAAAAATAGATTCGTGAGCCTGTACAACGACTGAAAAATTTTAAGATTTTTGTAGTGACCAAAGTAGTGACCAAAATAAAATCTCCCTGACGAATTTCATCAAGGAGATTTTTTAATTTAAAGCATTATAACACTATGTTAATTTCCTTGTCCGTAATAGGCGTTCGGCCCGTGCTTGCGTAAATAATGCTTGTCTAAAACATACTGCGGAGCTTCGGCGGCGTTCGGATCGATCGTGATTGTGTACATTGCCATCTTCGCCATTTCTTCAAGGACTACAGCGTGATAGACAGCCTGAGCAGGACTCTTGCCCCATGTGAACGGCCCGTGGCAGCGGCATATGACTCCCGGGACTGCGAGAGGGTCTAAATTTCTTTCTTTGAACGTCGCTACAATAACTTTCCCAGTGTTGAGTTCGTAATCGCCGTCAACTTCTTCGCGCGTCAAATTTCTTGTGCATGGTACAGGACCGTAAAAATAATCCGCGTGTGTGGTTCCGTAGCATGGAATATCGCGGCCTGCCTGTGCCCAGCCGACAGCGTGTGGGCTGTGAGTGTGAACAATTCCGCCGACCGTCGGGAAAGATTTATAAAGCTCAACGTGAGTTTTTGTGTCCGATGAAGGATTCATTTTGCCTTCGACGATTTTGTTATCAAAGTCAACGATGACTAAATCTTCGGGCTTGAGTTCGTCATATTCGACTCCTGACGGCTTGATGACAACGAGAGCTTTGTCTCTGTCAACCCCGGAGACATTTCCCCAAGTGTAGACAACAAGTCCGCGTTTCGGGAGATCCATGTTAGCTTCGTAAACTGCGTCGCGTAAATCTTTTAACATGATTCTTTATCTCTCTATTTCAACTTCCAAGCTAAATCCGACAAGAATAAATCATGTTCGAGAGATTCTGTCGTCGTATCCTTGCTGATGTGTACGAACTCTATATCCATTACGCGTGCCCAGTCGCGCATTTGTTCGGCGTCAACGTCGTATGAAAGCACCGTATGATGAGCGCCGCCTGCAAGAATCCAACATTCGAGTCCTGTTTTTAAGTTCGGCATTGCCTGCCACATTACACGAGCTACAGGAAGATTCGGCATCGGCATAATCGGCTTGACGCATTGAATATCTTGACAAATTAGTCGCAAGCGTCCGCCCATGTCAACGAGACTGACAACGACGGCCGGGCCTGCATGACCTTCAAAGACGAGTCGCGCGGGGTCTTCTTTGCCGCCAATCCCTAACGGGTGAACTTCGATTCTAGGTCTTGCGGCCGCGACTGACGGACAAACTTCAAGCATGTGAGCGCCGAGGCTGTATTCTTGGCCGGGGACAAGATGATAAGTGTAGTCTTCCATGAAAGCACTTCCGCCCTTTTGGCCTTCAGTCATGAATTTAATTATCGCGGTCATCGCGGCAACTTTCCAATCGCCTTCAGCTCCGTAGCCATAACCTGACGCTAATAAATGCTGCGACGCTAAGCCGGGTAACTGTTTCATGCCGTATAAATCTTGGAACGTGTTTGAAAATGCTTTGCAGCCTTCGCGGTCAAACATTTTCTTCATTGCGATTTCTTCACGAGCCTGATAGCGAATCGCTTCGATGTTGTCAGTAGCGAAGTCGTAAAGATTTTTATATTCGTTCATGAGCACGTCAACTTCGGCTTCTGTAACGGCGTTCATTTCGTCAACGAGCGCACCGACCGGCCAAGTATTAACCTGCCAGCCGAGTTGGGTCTGGACTTCGACCTTGTCGCCTTCAGTAACGGCAACCTCGCGCATGTTGTCGCCGAATCTCATGACCTTGAGAGATTTTGAAAATTCTGCTCCGACAGCGGCTCTCATCCAGCGGCCGAGTCTTTCCTGAACGTCTTTATCTTGCCAATAGCCTGCGATGACTTTGCGAGCGGCTCGGAGTCTTGCACCGATGAAGCCGTGTTCTCTGTCGCCGTGGGCGGCCTGATTTAAATTCATGAAGTCCATGTCGATTTCTTCATTCGGGATTTCGCGGTTGTATTGCGTTGCGAAATGACACCAAGGCTTCTGGAGGCTCGCGAGGCCGTTTATCCACATTTTAGAAGGGCTGAACGTGTGGCACCAAGTTATAATTCCGGCGCATTTAGTATCGTGGTTAGC
The DNA here is from genome assembly GCA_017445205.1 of Synergistaceae bacterium. Lineage (GTDB taxonomy): Bacteria > Synergistota > Synergistia > Synergistales > Aminobacteriaceae > JAFUXM01. The sequence continues at coordinate 42,186 of JAFSUP010000033.1, forward strand.
ATCGCGAATAACGTTTGTGATCTCGGCGTTAGTCTTCGCTGTAACTTTGTAAACGACTTTGCAAGGCAGCACGCTCGAAGCGTTGAGCTTGTCGGTCATTTCTTGAGCGCGTTTTGCGACTGTTTCAAGGACTTCCGGCCCGTAAAGATATTGACTGCCAACCACGAACCAAAATTCATAATCTTTGAGACTCATTCTAATTTTCACCTCTTAATTTTTAGCTTTGTTTTCGATCGCGGCCATCAACGACTCGAAAGCTTTATTAAAAGACTTCAAGCCTTCGTCAAGGAGTTGAGCACAGACTGCGTTAATATCAATTCCGAGAGCCGCGAGCTTTTTTAATTCTTCGTTTGCCGCGTCAAGATTAGATTCGAGAGTCAAGGCCGCTTGGCCGTGATTCACAAACGCTTCGAGAGTCGCGGGCGGTACGGTGTTGACAGTGTCAGGGCCGATTAAATCTTCAACGTATTTAACGTCGGAGTAAGATTTATTTTTCGTGCCGGTGCTTGCCCACAAAGGACGCTGAACAAGTTTCTCGTTTGCAAAGAGCTTTTTGAACTCCTGATAAATTAATTTGATTCCGTCAACGGCGATTCTTCCGCAAAGAGTCGAATCTTTATCGGCGAGTAATTTATCGACGGCTGTATCAACGCGGCTGACGAACACCGACGCAACTGACGCAGCTTTTCCCCCGCGCTTTGTGCCTTCGATGTAGGCTTTCGCGACGCTGATATATTGCTCTTTCGAGAAAATCAAAGTTGAATTTACGTTGATTCCTGCCGCTATGCACTCTGTGAGAGCTGAAACTCCTTCGGGAGTTGCGGGAATTTTAATCATAACGTTCGGACGATTAAGAAGAGCGAATAATCTCTTAGCTTCGGAGATTGTTGTATCTTTGTCGGACGCTAACAACGGATTGACTTCAAGACTTACGTAACCGTCTTTGCCGTTCGTCTTGTCATAAACCGGGCGCATGATGTCTGCCGCCGCGCCGACTTCCTGAAGCGTCAAGACTTCGTAAATTTCTGCTGAAGACTTCCCGGCCTTTGCAAGCGATCTAATTTCGTCGTCATAGTCTGAAGTTTTTGCGATTGCGTTCTCAAAGATTGATGGGTTAGTCGTAACGCCCGTAACGCCGAGCTCGATCCATTCATCAAGACCGCCGTTAATCATTGCTTTGTTGATATAGTCAAGCCAGATGCTCTGACCTAAATTAAAAGTTTCGTGAATTGATGTTGCCATTTTAATTTCTCCTTACCATTTAATTGCGTTAATCGCGGCTTTTTCAATTTCAAGTCCGGCTACGTAGCGTTGCGTGAACGTCTCAAAGCCCTTGACTTCTTCGGGGTCAGGATTGACAGCTTCGCCCGCAAGATTTTTGAAAATTCGTTTATCTAAATAATCTTCAAGTTTTCCGTCGCGCTTACCGTCAGCGAGGTACGCAGCAAGCAAAGCGATTCCCCACGCTCCGCCCTCTGAAGCCGTTGACATTACCGTAACAGGCGAGTTCACAGCCGCAGCTAAAAATTTTTGCATTACCAACGGAGTCTTAAAGAGTCCGCCGTGCCCTGTGATTCGGTCAAGCTTAACACCTTCGTCCTTTAACAAAATATCCATGCCGAGTTTTACAGCTCCTAGCGACGTATATAAATTCACGCGCATGAAATTAGCAAGATTGAATTTGCTTTCAGGAGTACGAGCGAACAACGGTCGGCCTTCATTTATAAATGTAACGTTTTCGCCTGAATAATAACCGTAGGCCAAGAGCCCGCCGCAGTCTTTGTCGCCCTTTAATGCGTTCGTGTAGAGCTTTGAATATAATTCGCCAGCGTCGGCTTTGATGTTCATGAGTTCGCAAAACTCGCCGAAGATATTAACCCAAGCGTTAAGGTCGCTCGTGCCGTTGTTTGCATGAGACATTGCACAAGGAAAGCCCGTCGGAGTCGTTACCATGTCAATCTCGCGATGAAGTTTTGAAAGTTTTTTCTCTAACACTATCATTGCGAACATGCTCGTGCCTGCTGAAAGATTGCCTGTGCGGGGTGCTACTGCGTTCGTGGCTACCATGCCTGTGCCTGCGTCGCCTTCGGGAGGACAAAGAGGAACTCCGGCTTTCAAATTCCCGGACTCGTCAAGCAAAGCGGCGCCGGCTTCTGTTAATTTGCCTGCCGCCTCGCCTGCAACTAAAACTCGAGGGAAAATCTCGCGAAGTTTCAACGGCTTGATTAACTCGTTGAATTTTTCTTCCATGCTTGAATCATAATCAAGTTTTTCTGAATCGATCGGGAACATTCCCGCAGCGTCGCCAATGCCGATAACTTTCTTGCCCGTGAGCTTGTAATGAACATATGCCGCAAGCGTGAATACTGAAGCGACGTTCTTAACATGTTCTTCGCCGTCTAAAATTCTTTGATATAAATGAGCGCATGACCATCGAAGCGGGATATTAAACTGGAACCAATCCGTGAGCGCGTCAGCGGCTTTCGTTGTGTTAGTGTTACGCCACGTCTGGAAGATTGCGAGCTGTTTGTCGTCTTTGTCAAGAGCTATGTAGCCGTGCATCATTGCGCTAATGCCAATCGCTCCGAACGTCGAAGGAGTTACGCCGTATTTTTTTTCAATGTCTTTGCGAAGACTTGAATAACAATCTTTAAGCCCGGCGTCAACATCTTCAAGCGAGTATGTCCACACGCCGTCAACGAGTTTATTTTCCCAATCGTGAATCCCCGAAGCTAAGACGTTGCCGTCATAGTCAACTAACACGCCTTTGATTCGCGTAGAGCCGAATTCGATCCCTAATGCCGTGTTGCCGTGAAGAATTAAATTTTTCGCGTCCATTGTTTACGCCCTACCTTTTAAAAATTCCTGTGCGACTTGTTCGGCTGAGATTCCCATTTCTTTGCGGACTTGATCCGACGTTCCTGATGCTCCGTAACGTGTAACGCCGAGAGTCTTTAATTTCGGGAGCGCAATTCCAGCGCGAGCCGCCTCAAGAATCATCACTGACGCCATTCCCGTATTCACGTTGTGGTCTTCAAGAGTAAGAATGAAATTTGAGTTCGCAGCTTCTTTAATTGCGTCAATGTCTGGAGCAAGAGGACAAGACACAGCGTAGACAGAAACTTTCAAATTATTTTCGCGTTCAAGAATCTCTGCGGCGTTGAGAGCTATCTGGGCGGTGTAGCCGAGTGCAAAGATTGCGCCGTCGGTGCTGCCAGCGGGGCTCCCGCCTTCGCGGAGTTTGTCGGCTTTGCCATATTCAAATTTATAATCGCCTGAATAATATTTGAGAGCGTCAATCTTGCTGCGTCCTACAGCCATGCAAATGTCGCCGGGAGTCTTTAACATCCAGCGCGTGGCTCTGTCAGTTTGATTCGGGTCAACAGGCACAACGAGTTTCCAGCCGAACATGTTTCGCATAAGTCCAACGTAGTCAATGCACTGGTGAGTTTTGCCATCTTCGCCGACGTCAAGTCCGACGTGAGTTAATACTGTTTTGTTGCCAGCGTGGTTTATGTCGTTAAGTCTTTGCTGATTGTAGACTTCGTCAATCCCGAAGACTCCGAACTCTGCCCACAGCGACACGACTCCGGCTATGCTCGCCGTGCCCGAAGCAGTCGCTACGGAATGTTCTTGAATCCCGCACTGAATGAAATTCTCCGGGCATTCTTCCCTAAATTTTCCTGTCATTACGGACGGCAATAAATCGCAGTCGAAAACTAAAATTGGCGTGCGGCCTTCGACTTTGTAATTTAATTTTCCAACATCAGCCAAGGCTTTTCCGAATGCTCCGCGATTATCAGAAATTTTCTTGCCTTCGTAGTCAAACGGCTTGCCGGTGTCAATGTTCGGGACTGGCGGGAAATCAATCTTTCTTCCTTTATAAGTCGGAGGATTCTTGCGGCGTTCGATGGCGCGATCGAGAGTCGCTGGGTCTTCGCCGAGGCCTTTAACGATCTCAGCGTAAGCATCAACAGGTACAGCCTTCCCGTGATAGTCGGCTTTGCCTTCCATAATGCCGCCGTCCTTGCCCATGATCGTGTGGCAAAGTAACACAGTAGGCTTTCCGTTCGAGCCTGCTTTTTTGAGAGCGTCATAAAGTTCCGTGAACGAATGGCCGTCAACTTCAACTGCTTCCCAGCCATCGGCTTCCCAAATTTCTTTAATGTTGCACGGCATTATATTTTTTCTTTCGCCGGATAATTGAATGTCGTTATAGTCGATTAACGCCGTTAAACCCGTGAGATTTTCTTTCACAGCCATTCGACGAGCTTCGGCTATTTGTCCTTTAGTCTGACCACCATCGCCCATCAAGACATAAACGCGGCCTTTGTGATTATTGGCGCGTTGAGCAAGTGCAAAGCCCACGCCCGCCGAGAGCCCTTGGCCCAAGTTGCCAGTGCCCCAATCAATTCCGGGGACGTTGCGTTCGATGTGGCCTTGGAAAGCGCTTCCACAGTTTCTAAAATGAGCCATAGCTTCGTCGCGGTCAATGAAGCCCCATTCGGAAAGAGCCGCGTAAACGCCCGCCGAAGTATGACCGTGAGAGATTATTACGTAATCGCGTTTAATTTCGTTGCAATTCTCGGGCGTTAAGTCGGCTACTCCGTAGACCGTCAAAAACATTTCCATGCTTGAAAAAGCTCCGGCCGGGTGTCCGCTCTTGGCCGCGTTGACCATCGTTAAAGCTGCAACACGTGCACGACGGGCCGCTGCCTTCAATGCGTCAAGAGGTTCGCCAGTGAGACTATCCAAAACAAATTTATTAATTTTGGGTAAGGACATAGATATTTCACCTGATTTTTTTTTATTTTTAGTCTGTGTTTGAGATACTCAAATTTTATCGTAGAAACTTAAAAAAAGAAAATGATACATTATATGCAAAAGAAAGTACGGCGAATGAATTTTAGCCGCAGTGGTTGAATCTCTTTATGGGGTGCGTGTGAACCTCTCGCGAGTTTAGTCATGAGAGGTTTATAATCGTTGCCGCGCTCCCACCCGCCTACCCCGCGCGGCAGCTCAATTCCGGACACAATGTCCAGAATTGAGCTTTTTAGAATCTCTCTACTTTATATTTTTCTTCAAGCTCCTGCGAACGCTCTTTCAAAACATCTTGCGTCTTCTTATCTTTGAGTTCTTGCTCAATGTGAGCTTTCACTTGTTCAAACGGCATAACGCTTTCCGGGATTCGTTCGCCAAGTTTTATAATATGCCAACCGAATTGCGATTTTACAGGTTCGGAAACTTCGCCGGGTTCTTTAAGAGCAAAAGCCGCTTCTTCAAATTCTTTCACCATAACGCCGCGAGGAAATTCTCCCAAGTCGCCGCCATGTGAGGCACTGCCGGGGTCTGTCGAATATTCCTTGGCTACAACGTCAAAAGACTTTCCAGATTTTAATTCTTCTTGAACTTTAGCAAGCTCTTCATCGCCGCTTACTAAAATATGACTTGCGCGAACTCTTTCAGGCTGCGTAAACAATTTCGTTGCGTTCTCGTCATAAAATTTTTTAACTTCGTCGTCGCTAACCGTAATGTCTTTAACGACCTCGAGCATAGCAGCTTGTGCCAACATCGTGCGCCTGACGTTCTCAAGATTTTCAACAAACTCCGGAGCTTGATCGAGTTTCTTTTCTTCAGCGTCGAGAGCGTAGAGCCTCATCGAGATAACGTCATCGAGAATCATTTTTTTGCCTTGTTCAGAACCGTATAACATCATCGCTTGCTGCCCGAACGGTTTAATAAATTCAAGAATTTCGCTTTCGGTTATGTCATGACTGCCGACGCGTGCAAGAACTTTGTCCGCAACTTTGTCTTCGCTTGTTGCCGCGTATGTCGCCGACGCAAACAGAGCAATAAAAATTAAAACTGCTGAAATTTTTTTCATAAGCTAAAATCCTCCAGAAAAATTTTTGATCGCGCTAAAGTGTATCACACATGCAAGTAGGAATTAGGAAGTAGGAATTAAAAAATTTAATATATAATAATTCAAAAAAATTTAGGAATGAGGCTTAAAATTTAGAAAAAACTTTCTGCTTTCTAATTCCTACTTGAAATAAATGGAGCTGATTTTTTTGCGTATCGTTAATACTCAAGTTGTGCTTGGCCTTTCAATATGGATTTCTGGATTTGCATTCATGGTGATGGGGTGGCTTGTCGGGGAACTTTCAGAAAAATGGGGACGACTTCCCGGAAAAATTTTATATCGTATTGGCGCTGTGATTGTCGCCGTTCCAGTGATAATTTTGCTCTGGAAAACCTCGGCTTTGCTCTATGTAAATCGTTTCCACATTGCGACATACATAAATAACACTTTCCAATTTGTAGCAGATGCCCTCAAAGTTTTATAGTGCGGCCATAAGTTTTCTTGTCGCGTTGTTCATGCTTTACTTTCCGTACGAGTGGTGTAAGCGCCGACATGAAAGCGAGATTTTTTACGGCCTCAAATGGTTTCTGACAAAAAAGTCAAAACGCGACGTTATAATCGCGCTTGCCGTCACGCTTATTCCGTTGACGATTATAACTTTTTATTGGCCGGTCGAATGGGGAGGCCGTGGGCTTAAGCACCCGAGTTTTTGGAACGCTCTAGACGCTTTAGCTGGAGGAATTGCGGCAGCGTTTATCGAAGAAACTTTTTTTCGCGGCTGGCTTCAAACACTCACAGTAAAAAAGTTTGGCGTTTACATTGGAATTTTTATAACAACATTGTTATTTGCGTTGAGTCATTTGATAGTTTTAACCGGCTGGCTTCGTGTTGCAACTTTTTTCCCCGGACTCGTCATGGCGATTTTAAGACACAGAGGCGGCTCGGTGTTGCCATCAATAATTTATCACGCAGTCTGTAACGTCTGGGCCGTATGGCTCGCACCTGTAGTCAGTTAGGAATTAGGAGTGAGGAATGAAAAAATTTTTTCTCGCACTTATGATTTTATTTGCGTCATGCGCTAACGCTGAAGAGCTTCTTGAAATTCGTGTGCCGTGTCGCGAAGGTCTTGAAGTCAAAGCGATTTTGCCTAACGGTGAAATAATTCCGCTTGGTCGCGTCCTGATGACGCCGTCAAAAACAAATTGGCCCGCTTACACCGCGAGCAAGTGGAGCGAAAACTCTTCCGTCTGTGCGTCAGCGGTCAATGCAATTCACATTTTATTAAACGTCGAGAACAACAGAGGACGAATTATTAGCCTTGTGCCTTCTGTAACGATTGCGCCGGCGGCGGGGCGAGGTTCATTTTTTTCGATTGAGTGCGAAGCAGGCACAGGGATATTCGGAGGCTTCGCGCCGTTGACAGGTTCAAGAGTTTCGATTGAGCGCGATGGTGTTGAAATTCCTTTAGCAGACGTTCCAACTCCAGACGACTTTTTAATAATAAGAACGAAGTTGCCAAAGTCGCCGAAAATTTTTATGGTTGACATTGAGAACAGACCCGGCGGCCGCGTTATTGCTCACGGTGTGGAAGGTGTTCGAGTTATCGCACGAGTAATTCATAAAGTCGGAGGTGTCGGAAGATTTGAAGGAACAAAATTTCAAGGCGTCGGAAGGATTCGCGCTTCTCATTCGGGAGTCATAGACGTATCGACCTCAAAGCGCGGCGAGATTGGCGGAATTCAAATTATGCCGCTGAAACACGCTTTGACTTCAAAAGAAATGATTAACGCTTGGAAATTGACGCAATGGCTAATAATCGGGCCTTTGCCGAACGCCCCTGACTTAGAAGGCCGCGAACCGCTATATAAAAGTTCGTTTGTGCCTGGGCCGCAATTAAATGACAAATTGCCGGACTTATGGAGCCAATATGGCCGAAAGTCTTTGATACTTTGCAGGAGAGATGGGGGTGAATGGGAAAGACTTCCAGATTTTGCAGGGCGAGTTGATGACGCTTTGAAGGACGTAACACACTTGAGATTATATTTCCCATTCTGGAGTTTTTAATGAAAATATATTTTGATTCAAGGGGAAAAGCAATTTTAGTTTATTTATTCTTCCATTTTGCCCGGAATTATACCGCCGTCAAATATTTGACGTTCTGGAAACTTTCTTGACAATAAATTAAAATAAATATACTGTAAAAAATAAGAATCTAATGATATATAATGGAGGAATTAATAATGAAGCGTTGGATTTTTATACTGGCGATGGTGTGCATGTTTGTACTCTGCTATTGTGCACTTAATAACGTTAATACGGAAATTCCTAAGGCGGATACGGCAGCCACAGGGAACATGGCAAATGTTTCAGAGCTTGAACACTGGACATCTGATTCTCCGGCAATGAAATCCATTATGGATTTTGTCAGTAAGGCAACAGATGAGAAATCTGAAGGTTACATACCGAAAGAGGCTCGTATCGCTGTCTTTGACATGGACGGAACTCTTACCTGTGAAACCTTTTATACTTATTATGATACGATGATGTTCATTGAGTTTTGCCTGAAAGATCATTCGGATAAAGTATCAGAGGAACTTAAAAACGCGGCGCGTGAAATAAAACCCGGATATACTGCGGGAGAAGCACTCGCCAGAAATTTTGCAAGAGCCTACGCGGGAATGACAGTGAAAGAGTTATATGACTACGCTGTGGAATTTGGCCAGAAAAAGACGGACAGTTTTAATAATATGCGCTATATCGACGGATTCTATTTGCCTATGGTAGAGGTGATAAAATACCTTTATAACAATGGCTTTACTATTTATGTGGTTAGCGGCACCGAACGCACCACAACAAGAGCCATCGTGGCTAATTCTCCCATCAAAGACTATGTTTCGCCGGCCCATGTTATTGGAACTGAGTTTGAAGTAAAAGTAAAAGGCCATGAAAATGTAGCTTCAAACATGGATTATAAATACGCAGATGGAGATGAACTGGTATTCACCGGAGGATTTATCCAAAAGAATCTGAATGCTAATAAAACAATCTGGGTAGATCGTGAGATTGGGCAGTATCCTGTGCTTGCTTTTGGGAACAGCGGCAGTGATACCAGCATGATGAATTATGCCTTGGATAAGAGAAATCCATATCCGTCGATTGCCTATATGGTGGTTGCTGATGATAACGTTAGGGAATGGGGGACACAGAACTGGGAGGAAAAATCAAAAGGGTATGAAAAACAGGGATATGTACCAATCTCAATGAAAAATGATTTTAAAGAGATATATCCTGAATCAATATCCAAAGCGGATACGCAGTATAAGGCCCCTGAAGCTGTCGAAGAAAAAGTCGATGAATTAGAAGAAGCGGCATAGTAAATTAAGAATAGAAGGTGTTTGTCAATAAATTTGGGACAAACCCTTCACTTTCTTTCTCCGCTATAAATGCTCCTTATTCTATCTAAATTTTTCTGCAATTTCTCTATACGCTCTTGAAAAGAAAAAAATCGAAAGCCTGAAACAAATAAACTCCTATTTATGAATCAGTAAGACATTTTTATCAATTAAAAAATTTTTCCATTCATTACTTAACTCTCGGTCTGTCACTAAAACATCAAGTTTTTCAAAATCCAATAGCTTTATAAAAGCGACTTTATCAAATTTAGAATGGTCAGCAAGCAAAATAATTTTTTGTCCCCGATCGACAAGCAATTTTTTTATTTCGGCCTCGTCTTCGTTAGAATCAAAAATTCCGCCCGACATATTCAACGCCTTGCAACTTAGTAAGACAACATCAACATAAAAATCTTTCAGAACACTACGAACGATACTGCCTTGCATTGACGAAGTTATTTTGTTGACGGTGCCACCTGTTGAAACAATTCTGAACATCGACTCGCTGAACTCGCTTACAACCTGTGTAGAATTCGTAAGAATTGTTATCTCCGGGTCATCTTTAAGACGACGAACGGCTTCTACAGCTGTGCTGCTCGCGTCTGTCGCGATGACTCCGCGCTTAGGCAGAATTTTATAGACAAGTTCCGCAATAATTTTTTTTTCAGCGTTATGACGTTGAGCGCGTAACATAAAATGACTGTTTTCATTCACACGGGCTTCACGCAAGACCGCGCCGCCGTAAGTCCTCGTTACGAAACCTTCTAGTTCAAGACACGTTAAATCTCTTCGGATTGTCTCCGGCGTAACGTTGAAATCTTCACTTAAATCTGAAACTGTAATTTTGTGCTTAAGCTGAATAATTTGCTTAATTTGCTCGCGCCTGTCTTTGTTGTGAGGCAATATTAAATTTCTCCCTTAAAAATTATTGCGGAATATTTTAGCAGAGATAGCCGAAGTCGAAACTGCAAATACAAACAAAAAATAAAAAAACAGTCCCCGAATATTCGAGAACTGTTCCGCGTGTATTACATTTTTTTGAAACGCTGATCAAAAATTTCTCGGCTCGTTAGTCCGTTTGTCGCTCCGACTGCTTCAATCGCAATAGAGGCCGCGCAATTTGCCATCTTCGCACAATCAGCAAGAGTTTTATTTTCAAGAAGTCCGCTAATAAATCCCGAAGCAAAATTATCGCCCGCGCCTGTCGTATCGATACAGTTTGCTCCAGAGTAAGCCGGAACTATGAAATTTTCATTTTTATTTTTGACAAGGCAGCCGCGCTTGCCGATTTTCAAAATCACGTTTTTGACTCCGAGTTTTAATAACTCGTCCGCAATTTCTTCGGGGGCTTCGTGCCCTGTCAAAATTTTTCCTTCGTCGTAGTTCGGGAAGAAATAATCTATAAACTTCAAAGCGCCGGCAATGTCGTTTAATTTTTCTCCGCGCTTGGCCGCAACCATATCCGCGCAAATTAACATGTCGTTTTCTTTGGCGCGCTCAAAAAGTTTCACCATGAATTTTTCATCAAGGCCGGGACTGTTGAAAATGCTCGCGAACGAAAGAATTTTTGCTCCCGTTACACAATCTAAATTAATATCGTCGGGCGACAAAGTCCAGAGGCTTCCACTTCGATTGTTAATAAAAGTCCGTTCGCCGTCTTTCCAGATTAAGCCGATATTAATCGCTGTTGTTTTGTTCGGGTCAAGTTTTATATATTCTGTGTCGATGTCGTTAGCTTTGCAGTGTGAAAGAATTAATTGCGCTGTAGCGTCATTGCCGACACAGCTAACGAGCCTGACTTTATGACCAAGCCGCGTGATAATCGTGGACTCATTGAGAGCATCGCCGCCGACTGTCCAGACCATTTTTTCAGCGGGATACGACGCCACGTCAATTATAGTTTTATCGACGGGATAGACTTGTAAATCTGTAATAGCCGCGCCGACTACAAGAACTTCAGGGTTCATTAGCCTAACGCCTCAGCCATTGAACGAATTTTTGCTACGTCTTCGGAACTTAAATCAATTTCCGTTGAACGAACGTTCGCGCTAATTTGGTCGGCCGTTGTTGAGCCGCTAAGCAAAATAACTTTCTCGTCCTGCGCCAAAATCCACGCCATGCTAATATCAGCAACTGTGCATTTATATTTTTCAGCGAACGGCTTCAAGGCGTCTATGAAGTCAAAGACCTTCGGCAAGTTCTCCGGCTGGAACCATTTCTTCGGAATTTGTGCACCGACGGGCTTGTAATCTCTCGGGAAAGTCCCGCTCAAAAGTCCCATCTCTAACGGCGAATAAGCCTGAAGCGAAATTCCGTGAGCTTTGCAGACCGGCAATAAATCAGCTTCAACTGCTCTATCTAAAACAGAATACTTCGCTTGAACTATATCGAGGCTTCCATATTTTATATATTCTTCAACTTGTGCCGGCGATACGTTAGCTGCGCCGATTGCTTTGATTTTTCCGGCGGCCTTGAGTTCGTTCAAAACTTCCATAGTTTCAGAAATGGGAGTGTAATACGGCTCGACCGACTGCCAATGCGACATATAAACGTCAATATAATCAACGCCAAGGCGCTCAAGCGATTTATCAATTTCATCAAGAATTGATTCGCGTGAGAGATTCCAATAGAGCTGACGGCCATTGACTTTGTTAAATAACGAGCCTTCGCGGTCCCAAACAACTCCGAACTTTGTAATTATTACGACTTTCTTGCGATCCATGCCCTTAAGAGCCTCGCCCAAAATTCTTTCACTGTTTCCGAAGTTGTAGCCGGGTGCTGTGTCGATTAAATTCACGCCTAATTCAGGAGCTTTGCGAATTGTCGCTATACTTTCCTGCAAATCTTTATCGCCGCCCCAAGCAGAGCCGCCGCCGATTGCCCAAGTGCCAAGTCCCATTCGTGAGACGGGCTTGTCTAATGTTCCAATTTTAATTGTCTTCATGATTTTTATATCTCCGTTTGAAAAATTGAAAAATAATTAGGAAGCAAGACCAGAAAATTTTTACTTCCTACCTCCTACTTCCTAACTCCTAATTAAATTACGCTTTTCCGTCTGAACCGAAGAGAATTATTTTTTCAGAAGCTCGCTTTTTGACGGCGGCACGGACAGCGCGCTCAAGTTCAAGGAACGAAGCATTCGCGTTTTCTCTCACTGCGTCCATAGCGGCCTGGCATAATTCAGTGTGAATTGCATTAACGACAGTAACGAGAGGGTTGTAGCCTTCCATTGTTGCAAGGTTGACGGCCTGCCCAGACGGCAAAGCGACGTTAAACCAGCCCATCGTCTTTACGAAATATGCGCAAGCTCCGGCAAGTGCGGCAGCGACTACATAAAATGGAAGATAAGTTACGAAAGTTCTTGCTGCGATTGTTCCAAGTCTCTTAG
>JAFSUP010000034.1 GCA_017445205.1 Synergistaceae bacterium
ACTCTTGGTAAAAAGCGTGGTCTAGTGTCGGCTTTCGCTAATCTATGGCTTCTGCGTCTCATATTTACCGCAAAGTATTATAACATAGAGCCGTCTAACTCACGACTAAAGTCGCGAGAATGCGACGGTTTTTCGTTCAATGATTTCGCTTTTGGTCATTTTGAAAATTTCCTCCTGAAAAATTTTTTTTATTATGCCACAAAAATTATTTTTTCGTGATAAATATAATAGCGCCTAGTGAAAGTGCTGAAAAAATTTTTAGCAAAATTTACGACGCAATGCAAAAGTTAAAGGGAAGGATCTTTGAATCATGACGGACAGAATAGAACGAATCGGCGTAATCGGAGTCGGCCATCTTGGACAACATCACGCAAGAATTTATACAGAGCTTCTTGACGCTAATCTTGTTGGCGTTGCGGACAGCGATTTAGACCGCGCGAAGTTCATCGGCGATCATCTTGGAGTTCCAGCTTATAATTCGCTCGAAGAATTAATCAAAAGGCAATCTCCTGACGCTATCTCCGTTGTCGTACCGACGAGCCAGCACTACGAGATCGCAAAAAAGGCTCTCGAAGCCGGGATTCATGTTCTTGTCGAAAAACCTGTAACAATAAAACCCGAAGAGGCCGGCGAACTCTTGGAACTCGCTGACAAAAAAAATTTAGTCCTTCAAGTCGGACACATTGAACGCTTCAACAGCGCAATCAGATATATTTCTCAAATTCCTTGCGAGCCGGTTTATCTTGACTCACGACGAACCGCGCCCTTCAGTCCGCGAATTAATGATGTCGGTGTCGTTTTGGATTTAATGATCCATGATATAGACATTGTGATGTCGCTTGTGCCGTCAAAAATTTCTCGAATTGCCGCGACTGGTGCTTGCGTTTTCACGGACCACGAAGACATCGCCGACGCTCAAATTACTTTTGAAAACGGCGTTTTAGCTCATATACTCGTTAGCCGCTGCGCAGAAAAGAAATGTCGTCAGCTTGAGATTGTCGAACGCGAACGACAGATCACGATTAACTACGAGCTTCAGACCGTGCAAATTTCGCGCTGCGTCAACAATCCCGAAGGACAAGTTGAGATTCGTGAAACGCCAGTCTTCCCGAAGAGCGAGCCTCTGAAGTTAGAACTTGCTGATTTTGTTCGCTGTGTTAAAGAGAAGCGCCCGCCGGTTGTCGGAGGACGAGACGGAAAGCGCGCGCTTGAAGTCGCTGTTGAGATTTTGCGACAAATTCACGATAACGGAACACAATCTTTAAGACGTGCGGTATAATATATGAAATTAAAAACAATTCCTCCGAGATTGCGGGGGAATTGTTTATTTTGGTCACTACTTTAGTCACTACAAAAATCTTAAACTTTTCTTTTTATCATCGAAATTCACGAAGGCGATTTTGAAATTAAAAATTTCATTTCTTCGATGCTTTTTTTATTTTCGGGGTGTCGCCAATCGGCCGGAAGAATATCTCCTAAAGGGTCAAGCACAAATAATCTTTCAGGTAAACTCACGTGCGGTATATTCAGCTCCGGCGATTTATAAATCATGTCGTCGATTAGCAAGATGTCTATGTCAATCTTACGTGCTCCCCATCGAACAGACTTCACGCGGCCGAGTTCGACTTCAAAATTTTTTATTACGCGCAAAATTTCGAGAGGCTCAATAAAATTTTCTCGTTCGATTTTTACACAAGCATTCAAAAAATCAGGCTGTTCAACGCCACCCCACGGTTTCGTTTCATAAATTTTGCTCATGGCTTCGACGTTGCCAAAAAATTTTAATTTTTCAACAGCGTCGTTAATATTTTTTAATCTGTCGCCAAGGTTTGAACCAAGGCCAAAATAAATTTGCAAATTAAAATTTCTCCTTCACGAAAAAAAATAACTTCCAGACGTGATGTCCAGAAGTCAATTTTTGATTTTAAAAATTTTCAGCAAATTTTTTTAATTCTTCGACGCTCACGCTTCGCCTGAAAACTTTTCCTTCGATTATTTTTGCGTTAGGTGCGCTTGGCTGAAGACCAGAGACGGCATTTCCGAAACCACTTCCTCCGGACGTGGCGAACAAAATAATTTTTTTGCCGCTGAAATCGTAAGCTTCAAGGAACGTGTTAATGATTGTCGGCGCGACATACCACCAAATCGGGAAGCCTAAAAATATAACATCATGGCCTTCGATTTTTGCGTTTGTGTCAGCGAGTTCGGGGCGTGAAGATTTGTCTTTCATTTCGATACTGCTGCGCGAATTTGAATTTTGCCAATTTAAGTCCGCGCTTGTGTAAGAAACGGCGGGTTTAATTTCATAAATATCAGCGCCTGATGCTTCGGCTAATTTTTTTGCGACACTTCCAGTTACGCCACTTGCTGAAAAATAAGCTACGAGTTTATTACTCATGATAATTATCTCCTTTGAAAAATAACGTAGCGAGGAGTCAAAAAAATTTTATTAATTTCTAACTCCTCACTCCTAATTAAATTACATGCTCGCTTTCAAAATTTTGATGACTTCTTCGCGAGTTAATTTTTTATAACCGCCTTCAAGTAAAAATGTTCCGTCCGCTATGCCTTCGTACATGTCGGGAGTAACGCCAAGCTCCTTGAGACTCAAAACGACGCCGATTTCTTTCATCCATGCTTCGAGAGCCTTTAATCCTTCGTCGGCGAGTTGTGCGTCAGATTTTCCTTCGGGATTTACGCCCCAAACGTTGACGGCAAAACGCGCAAATTTTTTCAAGCCTGCGTTCATGATTGTGCGGTAGTATGCAAGCGACACTGCCGATAGTGTCATTCCGTGAGTGGCGTTCGTGTAAGCTCCGACCGACTGGCCGATCATATGAACTTCCCAATCTGTGCTCTTGCCCTTCGCGATTAATGTGTTCAATGCCCATGTAGCTGTCCACATGATATTGCTGCGGGCCTCGTAGTCCTTAGGATTTTTAACGGCAATTCGCGAACTTGTGATTAAAGATTTCATTAAGCCTTCAGCAAGATAATCGCTCGTGTTGTCGTCGACGTTTGAAAAATATTGTTCCATGATGTGCGACATTATGTCAAAGAAGCCCGCGACCATTTGATATTGAGGCACAGTGAAAGTATAAGTCGGATTCAAAATTGAGAACTTCGGGAAGACATTATCGCCAAAGACGTGGCCAATTTTTAATTTTTGCGTGTGGTTCGTGATGACGCTGCCGCCGTTCATTTCGCTGCCTGTGCCGACCATCGTCAAAACGCAGCCGACGGGAATAATTTTGTTGTCAACGTCTTCCATTTTAAGAAAATATTTGTCCCATGGGTCAGTTTCGCAGTACGTCGAGACACTCACGGCTTTTGAGTAATCGCAAACGGAGCCGCCACCGACAGCGAGAATTAAATCGACGTTGTTTTCTTTTGCGAGCTTGCAACCCTCGTAAAGTTTTTCGACGGTCGGATTAGCCATTACGCCGGGCAAGTCGATAATATTTTTGCCGTTCGCTTTGAGAATTTTTACAATCTCGTCATAGAGGCCGCTTTTCTTTACACTGCCGCCGCCATACGTGAGCAAAATATTTTTGCCGTAATTCGGGAGTTCTTTGTTTAGACCGTCAAGAGCGTCTTCACCGAAGTAAAGGCGAGTCGGGTTTGAGTATGTGAAATTTCCTAACATGAAATTAAAATCTCCTTTTGAAAAATTTTTTATAAATATTAAATATTCAAGTTTGCTTGAAGTCAAATAAAAATTTTTTTGTGATATAATTACCGCGTTTTGCGTTGGGATGTCGTCCAATGGCAGGACGCCGGACTTTGGATCCTGTAATGATGGTTCGAATCCATCCATCCCAGCCACACAACTTTTGGAGGCGATTAAAGTTAAAGCTATGAATAATCTTTGTGTTCTCATCATGGCGGCCGGCAAAGGCACAAGAATGAGAAGCGCGACCCCTAAAGTTTTACAGCCTATTCTTGACCGTCCTATTATTGATTACGTTTTAAAAAACGTCTTTGATTCAGGAATAAGTCCCGCGAATGTTGGAGTGCTTGTAGGTTCAAGAGGCGAACTCGTAGAGCAACACTTACGCAAAAATTTCCCAAACGAATTAAATATTTTATGGCAGCATGAACAATTAGGCACAGGCCACGCCGTTAAAGTAGCGCAAGAATTTTGGCAACGCTACGACGATTTAATAGTCCTTAATGGCGATGTCCCTTTGATAACTCCAGACAGTCTTAAAAAATTTTTGAACGAATGCGGCGATAACGATTGCACGGTTATTTCTTTCAATGCCGAAGACCCGAAACAATACGGGCGAATTATAAGGAAAGAAAATTCAGTTGAGATTGTCGAATTCAAGGACGCTTCGGACGAACAAAGAAAAATTCACGAGGTCAACGCGGGGTGCTATGCCTTCAAAGTTGAATCACTTAAAAAGGTCATTGACTTAATCAAAAACGATAACGCTCAAAAAGAATATTATCTCCC
>JAFSUP010000035.1 GCA_017445205.1 Synergistaceae bacterium
CGTTGACGGAAATGTTTTAATTTACGAGCGCATTAAAGAAGAGCGTAAGGCCGGCAAGACCCCGGGCGCGGCTCTCGACGCAGGATTTAAGAAAGCGTTGGTGACAATTTTAGATTCTAATATCACGACTTTAATCGCGGCTTTAGTATTATTTTATTTCGGCTCGGGTTCTGTTCGCGGCTTTGGCGTTACGCTCTCTATCGGACTTGTGGCGAGCGTGTTCGCTAATATAGTTGTGACCCGTGCTATATTACAGCTCTTTATCGGGCGCGGCAAAAATAGAAAGTAACGGAGGCCTTTTATAATCATGAAAAATAATTTAAATTTTAAATTTATGAGCTTCAGAAGGCCGGCGTTATGCATAAGCTTGATAGTAGTATTAATTAGCTTTGGATTTTTGTTCACGCGCGGTCTTAATCTCGGCATAGACTTTACCGGCGGCAATGTCATTCAGGCTGATTTCAAAGGCGAACGCCCTGACGTTGCGAAAGTACGTGAAGTTGTCTCAAATGTTGTTGCTAAAGGTGCTATGATCCAGAACTTCGGAGAGAAGGGCATTATAATCAGAACTAACGAGGACACGGACGAGAGCCGTCAGCAAGTCGTAGATATTCTTCAGAAAAACTTTGAGGGAATGACGATCACGGGCTTTGAGAAAGTCGGCCCGGTAATCGGAGGCGAGCTGAGACAGCAGGCGTTTATCGGCGTTACTATAGCACTTATAGCTATATTAATTTATATAACTTTAAGATTCCAGTTTAGATTTGCGGTTGTGAGCGTTGTGCCGTTGGTTCATGATGTTATAGTTGCGCTGGGTTTCTTCAGCATTACGCAAATGGAAATTTCGAGCTCGTTTATCGCGGCAATATTAACTATAGTCGGCTATTCGTTGAATAATACGATCATAATTTTGGACAGAATCCGCGAGAACTGGCGCGATTTAGGCCATGAGGGCATAGTTGAACTCGTGAACAAGTCGGTCAATCAGACTTTATCGAGAACTATTAACACGACTTTGACGACTTTATTCCCTGTTATCGCATTATGCGTTTGGGGTGGGCCTGTGCTTCAGGCGTTCAGCTATGCAATGCTTGTGGGAATTATCGCCGGAACTTGGAGTTCGATGTTCGTTGCGACAGGATTTTTAATTGAATGGTACTTGGCCAAGCCCGAGGACAAATCGAAGAGATAATTAATTAAAAATTTTAAAATTATATAAACGCCTTGCGAGTTTTTAAATTTAAATTTTAAAAATTTTGCGGGGCGTTTTGTTATAATAAATTTAAATTTAAAAATTAAAAGCGGTGATAAAAAATTAGACGTAAGACGACTTTAGAAGAGCGGCGCGAGAAGCTCTGCCGCGAATTTGATAAATTAAATCTTCCGCCGGAGCTTTACTGGGAGAACTTAGGCCTTGCCAATGACTTTATGTTCGGCAAAGTCATGAAGAGCGTTAAATTATGCAGGGAATTGCTGCGGCGCGTTCTGCCGGATATTAAGATAGATAAAATAAAATTTCCTGAAACTCAGAAAATTTTTAAAGAAGTCGCTGGCACAACTGGGATAAGGCTTGATTTATATACTAAGTCTCATGACGGCACGAAAGTTTATAATATCGAGATGCAGACGAAGGACACAAGAACTTTGCCGAACCGTACGCGGCTGTATCACGGCTTGATGAGCCTGGACTCGTTTGAAGATTACGGCAACATGCCGACGCAGTTCGTGATATTTATCTGCACTTTCGATTTGTTCCAACAGGGCAAGCATAAATATACGTTTAGAAATTTTTGTCTTGAAGATAAAAATTTGGAATTAAACGACGGAACTGTTACAATATTTTTAAACTCAAATGGCAAGCTCGACGACATTTCGCCTGAGCTGAAAAATTTTCTTGATTTTGTAGCCGGCGTTAAAACGGAAAAAGATTCGTTTATCGACGAGCTGCAGGTTAAATTAAATCACGCGAGACATAAATTAGTTTGGAGGGATCAGTACATGAGAGTTATGATGCGAGATTTGGATAAAATTAGCGAGGGCATAGCGATTGGCGAGGAACGCGGCATAGCGATCGGCGAAGAGCGCGGCATCATTAAGGGTATAGCGATCGGAAAAGAAGAGGGACGGCTCGAGAGAAATCTTGAAATAGCTAAAAGTTTGATTACTGCGGGCATGAG
>JAFSUP010000036.1 GCA_017445205.1 Synergistaceae bacterium
ATGAGCAAAGAAAAAATTAATCCGTAAAATAAAAATTTACGGCGTCGTTTTTTGCTGCGTTTTTGAAGTTGAGGATTTTGGGAGCGTGATTTATTTTGCAAGTTGAGCACTTCCTGTTTATTTTTGGGATTATTATAGCAACTTATAAATTAATAATTATTCTTCAGAATCTTCATCTTCTTTATCATTATCTGAAAGTCGCGTGCGTCCTTCCTTAAAATGAAGATAATAAATCGTCTCGGGCGTAGCGTTGTTTTTATCATAATCGCTGCGCGTGATTGTAAAGTGTCCTTTTTTGTCAAATTCATTCGTATAAGCGTCATATGAAACCTTATCTAAGTTAATGCGAGTGTGAACGGCGATTGAATTACGGGCTTGTCGCTATCGCTTGGACTTGGGTCATAAATCAGCGTTCCTGCATTCTCGTCTCTTTGATCTTCGTTTCTCCAATAGAATTTTATTCTAGCGCTAACATTTGTAATTTCGAAGTTCATGTGACGGCGGTCGGCTTTTCGCATTAAGTCATGAAGATAAACATCAAATCGTTCGGTTTCTTTTTTTGCGGTCTGACGCTGAGCGTCCATGTTCATTGTGATGAACGACGCAAAAATTATCATGATAATTATGACTGTGAAAAGCTCCACCAAAGTGAAGCCGCGTTTGCGTGAAAAATTAATCTTGAGTTTCTGTTTCATTTTCTATTTCTCCAATATTAAGAACAAGTTTAAAAACTATTCGTCCAGTCTGGTCCCTTTGAGACACAGGCAACATTACGCCTGAAAATTTTCCGCCGGCTTTAAGTCCTTCAGTCATGATAACGACAGCGCGCTCGTCTTCGGCCTTCCCGTCAATCGTTACGGCAAAACCGCCAAGCAAATTTCGAGTGAAGTCCGCCGTTTCAAATTTAACACCGTTGCCCGCGTTCTCTTCAAATTCTTTCATGATTTCGAGGACCGGAATATCGCCCTGCAAAAATTTCAAAAGATTTTCGGTCTTAGCGTTTTGGCGTTCGAGTTCGGCATTTTCTTGTACGATGGCCGTTCGCTGCGGAGTCAGGTCGGCGACACTTTCACGAATTATATTAATTTTGTCTTCCATGTCGCGAATACAAGCGAACGTAAAAGAAATTGTGCCGATCGACAACATTAAAAAAATTACGATTAGTCCCCACAAAATCAGCCTGTTCGGATTAAAAGAATAGCGACGCTTCTCAAGTTCTATAAATTCTGCGGGGCGCATATCGAGCGGTAGGAAGGCCGGATCGTTTCTCAATGCCAAGCCACGCGCTGAATAATATTCGTCATCAACGTTAATAACTTTCAATCCCGAATCCGATTCTGCATCTGATTCCATGTCTGAACCTGAATCGTCTGAGCCTGTCGAAATTTGAAAATCTAATTTTGCCAAAATTATTTTAGAAACTCTGACGCTTCGATATTGAGTTTCGATATATTGAATCGTGTTTAAGATGTCCTGAATATTATTTTCGTTGTTGCCGGTGCGGAAAAAAATTCCGTTGCCTTCCCATACTGCTACGATATTATGTCTGTCAGCAAGGACGCAAAGACCTTCATAAGCTTCAGGGATTGCGCGGATCATTGCGAAGTTCACAGGTTCGACAGGGCCGGGCGGAATGCCTGCGTTATGAGCAGCAGAGAGAATGTGATCGACAGTCTGACTGCGAGCAGCGGCAGCGAGGACTGTAATATCTTCTCGTCGGTCGTCGTTGGGAGTTTTGATTTTCACGGTGTCAAAAACAGCTTCGTTACGCGGATATGGAAAGAACTCCGTAAAATTTAAATCTAAAGTTCCGCGAACGTCTTCGAGGCTCATATCCGGGAGAGTCGGGAATCTGATTATGACTTCGCCTTCGGGTATTCCGATGCTAACAGGCTCATGAATTTTTCCAGTTTCTCTTCTGAGAGCGACGAAAGCGGATTCGAGCAACGCGAAATTTTTAATTTGACCGTTGACAATGCAGCCATCAGCGAGCGGAATTGTGATTTTTCGTGTAACCTCGTTATTTTCGTCAATCTCTATGAAGTAGAGAAATTCATCATGAATAGCCATAGCCGCAGAATTTTCCAGAGCGACAGGCGGATTTATTTTAAATATACCGGGCATTTAATACCAAATCTCCTCATGAGTTTTAGTTATAAAAGTTGTGTCAGTGGATTGAACAAGAACTTGAATCATAAAATGATTTTCCGCCGGCATTCTTTTACCAACCCGAATTAAAAAATGATCTTTCATTGGCGGGAAAATTCTGTAATCCATAGATACGGGCCAGTCTGAATCATTAAAAGTTTTATCTTGATATTCGTAATCTAATTTATGAACGTTCAACGTAAAATTATCTCTGCCTGCGCTGTAATTATAATTTTGGTCCGTGAAATCCTTGGGCATTGTGCCAATAGTATTTTCGTAAAAATTTTTATAATTAGCTTTAATATCTTCAGAGAAAATGATTTTATGCTTATCTTGTTTATTGCCCACGTCGATTTTATTCTGTGCGATAAGATTTTCTGCATAGTTCACAAGGCCTTCAAGCTGCATTCTGACGCTTTGAATATCGCGGTCTTCTTTTACGGACTCGGACGAAACATTAGAAAAGAAAAAAACTTGCGCCGTTATGACCATAGCCGCGAAAAAGAACACGAGCAAACTCATCATTGACGCTCCGCGACGTTTTCTAAATTTCAATTTCGATGTAAAAATTTTTTCCATGTCTTTTTTGCATGTCGCTTGAAATTTGCAACTTTCACATAAATTTTTGTCGCTCATGATAATTGGTAACCTCCTTAATAAAATTATGTCAACTGCTGAACGAAACAGCCCCGGCAATCCTGACGCAATCATCGCACGAACGGTCTTAGGGTCAAAAATTTCCGGCTTCTCTTCATCTAAGTATATAATTTCGATTGATGGCATTATCCCTGTCGCTTTCTCAATGAGCCATGAATAAATCAGACTTTGCGACAGCGGAACCGTTATATCGGATTTTCTGAAGCCTTTGAATTCGAACAAACGCGCTTCGACTTTATCAGGATTAAAAATTAAAGCGTCATAGCGTCCGTTAATGATTAAATTCGTGCCGTCAGATTCAAAATTGCCGGTTAATTTACCTTCGGGCTTTATAAAAATCGGCTTTGAATCTCCAAAGAAAAGCATTATCCCACGAATCCAAACGCGCACGGCCCGAGCCATTGCTAAAATTTGCGACGCTGTGAAAAATTTTCCTTTATGTTCAACGAACGGTATAAAAAAATTTTCGCGAATTAAATTTTCAAATTGTCTTGCGTTTTTAGCCTGTGTTATGTCTTTATAAAGCGGGCTGCGCGGATTTGAAGCGGCCTCAAAAAATTTTTGCGAGATTTCCCGATGAAAGACAGAGCCGTAAGCTTCGGTGCCTTTGATCCCGACGCGCCAAGCTGATTTTTCTTTTTTATGAAATTTATAAGCGAACAAGGCCGGACATCTTTGACAAATTGCGAGGTCGCTGACGGTCGTGTAACAGTCGATTAACATTTTAATTTTTATGAAAAACTAATTATCGATTCGTCATTAGCGTTTTTATAAATTTTGAACGTTGTTTCACGTTTCACGAAAGCCATTAAATCTTTCACTGTTAGATTTACGCCACGCTGTGCTAATAAATCGATCGCCTTCAAAGTCCCAAGCATGTTCATCGGCGAGGCCTCGACCATTTCATTTAACATGTTTGAAATCACAGCATCATTCAAGCCGGCCGGGAGATTTATAATTTCAGCTTCGCTGCCGTCATCGTCAAAAGGAAAATCCACGAGCTTAAAATTTTTCACGAAGTCTTTAATGTCTTCGCGAGTGGCTACTCTGTTGCCCGAGGACAAATATAAATTCACGTCGCCGTTATCCACGCGATTAATCAGGGCCGTGAGTGCGTACCATTTAATTCTTTCGTTAGCGTCAAGCAATATGACGCGGCCGCCGAGATTTTCAAATTTCTTTATGGCTTCTTTAACTTGCTTCCATGTCGGCTTGTGAACTTTTTCTTCAGATATGTAGCAACAGTAGCTGTCTTTTTGATGCGAAGTCAAAAAATCTGACCCGCGATTTAAGCCGGCACTCGCGACAAAATGACTTTTGCCCGTAACGACAACAAAAGAAAAATCGCGCCCGTGATACTTGCCGATGAGTTTCATGTTTTTCAAATCGCTCTTTTTGAACTCGAAGCCATCGTGAGAATTCAGCCATACTGAAAGCGCTAATGTCAGTTGATCCGCATTAGGTGGCCAAGCGTTGGGTTCGGACTGAACTTTTTTATATTCGTCCTCGTAATTATTTTTAATTAATTCTGCGATTATGTCGTTCTCGTCCAGCGGCGCAGAATTATCATCAACTGGAACTGGCGATTCTGTGATTTCGCCTGTAGCTGTGATTGCATGGTTGGCGAGTTCGATTATCACGCGCGGCGAGTAACCGTCTCTAAGAGTGCTGCCCATTCGCTTAATTAGCCATTGAAAAATTTCTTCGGCATCGTCAGTGAAAAGAGCTTCGATTTTCATGCGGATTAATAAACGTGCTTGTTCAAGCGAACAGGTTTTCATTATCATGGTGTTGTTGCGCAGTCGCTGAACAATAGCATCATCGAGAACGGGCATAAAAACATCATTCCAAATTTCGGAACGCAAAAAGCAAAGCGGCAAAATCCCGGAGAGATTATTCATCAAGAGATTAATAATATTTCCCCACGCTGAAATTAATTCGCGGTCTTTCATGGCGTCAAGCTGATCGAAGCAGATTATCATCGAGACTTTCGCATAAGAAAGAATTAGGCCAAGCGCGATTAAAACTTTTTCGGCTTCTTGTTCGCGGCGAGCGTCGGACAAAGAATTAAGATCGCGATCGGGCAATCCTAATTTCAAAGCGTCTTCGCCTTCAAGACCTTCGCTTAACCAATCGAGAATATCATTTCTTGCCGCAGGGTCGCTGGTGCTCAAGTACTGAACAAAGCATTTTAAAAAATTTCTTTCAAGTCCTGGAATGTCGCGCGCAATTAAAGAACGCGGATCTAATCTTGCGATTTCGGCTTTTGAATAACCATCTTGGCGTCGGCGTTCCTGATACGAGTTTGCAAATTCGCTCATTATCATGTCGAATTGCGTGCGGCCGTTGCTGTGGACTTGCTTGAGATTTACAAAAATTTCATCTAATAAATATTTTGTTACGCTCTGTGCGTCCCTGAAAATTCTGACGGCAACGAACACCGAAAAACGCGAACGGCTTCGCATTCGCCGCAGAATTCGTGCAAGCATGTGAGTTTTTCCGGAGCCCGGCTCACCAAGCACAAGGCCGGCCAAGGGCGTCGAAGGCTCCCGACGTTTATGGCGCATAAGCTGCTCAATGTCTTCGGAAGCCTCGCGGCTAAGCTGAAGAAGATCCGGATTTTTGTTATCCCAAGGCAGAGGCGACGCGGACGACACGAAGG
Source organism: Synergistaceae bacterium (assembly GCA_017445205.1). Lineage (GTDB taxonomy): Bacteria > Synergistota > Synergistia > Synergistales > Aminobacteriaceae > JAFUXM01. The sequence continues at coordinate 5,468 of JAFSUP010000036.1, forward strand.
GATTATTTGCGCGGAGCTTCTCCAGAATTTCTTTATCTTCCATGCCACGTTACCGTTCCCATTCTGAAATTATTTTCATCAATGAAACAGTCGCGAATGTCTTCAGGGGTCATCAGTGAAGCGTCCCCGACGTGAAGTTGAATAATTCCGGCGTTGCGTAACTGGATTAGGGCTTTGTCAAAAATTTCACGAGGCCAGTTAAGCGTTCTTCTAAGGTCGCAGATCCTCACAAAAATTCTTCCTTTGTCAAGAGAATCGAAAGCCGCTTTGAATCGTTCGAGAGTATATTCTTGCTGCGGCTTTGGTTGTGGCGTTGGTGCTTGCTTGGGAGTTTCAGGAGCTACTGCGGCGTTTCCTGTGAGATAAACGCGAGTTTCGAGAGTGTCATCGAGCACGACTTTAATTTTTCCTTCTTTAGCAAGTTCGGTGAGCAGGCGCGAGCATTCTTTTTTTGTGAACGGCACGGAGCGGCCTATAGCCTTGGGGCCTTTGCCTTTGGTTGCTGAAAGAATCGAGAGCACAAAATATTCCGGGTCGCGTGGCTCAAGCACATAAATAACTGTGCCTTTTCTCTTGAAGACGTATTTATTGTCAATCATTGGCTCAAGGATTTTTTGCATCTCTACTGCGCTTGTGAGTTCAAAAATTTTCAGATCTCTTTTTGTTTGTGTGCTCATGCAGAACACAAGGTGTTTTAGCGTCATGAACGAGCAATCGTTCTTTCTAAAAATTTCCGCGACTATTTCGGGTAAATTAATTTCAGGCATAATAAACAATTCCTTCTCATTCAAATTTTTGATTTAGATATTACAATTTTATCAATTATTTTTAAGAACGTGAATTTAATTTTAGGAAAGCCTAAAGAAAGGGAAAGCCGCGAACATGTTCGGGGTGGGTGGGTGGGAGAACATGTGAGCGGCTCACAAAAATTATTTTTTAATCTCTGAATAATTATCTTTAACTAAACACACAACTTTCATCGGCAATTTCACAATCTTATCTTGCTGCGGACAAACCGTCGAAACCCATTCGGATGCCGGCACGCGCTTAGGATCTTCACCCTCGGGAGGCGTAATAGTCGCAATCGGAATTGCATCATGTTCGCTAAAGTGTGCAAAAAGTTCTCTGATGGTCTTGCCTTCAAATTCTTCCGGCGTATCAAACGAAGCAAAGCTATGCCCGTCGTCAGCAGTCGATAAGACGTCGCGAATAAATGCCGAAATTCCTTCGTTGTGAGTGCACATTGCCGTAATGTCAGCAATTAAACTGTCTGTATATAAAATGTCGTCAACATGAGCGTAGCGCGCATAACGTTCGTTTTCGGGGTCGTGAAGTTCCATAACTGTATAAACATCAGGCGCTATAGCTTCGATTGCGAGCCCGGTTAGTATCGTGTGTGAATCGTCATCACCAAAATCAGGATCCCCTAAGATAATCGCGCCTTGTGCTTTCTCGACGCCGCCTTTGATTAATGATTCTCTTTCTGACGGATTGCCTTGAACATAAAAAACTTCGCTGTCTAAATTATTCGGACGTTCTTTAGCGATTAAGGCGACTTGACGACTTGAAGCCATTAATTCACGAATTAAATAAGGCCCGCGCCCGTTCCAGCCGCAAATTAAAACGTGGCCTTCAAATTTACAGTTATTTATTCCCATCATCTCCCCTAACATTTTTTTTAGCTGACTGTTGATTAATCTTTGCATGACTTCTGCAAATACGACACCGAATAACGCTACGCCGAAAATCGACAGTAAGAAAACTATAATCCTTCCGCCGAAAGTCCTCGGTGAAGTTGCAAACTCGCCTTGCCCGATCAATGTAAACAGGACGCTCCATAATGAATCAATATAAGAGCCGGTGAAATTTTTTTCTTGCCACCAAACAAGAAATGCGCTGCCGAACAGCAAACCTAAAAATAAAGCCAGCGAGCCTATAAGCCTGTGCTTAAATTTTTTTGAAAACGCTATGCCGCGTTTCGCGTTCTTTACAGTTTTTATAAATTTCTTCGCCGACATTTTTTTATTTAATCAAGAAAATCTTTTAGTTTCTTGCTAGGTTGACGAAGTTTTCTGAGTGCCTTGGCTTCTATTTGTCGTATCCGTTCGCGTGTCACATTAAATTTTTTGCCGACTTCTTCGAGCGTATATGAATGTCCGTCTTCAAGTCCAAATCTAAAATGCAAAACTTCGCGCTCCCGTTCGGACAATGCGCTCAACATGTCTTCAATTTGTTCATGAAGCAGATGACCCGCCGCTGCCTCGTCCGGACTTGGCAAATCGTGATCTTCGATAAAGTCGCCTAATTGGCTGTCTTCTTCTTCGCCGATTGGTGTTTCAAGCGAAACCGGAAGTTGTGAAATTCTGCGAATCTCTTCGACTCGTGAAGGCTCGATCCCCATTTTCTTGGCGATTTCTTCATCTGAGGGTTCGCGGCCGAGTTCTTGGACAAGCAAACGAGAAATTCTTACCATTTTATTAATAGTCTCGACCATGTGAACGGGGACGCGAATCGTGCGGGCCTGGTCAGCGATTGCGCGCGTGATGGCCTGACGAATCCACCATGTAGCGTAAGTGCTGAACTTAAAGCCGCGCCGATAATCAAATTTTTCGACCGCGCGAATAAGTCCTAAGTTTCCTTCTTGAATCAAATCTAAAAATAACATTCCGCGCCCGATATATTTTTTTGCGATGCTGACGACAAGTCTTAAATTTGCGTCGATTAAACGCTGCTTAGCTTCTTCGTCGCCTGCTTCCATTCGCTTGGCAAGCTCGACTTCTTCGGCCGCTGTCAACAAAGCGACTTTCCCGATTTCGCGCAAATACATTCGCACGGGGTCAGTTAAAGGAATGTCATCGAGTTTTGCTAGTTCGCTGTCAATAGTCGGAATAAATTCTTCGCGAGAATCTGACGGCGCGGGAATTTTTCCGATATTTGCTTTATCGACGAGGTCAACGCCTCTCTCTTGTAAATTTATAAAAATGCTGTCGAGCGTATCAGCGTCCCAATTTTCGACTGGGATATGACGTTCTATATCGTCGTTAGTCACGTAGCCTCTGTTTCTTGTTTCATTTATCAAGGCTTCAACACCTCCTGATTTTTCGTCAGTGGTTACAATGTCGTCGCCGGCTTCTATTAAATCCACATCTGACGACGTAATCTCTTCAATAGTAGGTTCTTCTTCGAAATCGCCTACATCTTCTTCATCAAAATCTTCGTTTTCAAGTCCTTCGTCAAGCTCAGAAAGCTCTGGAAGTTCTGGCTCTTCGACTTTTTTAACTTTAACTTTAGTTTTTTTAGTAGGCTTGGCAGTTTTTTCCGTGGCTTCTTTTTTTGTTCTAGGCAATGTAATGAGTATCTCCTTTCTAAATTTTAAAATTAAAAATAAAATTTTTTATTGTTGAACGGCTGTGAGTGCAAGCCCAAAGAACGACGGGAAATCAATCATCGGCGAGCCTCCTACGATTTCTTTTGCGCTGTCTGTATCAAGCTCCGATAAAATCTGCGTTACTCGAACGTCATAAGGATTCGCTTTTTCCCAACGTCTTAAAAATCTGTCATACCCAAATTTTTCAGCGTAGTATGAAAGTGCAGACGGCCGCAAAGCAATTTTTACGTTATCCAGAACGTTCACAAGCCCCTTGAGATATTCTGAGCAGTCATAAAAAGGTTCGTCGCTAGCTATAGCTACAATTTTTGTCTTCCCTTCATAAATTCCTCCGCGCCATAATGAGCAAGTCGTTACGCCAAGCTGAAGATTTTTTGCCGACTCTATGGCTATAAGAGAGAGTATCAGCGCCTTCTCAATATTTTCTGAAAATGAGAACACCATCAAAAAGCCGAGATTTAAGACATTGTCTTCAGTTTCTTTAAAAAATTTTTCGCGTGAGAGATTTCCGACATAGCCAACTAAAGGCGAGGACAGAAATAAAAACTCGCTCTCAAGATCAAAAGAAAGCTCGGCGATTCGCTTCAGTGTGTCATCATGGAAGCGATTTACTGAAACAGGCTGATAATCTTTGCCCCACGGAAACCAAGAAGGAATTTCAACTTGAAGTTCCGAACTCCAATAAGGCAGATACAAAACTAGGCTTCTTCCTCAACTGTTTGCTTTTCTCGAATGACTTTGACGACGCATTCGACAAGCTGTGTAATTTCGGGCTTCGTAACTTGATAATTTGCTCCGACGCTCGCGGCCTTGTTCTTGATGTCGTTGGCCATAATCGACGAGAAGACGATAACCGGAATATTTTTCGTATCTGGATTTTCTTTAATTCTTCGCGTCAACGTCAAACCGTCTAATCTCGGCATCTCTACGTCTGTAATTAATAAGTCGCAGTGTTCTCCGGAGCCTACGATAGCGTCATAAGCGACTTTGCCGTCCGGGCAGATATGCAAATCCGTGAAGCCACTTGCCATCAAAGCATCTTCGACTTGTTTACGAATCAGCGGCGAGTCTTCCGCAACAATAATATGATAATCGCCGGGGTGTCCAACGCCTTCCATCATGCTGACGGCCTTGCCGGGATCTCCGCTGTGCTGAATGACTAACTGCGGGCTGATTGTCTGAACTATTGCTTCGTAGTCAAGCAGGAGAACGTTTCTGGAGTCGCGCTTGATAACGTAGAGAATCCAATCTCCGAGATATTTGCCCGTCATGCTTGCGTCCAAATCTTCAGATTTAATTCTGTAAATTCTTTCGACGGCATCGACAACAAAACCTAATTTAACTTCGTTGAACTCGGCTATTATAACTTTGCTCTGTTCCATGGGACTGACGGGGGGAATCCCCAGAAAGATTCTTAAATCGACCATGGGCAACACTTCGCCGCGCACGGACGTTATACCGATGAGAGCCACTGGCGCGTCTGGAATTGAACGCACTCCCGGCCAGCGTAAAATTTCGCGAGTTTTATCGACATTGATAGCGAAAGACTGATCCCCGAGAACAAAAACTACTAATTGCCATTCGTTTGTTCCGACTTCAGTCGTTACTTTCTTAACTTCCTGCATTTCTTTTTAAGGCCTCCGCTTCGGAATTAATAATTAACAAAGCTGACATGTACGTATATCTTATCACATTAAAAATTATTGTATAATGCTTGAAAATTTTTTCGTTAATTTGGATACAAAATTAAAAAATTAAAATCATGTTAAAACTTCAAAAATTATATAAATCAGAAACGGCCCTCGAAATTTTGCAGGAGGCAATTTTATCCGGCGATGTCCCCAGCGGACTCGAACTCACTCAAACAGAAACGGCCTTGAGCCTCGGGGTGTCGCGAATGCCTGTGCGTGAAGCTCTAGCGGCTCTTGAATATTGCGGCCTTGTCGAGCGACTTCCCGGGCAGCACATGCGAGTTTCAATTCTCGACGACGAAATTATAAAAAGTGTTTTTCAGGATATGGCTCTGCTTGCGACGGAGGCAATCAAAAATTTTAATCACGAAACTCGCCGCGCGCTTTCAGAATTTGAAAATCAAAACGCTTTTCACAATTTTCTTGTCGAAAATATAAAATCGCCTCTGCGAAAAAAATTTTTGGTCATCGTCACGGAAATTTATTTGCCGTTTGTTCTTAAAAATTCACAAGGCTGCACGGAAATTAATGACGCGTTCAAAAATTTGCGTCTCGCTTTAGAAGACGAGTCAGAAAATTTGAAGGCCTCTTTTGAAAATTACGGTTCTATTTTGGCGGAGGCACTTATAAAAATCAGAAGGGAGAAAAAAATTAAAAATGTTGAATGTCAGACCCGTGAAATTATTGCCTGTCCGTGAACAGGCGGCGGCATCTTTGCGCGAAGCGATAATTACTCAAAATATAAAACCAGGCGAGACACTCGCACTTGAAGCAACGGCGAAGGCACTTGGAATTTCAGCAACGCCTGTGCGCGAAGCGTTTCAAATTTTGGCGCGCGATGGATTAATCGAACTTGCTCAAAATCGTGGTGCTGTTGTCATCGGCATGAACAAAAAAAATATAACCGAACATTTTTATATTCGCGCAGCGCTTGAAGCCGAAGCCTGCCGTCTTGCGTGCGAACTCAAAGCCGATTTAACCGAAATTGAAAATTGCATTAATCATTCGGAGCAGGCAGGGCCTGAAAATTATTCAGATTATAATCAGTCGTTTCATTATAATATTTGGCTAGCGTCTGGAAATTCAAAACTTGTGAACATGCTTTCAGAATTATGGAACGGTCTTTCGATTGGCCTAACCACGACAAAAACACAATACGCAAAAAAATCTCACGCTGAACACCAAAGAATTTTTATGAAATTAAAAGCCTATAATGCGGACGGTGCGGCCCTAGAAATGCGAAAACACATAATCCGGAGCATGAATGACATTTTGACACGCTACGAGTAAAAAAGTATAATAATGAAAACTTTTGAACTTCCCTAAAAATTTTGGGGAAGTTTTTATTTTGGTAACTACTTTGGTCACTACAGAAATCTTCAAATTTTTCAGCAGCAATAAAATTTCATAACTTTCAATCTAAAATAAAAAATTAAAATTTAGACTCAGCGATCATGTTTTTAAGATTGTGTTCAAGTTTCATGAGTAAAATTTTTTTAACGGCCATTCCTAATTTTTTTTCTTGAATCACGAATTAAAAATTAATTTTTAAAATCTCTCTTGACATTTTTTATTTTTAGTTTATTATTGCATTAATTCAAATGGATACATTATACAAAATTTCAAATTAAAAAATTCAATGAGGGGTGTGAATTTTCACATGAGTCCGGCAGTTATTACGTTATGTTTCTTGGCATTTGCCATCGTGATGTTCGTTACAGAAAAAATTCCGTTGGGCTTAACGTCCATGATCGTTTGTATCGGCCTTGTCGTTACGGGCGTGCTTGACATTAAGACGGCGTTTTCTGGTTTCATCGACGGCAATGTAATTTTGTTCGTGGCTATGTTCATCGTCGGCGGAGCATTATTCGAGACGGGAATGGCGAACGAAATCGGCGGTATCGTTACGAAGTTCGCGAGCAGTGAAAGAATGTTAATCGTCGCGATTATGACAATCGTCGGTTTGATGAGCGGCGTTTTGTCGAACACGGGCACAGCGGCAGTGTTAATTCCTGTTGTAATCGGAATCGCGGCTAAGTCAGGTTTCAAGCGTTCAAGATTATTAATGCCCTTGGTCTTTGCGGCAGCAATGGGTGGCAACTTGTCATTAATCGGCGCACCCGGCAACATGATCGCGCAAAGCACTTTGAGCAAAGCAGGACTTGAAGGCTTCGGCTTCTTTGAATATGCAATAGTCGGATTTCCAATCTTAGTTGTAGGAATTTTGTTCTACGCGACGATCGGCTTCTATCTTCTTCCGAATCATGACCCGAAAGGCGAAGGCGTCTTCGACGTTCAAAAAGACTTCAGCGCGGTTCCTCAATGGAAAAAGACTCTTTCGCTTGTAATTCTTGTTGCGACATTACTCGCTATGATTTTTGAAAAACAAATCGGCATTAAGTTAAGCATTTCCGGCTGTATCGGAGCTATCTTATTAATTCTCTTTAACGTAATTTCTGAAGATGACGCCTTGAAATCAATCGACTTAAAAACAATTTTCTTATTCGGCGGCACACTTTCATTAGCGGCAGCTCTTGACAAGACCGGCGCAGGCAGAATGATAGCCGAGAAAGTCATCGGTGCGCTTGGTGAAAATCCTTCGCCTACTATGTTCACGTTCGTAGTTTTCATTCTTTGCTGCGTAATGACAAACTTCATGAGCAACACCGCAACGACCGCTTTAATGGCTCCTATTTGTCTTTCAATCGCGCAGGGCATGAACGCCGACCCGCGAGCCGTGTTAATGGCGTGCGTCATCGGAGGCTCTTGCGCTTATGCAACACCGATCGGAATGCCGGCTAATACAATGGTCGTAGGCGCGGGCGATTATACATTCATGGATTACGTGAAATCCGGCTTGCCGTTAATCGTAATCGCTACAATAATAAGCATGATATTACTGCCAATGGCTTTCCCATTCTTCCCGGCGGCGTAAATATAATTAGGAGTGAGGAATGAGGAATGAGGAATTTTTTTCTTGTTTTTCAAATCCTAATTCCTAACTCCTAATTCCTAATTAAAAATAAGGGGGTAAAACTTTTATGAATCAGGTTGAAAAAATGACCAACATGATCGCGAAGTTTGTAGGACACACGGCCAAAAAACTTCCCGATGATGTCATCGCAAAACTTTCGGAACTTCGTGAAAAAGAAGACAGCCCTATGGCTAAAGTAATTTACGACACGATGTTCAGAAATCAGGAGCTCGCAGTTAAGTTAGATCGTCCGTCATGTCAGGACACCGGCGTTTTACAATTCTGGGTTAAGTGCGGAACAAAATTCCCGTTAATCGACGACCTCGAAGCGTTATTGAAAGAAGCCGTCATCAAAGCGACGTTTGAGACTCCGCTCCGTCATAACTCTGTTGAAACTTTTGACGAGTACAACACCGGCAAAAACGTCGGCAAAGGAACTCCGACAGTATGGTGGGACATCGTGCCGCATTCTGACAAGTGCGAAATTTATACTTACATGGCTGGCGGCGGCTGCACGCTTCCCGGTCATGCGATGGTCTTAATGCCGGGCGAAGGTTACGAGGGCGTTACGAAATTCGTTCTCGACAGAATGACAACTTACGGACTCAATGCTTGCCCGCCGCTTCTTGTCGGTGTCGGTGTAGCTACGTCAGTTGAAACAGCCGCGCTGCTTTCAAAGAAGGCTCTCATGCGTCCGATCGGTTCGCACAATCCGAACGAACGCGCCGCGAAAATGGAAAAATTACTTGAGGACGGCATCAACGCAATCGGACTTGGGCCTCAGGGAATGGGCGGCAAGTATGCAGTCATGGGCGTGAACATTGAGAACACAGCGCGCCACCCGTCAGCAATCGGAGTCGCTGTCAACGTGGGCTGCTGGAGCCATCGCAGAGGTCATATAATTTTTGACAAAGACCTCAATTATGAAATTCTTTCACATTCGGGGGTGACTTTATAATGGCAGTAGAATTTAAGGACGGCAAAAAAATCTTAGTAACACCGATCAGTGCCGAAGACCTCAAAGACATCAAGATCGGCGACATAGTTTACTTGTCTGGAAGTTTGACAACGTGTCGCGACGTTGCACACAGACGCGTAGTCGAAGAAGGCCGCGAAATTCCTGTTGACGTTCGTAACAACGCAATACTCCACGCCGGCCCAATCATCAGACCGATTGACCCAGATAACGGAAAATTCGAAATGGTCTCCGTAGGGCCGACAACGTCAATGCGAATGGAAAAATTCGAGTATGATTTTGTGAAAATCACTGGCGTTCGCGTAATCGTCGGCAAAGGCGGCATGAAAGAAAACACTTCTAACGCCTGCAAAGACTTCGGCTGCATTCATTGCGTCATTCCTGCCGGTAATGCTGTCGTTGCTGCTGTATGTGTCGAAGAAATCGTGAAAGCCGAGTGGCGCGACTTAGGAATGCCAGAAACTCTTTGGAATTGCCGCGTGAAAGAGTTCGGGCCGCTTATCGTTTCGATTGATGCTCAAGGCCGTAATTACTTTGAAGAGAAGAAAATCGAATACAACAAAAAGAAAGACGAGCAAGTTGAAGCTATCAGCAAACAAGTTGGCTTCATAAAATAAATTTTCACTCAACATCCTCATTAAAAAGCATAAGCCGGGCTTTGAAATTAAAATTCAGAGCCCGGTTTTTTCATGCGTGTTATATACTTAAGACATTCAAATTAAAAATTTTCAATAAATTTTCACAAGGAGGAATCACGTAATGAAAAAACGCGTATTTCTAATCGTATCAATAATCGCCATGGCGGTTATCATGTTCAACACTTCGCAGGCTAAAGACACTTCCATAACTGGCAAAGCCACAGCCGACGGATTCGGAGGAGCTGACGCAATCACCGTTACAGTTACTCTCGACAACGGCAAAATTAAAGACGTCAAAGCCGAAGGCCCAAAGGAAACTGAAGGGATCGGTTCTGTAGCTTTGCAAAAACTCCCGGCTGACATGATCGCGAAGAATGCTGTCAACGTTGACGTCATGACCGGCGCGACAATTAGCTCAACAGGAATTTTGAAAGCCGCCGAAGCCGCATTAATCGCAGCGGGTGTCAATCCCGACGACTTCAAAATTAAAGCCGCTGCTGCTCAAGTCGCTGAAGAAAAAACTTTCGAAACTGACATCGCTATAATCGGTGCAGGCGGTGCAGGTATGGTTGCAGCGATAACAGCAGCCGACGCGGGCAAAAAAGTAATTTTAATCGAGAAACAGGCAATGGTTGGCGGAAACTCCGTTCGTGCTACGGGCGGAATGAATGCCGCGCACACTCCCGCGCAAGACATTAACAAATTTAATGAAGACGCGGGCGTCGAAAAAACTCTTAAAGCCGCAGAAAAATTTTCTGATAATAAATTCGTCGCAGAACTAGCCGCAAAAGTCAAAGAACAGTATGACGCTTGGAAAAATGAGCCTAAGGGATATTTTGATTCAGTCGAACTTATGGAACTTGATACAGCTATCGGCGGGCATGGAATTAATGACCCCAGCTTAGTCAAAGCTCTTTGCGAAGGCACAGCAGACGCTATCGAATGGCTAAAAACAATTAATATAGATTTAAGTTCAGTCGGAGCATTCGGCGGAGCGTCAGTCAAACGTATTCACAGACCGCTTAACGAAGAAAAGAAAGTTGTTTCTGTCGGTGCTTATATGATTCCGCGACTCGAAGCAGCTTGCAAGGCTCGCTCTAACATCACGATTATGACAGAGACAATGGCAAAATCGCTCTTGACGGACGAGGCCGGCAAAGTCTGCGGTGTCGTTGCTGACAGCAAAGGCAACAAAATCACGATTAATTCCAAGGCTGTTATTCTCGCAACTGGAGGCTTCGGGGCGAATTTGAAACTCGTTGCAATTCTCAATCCTGCGCTTGACGGTTTCATGACCACGAACGCACCCGGCGCGACTGGCGAAGGCATCGTAATGGCTCAAGAGCTTGGCGCGGGCGTCGTCGATATGGACCAAATCCAGATTCACCCGACTGTTCAATTTGATACTTCTGCATTAATCACCGAAGGACTTCGCGGCGATGGTGCTATTCTTGTCAACACTGAAGGCAAAAGATTTATTGATGAAGTTCTCGCACGTGACGTAGTTTCAAAGGCCGAAATCGATCAGCCGAACTCGTTCGCGTGGCTCGTCGTTGACCAGAACATGGCCGACGCTTCAACAGTTATTAAAGGCTATATTTCGAAGGGCTATACATTCAAAGGCGACACTTACGAAGATTTAGCGCGTGCTTTGAATCTCCCTGCGGAAGTCTTTGCTGAAACTATGAACAAGTGGAACGGCTATGTGAAAGACAAAAACGACCCCGAATTTGGGCGCACAAGTTTTGCGAATCCGTTAGATAAAGCTCCGTTCTATGCTATCAAGGTTACACCGGGCATTCATCACACGATGGGCGGTTTAAGAATCGACAATAAAGCACACGTTCTTCGCGGAAACGGAAATGTAATTCCGGGATTATATGCTGCTGGTGAAGTTACAGGAGGCGTTCACGGCGGGAACAGACTCGGCGGAACTGCTGTAGCTGATTTTGTTGTTTATGGAAGGATTGCCGGAAAGTCGGCTTCTGAATTTTAATTAAAAGCGCCCGAGCGGGGTGGGCGGGTGGGAGCGAGGGCGCCATAATTTTTATAATCCTAACTTTTTTGAAATTTTTAATGCTTCAGCTACAACTTGATCCATATCGTAATATTTATATTCTCCAAGTCGTCCCCCAAAAATATTATTTTCAAGATAATCCACGCCGAGTTTAATTTCAATGTCGCTTAGCATTCGTTCGATCATCTTCGTATAACCGCCGATGGGAATCCCATGATACAGCGCATTAAAATAATTATTATCGAACGAGAATCGCACCGGAAGACGCTTGATTATAAACGCCGGAAGCTGATTGCAAGGTCGCCCCCATTGTTTTTCGGTGTAACCTTTGATTAATTTTTCGTAAATGTCCCGGCCGACTAAACTGATTGCCTGCTCTTCTAAATTGCGCGGTTCGTGAGAGATTCCTTTACGCTGTTCGGCGATTTTTACCTCTGCTTCTTCGGGCGTAATAACGCCCCACATTTTATTGAAAGTCAACATGTTGAACGGCAAAGAATATAATTCACCGTGATAATTTGCGATTGGCGAGTTCGTATAGCGATTGAACACGGCAAATTTTTGAACATAATCCCACACTTCTTTATTATTAGTATGGAAGATATGTGCGCCGTATTTGTGAACGTTTACGCCCTCAATTTTTTCCGTGTAAATATTCCCGGCGATATGGCCGCGTTTCTCAAGAATCAAAACGGATTTCCCGGCAGCCTTTGCCTTTTGAGCGATTGTCGCGCCGAATAATCCCGAGCCGACGATAATAAAATCGTATTTTTTCATTTTAATTTGTATATCTTCGCTGTGCCAATTTGTTGAACGAAAATATAATCGTTGCTGATTATGGCGTCGAGTTCTTCGAGCCAAAAACTTTTTTTATCAACGGCGACTAAAATTTTTGCGTTAAGTTTTTTGATATCGCTAATATATTTTTCGCGAATGTTTTTATCAACAAGCGCAACCGGACTTTGATACGAATAAATTGACGCTGAAAATCTATCCGACAGCAAATAAATAATATCCCGGTTGCCACAGACTGATACTTTATCATTTTCATCGGTATTAGCTTGGATACAAGCTGCAATCTCTTGAGCTTCAATAAGAGACTGTGATGGGTAACGAATTAAATTTTTAAGAAAGTTGCTAGTAAAAACATAAATTCCTTTTCCTAATATTAGAATAATCATGCACGCTAATGCAATTTTAAAAGGAACACTGAAATAACTTACTGAAACATAACTAAGCAAACGCGCAAAAGAATATGCAAATAACGGAACAAAAATCATTCCGTAATGGCCGTACTTTTGCCCGCTTATACTGACCATTGCGACAGATAAAATCATCGTAATACAACATAGCCAATCTATTAATTTTTTATCTTTGAAGCAAAAATAGATAATTGTCGGAATGCTAATAATCATGATACTTTGTAATCCCCAATGGCCAATCGCTTTTATAATATTTATAGTTGAAGCGCGTTTGGGATCAGATATATACATGAAACTAAATTTGAAATAAT
>JAFSUP010000037.1 GCA_017445205.1 Synergistaceae bacterium
AAACTCGCAAGCAATCATGAACATCTTGAGCGCATAAAATTTTTAATTTCTAACTCCTCACTTCGTATAACCGCGCGGCAATCTTCACAAAATCACGCGCATAATTTGAAATATAACTCCCCTTTCTAAACGCTGCGACAAAATCACTCGTTACCCTCGGATTATCGACGCTACCGAAACTGAAAGTTTCAATCTCCGGGACTGGCAAATGCCAACGCAAGTGCGACTCGAATATAAACGAAACTCCCCAGCCTTGTTCTGTCAAAGAAATCACCGCGGGCATGTTGTTTGTAGTGATTGAGTTTTCCAGCGAGATATTATTTTTTTTGAGATAAAATCGCGAAATTTGTCCCGTGCGTTGTTCCGGCGACAATAAAATCAAACGTTCGTCTTTCAGCGTGGCAAGTTCAATTCGTTTATTGACAGCGAGATTTTTCACAGGGTGATTTTTGCACGTGCAGACTAATAATTCCTCTGTCGCGAGTTTGTGATATTCGATATGCGGATTAGATTCATGAGGCTTGCTGTAGAAAGCTAAATCTATATCGCCGTCGAGAAGTTTTTTATCAATCATTGCGCTTGTGCCTTCAAAAATATTAATTTTTACATGCGGATATTTTTTATTAAACGCCGGAAGCGTTTTCGGAAGCATGAAAGTGCAACGCATATTAGGCAAGCCGATATTCAAAATCCCGACATCGCGTTTGATAATGTCGGCAAGTTCCGCGTCAAGATTCGTTTTGCTTTCGAGAATGTTGTGAGCGTATTCAAGATAACGTTCGCCCGCGTAAGTCGGAATATATTTTTTGTCAGCTCTTGAAAATAATTTTAGTCCGAGTTCGTTTTCAAGAGTGCTCAAAAATTTGCTCAAGTTCGGTTGGCTTATATATAACGCTTCAGCGGCTTTCGTTATATTTTGATATTTTGCGATGGCCGCAACGTAAGACAGCTCTCTGAAATCCATTTTTATTTAATCATTCCTTCAAGTTATGGTTTTCATGAAAAATATATATTTCACATTATAAAACGAAAATGATATTCTTCGTTCAACAAGAAAAAAATTCCACAGAAAAAAATTATTTACACAGGAGGAAATATTGATCATGGCTAAGAAATTGCCAGTAACTATTATGCGCGGCGGCACCAGCAAAGGCGTTTATATTCTCGAAGACGACATGCCCAAAGACAAAAACGAATGGGAACCATTATTGCTCAGATTAATGGGCAGCCCTGACGCAAAACAAATTGACGGCCTCGGCGGTTCCTACTCCGTTACAAGCAAAGTCGCAATTATTAAAAAATCTGAAAATCCTGAAGCCGATGTCGATTACACATTCGCTCAAGTATCTGTCGATAAGCCCCTCGTGAGCTACAAAGGAAACTGCGGAAATATTTCATCAGGCGTCGGTCCTTTCGCGATTGAAAAAGGACTTGTAAAAGCTAAAGACGGCGTTACGAGCGTGAGAATTTTTAACACGAACACTCAAAAAATTATCGAAGCTGACGTTCAGACCCCGGGTGGCGAAGTCGAATATTCCGGCGATTTTGCCATAGCAGGCGTACCGGGCACAGCCTCACCAGTGAAATTAAAATTCGTGAAGCCTTCGGGCACTCTCGGAAAAGGACTTTTACCGACAGGCAATGTCGTTGACGTTCTTGAAGTTCCGGATTTCGGGAAAGTCGAAGTTTCAATCGTTGACGCGGCGAACCCGTTAGTTTTTGTGAAAGCCAAAGACATTGGATTAACCGGCAAAGAACTTCCCGACGAACTCAACGCTAACGCGAAAATGCTTGACCTTCTCGAAAAAATCCGCGGGCTCGCAGCCGTGAAACTTGGACTTATTGAAGACTACACGCGCTCCGCATGGGACACCCCCGGCATTCCTAAAATGACTTTTGTCGCAGAACCGGAAGATTATAAAACTTCGGACGGCAAAGAAATTTCAAAAAATCAAATTGATCTTCTTTCTCGCATGATGTCAATGCAGAAACCGCACCCGAGTTACGCAATGACCGGCGCAATGTGTACGGCGGCAGCAGCTGTAACTCCCGGCTCAATCGTGAATCAAGTTTTGGCTCCGAATGCTGACACGCAATTTATCAGAATCGGACACCCCGCAGGAATTTTGGAATGCGGCGCAGATTTCAGACTTGAAAACGGCAGCAACGTTCCCGAAGTCGATGACACATTCGGATTCAGAACTGCGAATTTATTAATGGAAGGCGTCGCCACAATCAGAAATTAGGAAATAAAAATTAAAAATAAAAATTTATAAATTTTCAGGAGGGTTATAAAAATGTTGCAGGAATATTTACCTATAATCTCGTTGCTTGTTCTCGCTGTCGTCGTAGCGATCGGCTTCATCAAAAAAATCAATCTCGGTTTCTTCGCACTTGGCGCGGCATTCGTTCTTGGAACTGTCGGCGGCATGAAAGCTAGCCAGATAACCGCGGGCTTCAGTTCTTCGATGTTCGTTACACTCGTCGGCGTTACGTTTATGTTCGGAATGGCTTCACAGAACGGAACACTTGATTTATTTTCAAAGAAAGTTGTCGCGCTTGTTGGCAAACATACAGTTTTGATTCCGATCTTGATGTTCTTGCTTTCAGCTTTTATATCAGCCATAGGGCCGGGACACATTGCGGCAGGAATTTTGATGACGACTTTTGCAATGTATCTCGCCTTCGAGATGAAAATTAATCCTATGGCGACTTCGTTATATGCAAAACTAGGAGCTAATGCGGGTTGTGCTTCAACGCTTTCATTAACTGGAATTTTGGCGGCTCAATTATCAGGCCCGCTTGGATATTCAGGCTTCGGACTTCATTTATTTATGTCAACGCTGTTATCAGGATTTATTTTCACGTGCGTAGTTTATATTTTATACAAAGGCTACAAAGTTCACGCTGACAACCCGTTAAAGTGGTCAGATATTCCAAAGTTCAATCGCGAGCAAAGAATTACGATTTTTGTAATTATTATCGTCGTAATTTGCTGCATTGGCTTCAAACTCGACACCGGATTATTTGCCTTCTTGGCGGCTTCGGTTTTAATTCTCACGGGCTGCGCGGACGAGAAGAAAGCCATTAAGGGGATCCCTTGGGGAACGTTAGTATTTATTTGCGGCGTCGGTGCTTTGGTCAACGTAATCAACAAACTTGGGGGAATCGCTCTCGTGTCAGATTATCTTAAAACTTTGATGAACGAGAACACGGCAACACCGGTTATGGCAGCGACATCAGGAATTTTATCTTGGGTTAGCTCAACGACGGGCGTAGTAATGCCGGCATTGTTCCCGATAGCAGCGGAAGTTACAAAGACTTTTTCAAGCGTCAGCTACGTAGAATTGATTTCAGCGATCGTTGCAACATCATTCGCGGCGGCTATCAGCCCTCTTTCAACAGGCGGCGCTATCATAATGTCATCGTACTCGGCATCAAAAGAAACCACAACCGAAGAAATGAACAACATGTTCAAAACTTTATTCTTGCTTTCAGTTGCGAACGTTGCCATTAACGTTTTGCTTGCGTGGCTCGGAGTTTTTAATCTTGGGCACCTGTTTTATTAATTAATCAATTAGTTTTTAATTTTTAATTCCTGACTCCTCACCCCTCATATATTTCGCCAGAGAACTTTGAAAAAGTGTATAGCTCCGTCAACCGTGAAAAATCTCACTGCGAAGGCCAAGAGCCCCACTCCCACACAGCAAAGTACGAAATTTTTTTCGCCCTGACTCATCTCGCCGATTTTCTTCGACATATGAAAAACGTGAATCCCGATTTCGCGTTTCCATGGTCTTAAAAATGGAACTGTTCCGCACCAAGCATCTTCTAAAATGTGAAGCAGACAGCCCATTACCCAAAATCCTGCGCAAGCCCAAACATCATAATGAGCGTTTCGCCCGTCAACAAGCGCCGACAACCTCGGCACTATCCAACCTGAACGTTTGAAACACACGTAAGCTATCAACGCCCACGGAATAAACCAATGCGTCCAACGTCTGTGCCAACGATTTCGACGCTTCCCAAAAATTATATATTCTGACGAATCCGGAAATGTTGAGCCAAAAAAACTAAACAGTGCCGCCAATGGCGAACCCGTCGCACCTAAAATTATTGCTGTTGTTGAAAGTCTATGTCCTTTACCTGTCATTTTATTTTTTATTTTTTAATCTCGAAAAAATTTTTACAAAAATTAAAATCGCCGTGTTCGACAAAATCACGCCCGCGCCAGCCGGAATATTAAACAAAAACGAAACTACAAGCCCGGCTATGAACGCCACGAACGACACCGCGCCCGCCATTATAACGAGAGTTTTGAAGCGCGACGCAAAATTTTTCGCCGTTACCGCCGGCAGAATTATAACGCCCGATATTAAAAGCGTCCCCGTAATTCTCATTCCTGAAACAACTACCAACGCCGTAAGAACAGAAATTATTAATTGATAAATCGTCGTGTTAATTCCAAGCGAGCGTGCGTAATTTTCGTTGTACGTGATGAGAAAGAGCCGGTTATAAAAAATTATAAAAATCGTCAAGACGACAACTGAAAGAAGCACAGAAAAAATTAAATCGCCGTCGCTGACCGCTAAAACGCTCCCGAAGAGATAAGCTCCCGTGCTTGAAGTTCCGCCCGTCAATGACGAAATCGAAATCCCTAATGCAAGCGCCGCAGATGAAGCTATCGCTATGGCAATGTCGCCCGCAGTCTTGAATTTCTGACTGACGAACATAATCACAAACGACGCTATTATTACGGCCGGTGTCGAAATTAAAACCGCAGGGACGTTCAAAGCCGACGCCACTGACAACGAAGCGAAGCCAATTTCTGAAAGTCCGTGCCCGATTAGCGAATAATGTTTCAAAACTAAAATCACGCCCAGCACCGAAGCACAAATTGAAATCAGCGAGCCTGCTACTAATGCACGAATTACAAATGGATATGAAAGAAGCGCCAATAAATCGCTCAAATTTTGATTCTCCCGTCTGAAATTTTTATGACGCGGCTGTCTCTTATGCCTTCAATGTCTGAATCGTCGTGCGTAACCATGATAACCGCGCAGCCATTCGCAAGTTCGTTTTCAAGAATCCGAAATAAAATTCTGTGGCTCTCGACGTCAAGACCGGCGCAAGGCTCATCGAGCAACAATAAATCAGGCTCGCCGCATAAAGCCCGCGCCAAAAACACGCGACGCAGTTGACCGCCCGATAAATTTTTAATTTCATGGTTAGCAAGTTCATCAATAAAAAGTTCTTTCATGACTTTATCGGCGAGTTCATAATCACGACGCGTATAAAAAAATTTTTTCTTTCGTTGCGTTCCTGTCAAAACTATTTCTCGAACGCACGCCGGAAAATCTCTATCGGCTTCTTCAATTTGTGGAACGTAAGACATTTTTTGCGAACGCTCAAGACGTCCCGCGCTTAATGGCAACAGGCCCGCGATCCCTCGCATTAAAGTGCTTTTGCCGGAACCGTTCGCACCAGTTATAAAAACCATTTCGCCGCCGTGAACTTGCAAAGATAAATCATTAATCACGATTGTATCTTCATATTTAATTACGGCGTTTTCAATTTTTAATTTTGCGTTAGTCATTGATGAATTTTTTTAAAGATTCGTAATTTGCCTGCATGATTTCGAGAAACGTCAAGCCCGCGTCAAAATCTTTTTGCGAAATGCTCTCGGCCGAATTAAAAATCAAAATTTCTGTGCCAGTCTGTTCAGCGATTGAACGCGTTACGGCTGAAATATTCGGTGTCGAAAAAATAAATTTCACGTGATTTTCATTTATAAAATTCAAAATCTCGGCCATTTTCTTTATAGAAGGTTCGTTCTCGCCGTCGTATGCGCTGATATAATCGAAACCGTATCGTCTCATGAAATATCCGAAAGCAAATTCGCCAGCGAAGACGAGAATTTTATTTTTATTTTTTTGTGCAAGCTCTAAAAATTTTGAATCGAGTTCGGCAATTTTGCGGCAATATTCTTCGGCGTTGCGATTAAAAATTTCCGCGCGGTCGGGCCTAGCGTTTGAAAATCCAGCGGCGATATTTTTAATCATAATTTGCGCGTTCGATAAGTCTAGCCAAATATGAGGATCGCCGTTAAAAATTTCGATTCCGTTCGACGCGTCAACGATTTCGATATCACGAAGCGAACGAGAAATTTTTTCGGCCCATTGCTCCATATAACGGCCTGCGAATACAAAAACGTCTGAGTCGTTCAAAAATTTTATATCGAGGGGCGAAGGTTCAAATTCGTGAGGCTCTGCGCCCGGCCGAAGCAGCAAATTTATATTTGCCGAATCGTCAGCGACTGCACGCGCAAAATCGTAAACTGGGAACAAGCTGCACGCGATTGAAAAATCTTTTTCGGCCGCGAAAATTTGTGTCGAACATGTAAGAAAAAAAATTAAAAGAAAAATTTTTGTGATGAATTTCATAAATTAAAGTTTCCTAAGAAAAATTTTAGGCTATTATAACAAAATGCTCATTTTAATTTCCGGGGCGTCAGGTAGCGGCAAAAGTTCCTACGCTGAAGCCAGACTTTTAAGTTTGAAAACTGAAAAAAAATTTTATATCGCGACAGCGAAAATTTTTGATGACGAAATGAAAGAGCGTGTTCGCCGTCATAAAGTTATGCGCGCGGGCAAAGGATTTATTACGATAGAGAAGCAAACGAATCTCGGCGCGATAAATCTGCCTAGTAATTCAAGTGTCTTAATCGAAGCTCTTACGACGTGGCTAGCGAATGAAATTTTTGATAACGATCCCGCCGGAGCCTCTGAAAGAATTAAAAGTGATTTTCATATATTAAAGGCCAAGTGCAAAAATTTAATTTTGGTTTCAGACGATTTATTTTCGGACGGAGTGATTTACGACGAAGTGACGGAATTTTATGTGAAGAAGCTCGCGGAACTTGTTATTCAATTTGCCGCCGAAGCTGATGAAGTTATTGAATGCGTCGCGGGGTTGCCAGTGCAATTAAAAAAACAGGGATAGCCAAAATTATTTTAAGTTTTTTACTTCCTACTTCCTAATTCCTAATTCCTACTTAATCTTGGTGTTATAATCACGATTATTTTTAGTAAGGAGTTAAAAATTTTTATGGCTTTCACGGTCTGCGTACTAACGCCGGAGGTAAAGAGAGACACTTACACAGCCAGCTACATAGCGGGCGAAGCTCCCGTTACAGGCCACGACGTTATGAACGAAATGGTAACCAAGCATGACATGTCGCAACGGCGAATAATTGCGTGGTTCGTAAATAATTATACACGTCCGCTCGATTGGGTTATAGATGAGGACGCTACAGTAGAATTTATTCCTTCCACTTCTCCCACAGGACAAAGAATTTATAAACGAAGTCTCGATTTTATTTTAATAATCGCGTGTGCAAAAGTCCTCGGACGTAAGGCGATCTTGCGACACTCAATCGCTGAAAATAATTATTGGGAGTTTGAAGACGGCCCTGTAACTCAAGCCGACATTGACAAAATCAAAGCCGAAATGAGCGAGATAATCAGGCGCGATTCGCCAATCATTCGCGAAATTTTGACTATTGACAAGGCGCGACGAGTTTTTCAACGTCAAGGCGAAAATGAAATAGCGGAACTGTTTGTGCGTGCTAATCTTGACCCCGTAGAAGTCTATCGCTGCGGTGAACGCTACGGATATTTTTGCGGCGGTGCTCTTGCGCCTTCGACGGGACAACTTCGACTTTTTGATATAGTTCTATATGGTCAAGGAATGTTATTGAGGCTCCCGAAGCCTGAAGCTCCCGACGAAATCCCCAATACGATATTAGACCCTTCGATGGGAAAAGTTTTCTTTGATTACGCGCACTGGCTGCAAGTTCTTGACCTCGATTATCTGAATAAACTTCATCATCGAGTAACGGAAGGAAAAATTCAAGAAATCGTTTTAATCGCGGAGGCGTTTCATTCGCAACGACTTGGCAATATCGCCGAAGACATTGCGTCGAAGCCTGTGAAGGTCGTAACGATAGCGGGGCCTTCGGGTTCTGGCAAGACAACATTTTCAGAGCGCTTAAAAGTTCAGTTGATGGTCTGCGGAAAGACTCCCGTAACATTGCCGCTTGATAATTATTTCAAGGAACGCGAGGACTCTCCTCGTGATGAGACGGGCGAATATGATTATGAACGCGTTGACGCTTTAGACTTAGCTTTGCTTGCGGACAATTTGACTCGGATATTAGCCGGTGAGGAAGTCGTTACGCCAATTTACAATTTCATCACGGGCAAGAAAGAGCCGGGCAAAATCATAAAATTAAAACCGTCGGACGTTCTTATAATGGAAGGAATTCACGGACTAAATGACAGGATTTTAGGAATGTTGCCCGAAGCTAGCCGCTATGGAATTTTCGTATCGCCACTAACAGGAATTTGCATTGACCCTCATAACCGAACGAGCACGAGCGATAACAGATTATTGCGCAGAATAATTCGAGATTATCGAACACGAGGCAAGAGTGCGCAGACTACTTTAGAAGTTTATCCGAAGGTCGTAAGGGGCGCGAAAAAATATATTTTCCCGTATAGAATCCGCGCGGACGTGATTTTTAATTCTGCGTTGCCATACGAGCTTGGAGTTTTGAAACCGTATGTAGAACCTTTGTTACACACGGTTGATGAACACTCTTCAGTTTTCAGTGAGGCGTTAAGATTATTAAATATCTTACGATTTGTTCCGGCTTTGAATAATGATGGCATTCCTAACAACTCCGTAATTCGGGAATTCATCGGCGGCAGTTGCTTAGATGTTTAATCGTGTATGCTAAAATCATAAAAATTTTTGAAAAGGAGATTTTCTTTTTAATGACCAAAAAGTTTTACCGTTTTGTCATCGCGGCATTAGTCATTTCTGTTTTATTTTCGTCATGTGCTTTTGCAGCACGCAAGGACAACCTTAACGTTCACTGTGGCGTATTAAATTATCTTGGCACGACCGAAGACGAATTTCAAAACGCCGTTGACGAGTTCAGAAAAACCCTGCCTGATTATTTTAATATGCTCTACGTAACAGAACAGCAAGATTTAATGAAAATGCTCAACGCTTTCCGCGACAACCGTCAAGTGATTCATTTTTATGATAATTTAACTTCTATGTTGATGGCTATTGAGGCCGGACGCGTTGATGAAATTTCCTTGCCCGACAGCACAGCTAGATATATCATGAAGAGCGATCCTGAATACAAAATTCTTTTTACAATCCGTATGCCTTCAGCGATTTCTTTGGGTTTCAGAGCCGAAAATACAGCTCTTCGCGACGAGCTTAACAAAGTCATCACGGCAATGAAAGAGGACGGAACTTTGAAAAACCTCGAAGAAAAATTCATAAAATCAGATGCAGCTCCCGAAGCAGTCGCGTTTGAAAAATTTGACGACGCCGACAAAATCACTGTAGCTGTTACCGGCGATATGCCTCCGATAGATTTTATTGCTGAAGACGGTCAGCCCGCAGGTTATAACACTGCCGTTCTTTCTGAAATTGGCAAACGAATGAAAAAGAACATCGAAATGATCAACATTGAAGCCGGAGCACGTTCAGCGGCACTTGCTTCAGGAAAAGCCGACGTAATTTTCTGGTACAGAACAACAAAAGGCATGACAATCACCGAAGACGATTCAAAAATTGAAAATCCGATTAATTCTGTAATTAAAGACTCTGGAGAAAACGTTATTATTTCTGTTCCGTATTATGAATGGGAAAGAACTTTAATGCTGACGAAATAAGAAATTAAAATTTTCCTCATGCCTAATTCCTCGTTTTTAATAAACAGCTAAAAATTTTTTAAGGAGTTCAGTTTTATGTCAAAGAAATTTGCTTTAGTGTTCCTTGCGCTGCTTGTCGGCGCGTCTGTTGCTTGGGCTGTCGAAAGCCCGATCCCTCCGTCAAAAGGTCAATGGGGCTTCGCTCTCGAAGAATCTCTCCCGCTTTATGAAAAAGCCGATGCCGATTCTGATTCCGAATATGTAGATTTCGACGGCGAATGGTTCAAGGTTCCAAGTGCCGTTCGTGATTCAGATAATAATCTGTGGTACAAAGTCAATATTGACGGCCAAAGCGGTTGGCTCGCTCAAAATGGCGTTAGATTAAAACTTCAGAACGCCGGCAAAAGCAAAGCTGCCACGAATCTTTATAAAAAATACAAGAAAAATAAAAATGCTTTGCGTTCGCTCATCGGCCTGACCCAAGATGAAGTCCGCAGCACGCTCGGCACTCCGACAATGCGCGAAACGCCATACGAAGAAAGCGAAGTTAATATTTTGTCGTTTGAACTTACAGACAGAAAAATGACGCTCGTTGTAACGCTTCGCGATGGCGAAGTTGAAAAAGCTGTCTTCAAAGAAGGCCGCGCCGGTCAAACAGATTAATTCGTAAAAATTTTAAGGAGTTAAGTTTTATGTTAAAGAAAATTTTGCTTTTACTTTTCTTAGTTTCTCTTCCGTTCGCTTCATATGCACAGGATCGAGTCTCTTTGCCTGTGCCGCCGTCAAAAGGTCAGTGGGCTTTCGCTCTCGAAGATTCTCTGCCATTATATGAAAATCCAGATTTGAAAGCAGACGTTGAATATATCGAGCTTCCTGAAGAATGGCTGAAAGTAATCACTACAGTTCGAGATTCAGAAAATAATTTGTGGTGCAAAGTAAAAGTCGGAAAATTCAGCGGCTGGCTTGCACAGAACGGAATTTTATTCAAAGTCGGCCCGAAGAGCAAAACGGCTTCGGATCTCTACGACGCGTACGCAAGAAAGATGAAGAAAGCTCAAAAATCTCCCGAACTTTTCGCGAGTGAAGATCCGAACGAATGCAAAGCGTTTTTAGGTTTCAATCCTTTGGGAATGAGCGAGACTTCGATACAAAAACGTCTCGGCACGCCGACAGCTCGCTACACAGATTACTTTGAACCTCAATTTACGACACTTGCCTACGAGTTTCCGCATAAAGATATGACCTTCGATGTCTGTATGGAAAATGGCAAAGTCTATACAATTCGTCTAAACAACAGGCAAGCCGGAAAAATTTCTTTTAACTAAATAAATTTTGAAGTTTACGCTAATTTTTTGCCTTGCGATTTTTTGCGATTGGATTTTAGGAGATCCGAAATTTCTCCCGCACCCCGTGAGATTAATCGGGCGTTTCATAAGCGTAGGGCAAAAAATTTTGTTTAGAGAAAATTCTTTAATACGCGGCCTCGCTCTGTGTTTGATGACAATCGGCACGACGGGGCTTTTCGTATGGCTCGTACTGTATCTCACGGGCAATAATTTCTTCTTGCAAATTTATTTTTTATATGCGGCTCTTGCGTGGCGCGACTTGAAGGACGAGACCGAAATAATTTTTCATGCGCTCTTGAATAAAAATTTGAAAGAAGCCAGAAAATTTTTATCTTACGTTGTCGGCCGCGACACTGAACACTTAAACGAAACTGAAATCACTCGTGCGGTTGTCGAAACTATAGCTGAAAATTCTATTGACGGAGTTATGTCCGTGATGTTTTATGCAGCACTTGGCCATATGATTAATAAAAATTCTGGAGCGGTTTTATGTGTCTGGATTTTCAAGGCCGCAAGCACTTTAGATTCAATGGTCGGTTATAAAAAGTATAAAAAATTCGGTTGGGCTTCAGCGCGACTCGATGATTTATTAAATTTTATTCCGGCGCGGCTCGGCGGTCTTGTTATCGTGATTGCGGGAAAAATTTTTGAACTTCGTGATAAGTCGTTGAACACAATAATTTATTATTTAATAAAAAAACTTTTGAAAAAATTTTTCATGCTGAACGATGACAGCGATTCTAAATTCGTTTTGAAGATTTTTAAGTCCGCAAAAAAAGAATCGCCCGGTGCTTTGAAAATATTTCTTCGCGACCGACATAATCACGCAAGCCCAAACAGTGCTCACGGTGAAAGCGCCTTCGCCGGTGTCTTAAATATAAAACTTGGCGGCGGAGCGTCTTACAACGGAATTTTTGAAGCGCGACACGTTATTAATCTCGACGGACGAGAGCCTGAAATTTTTGATATAGTACGAGCGTGGCGATTGTTAGATGTTTCCTGCGCGGCGTTTGCATTGTTGATTATATTAATAGCATGGATTTTTTAATTCACGGAGCTAACCCGGAAAATTTATATCGGGCTTTTAATCTTGAAGTTCCAGAAAAAATTTTAGACTTCAGCACTAACACAAATATATTTCCGTGCCCGGATTTTGATTTAGATATTAAAAATATCGTCTCGCGTTACCCTGATCCGGATTGCAAAGAACTTCGCGAAATAATCTCACAGCGCGAAAAAATTTCAATCGAAAAAATTTTGTTTACGAACGGCATTAACGAAGCTATATTTTTGCTTGCGAATTTGTTTAAGGCCAAGCGCGCCGGGATTTTTCAACCGTGTTATTCGGAATATGCCCGGGCATTTCGCAACGCGACGAACGTTTTTGAAATCGAAGCTGCAAGAAATTTTGAAGTTTTCATAATCGTGAATCCCAATAACCCGACGGGAATTTATATTAAGAATCTTGCTGACGTAATAAAAAAATCTCCTGCGACAATTTTTATAATTGACGAGGCATATAGAGATTTTATTTTGAACGACGCGCCCGAAAAATTAAATTTTGAAAATGTGATTTTGTTGCGTTCTCTCACGAAATTTTTTCACTTAAGCGGTGCAAGAATCGGTTATGTAATCGCGCAAGAAAAAATTATTGAAGCTCTCAAAAATTTTCAGCCATCTTGGAGCGTCAACGCCATCGCTCAAGCACTCGCGATTAAATTTCTGAACGATAAAAATTTTTATGATGCTTCCCGAAAATTTTATAAAATTCATACGCCAAAATTCATAAATGATTTAAGACAATCAGGTTTTGAAGCCATGAATACATCTGTGAATTTCTTTTTGATGAAAGTAAAAAATGATTTTAAAATTATAAAATTTTTGTTAAAGTCCGGAATTGTCGTGCGACACACGCGAAACTTTCCCGGACTTGATGGCCGTTATATTCGAGTTGCAACACGAACGCCGGAAGAAAATAACTTTTTCATCGAGACATTAAACTGCGCAAAAAATTCAAATCCAGATTATTTTTAATTAGATCGGCGATTGCGTCGAAAGCTGCGTCATTCGTCAAGAGATTTTCGGATTTCACGCCGCGATTAAAATTTTCGCTCAAGGAGTCTTCGGCTTCGAGAAAAATATTTTTTGCAAACGGCAACACGCCGACGACTTTCACGCCCGTATAATTTTCTGTCCATTCGACGGCAGATTGAAACAAATTAATGTCGCCGCGAAACTTATTAAAAATTATTCCTTTTACACGTTCACGGTCGCGGCCAAGAAGTTCCAAAGTTCCAACGACTGACGCAAGCGAGCCGCCTCTGTCAACGTCTGCAACCAAAATCACTGGAACGTCGGTTTCACGAGCTATTCTCATGTTTACGATTTCGTGAGCGTTCAAATTAATCTCCGCCGGGCTTCCTGCGCCTTCTATTATCACGGTGTCAAAATTTTTTTCAATGTAACTCAACGCTTCGCGCACAGCTTGAATGCCTTCGCGCTCGGTGAAATTTTCAAAATAAAAATTTTTTTCGGCGGGGCGTTCAAAGATTTTTCCATTTAATATAATGTCCGAAGATTTTTCGTGGCGAGGCTTCAGTAAAATCGGATTCATGAAAACTTCCGGCTCAATTCCCGCAGCACGAGCCTGAATCGCCTGCGCTAAACTAATTTCTAAATTATCGTGAATTAAAAAAGAATTGTTGGACATGTTCTGCGACTTAAAAGGACAAACTCTCAAATTAAAATCGCGGGCCAATAATCTGCATAGCCCGGCTACGATGAAACTTTTTCCTGCGTCGCTCGATGTCCCTTGTATCATTATGCCATTCATAAATTTGAAATTTTAGCAGCTAAAGTACTCTTTAAGCAAATACCAAAAAGCGCTGTTTTATTTTTGCCCGCCGTGATTGATAATTCTTGTCATAAGTTTAAGAACAAAGGAGAAATTTCAATGACAAAATTTTTAGCAGCGTTATTAATTTTTGCGTGCATGTCTTCAATGGCGTGCGCTCTTGAAAACGATACGAGAGTTTTCAAAATTGACCCTGATGTAAAAGTTGAAAAAGCTCATTTCCACAACCGCTTCGGAATCGATTTAACCGGCGATTTATATATGCCGAAAGATTTTGACGCATCGAAAAAATATTCTGCTATCGCTGTAGCAGGGCCGTTCGGTGCAGTTAAAGAACAGGTTTCGGGATTGTATGCTCAAGAAATGGCGAAGGCTGGTTTCGTTGCGCTTGCGTTTGACCCGTCATTTACTGGCGAGAGCGGCGGCGCGGTTCGTTTTGCAGCGTCCCCTGAAATTAACACGGAAGATTTTTCAGCGGCTGTGGATTTTCTTGCCACTCGTGATTTCGTTGACGCGGAGAAAATTGGAATTATCGGCGTATGCGGTTGGGGAGGAATTGGCCTGAACGCGGCTGCGGCTGACACAAGAATCAAAGCTAGCGTAATCTCGACGATGTACGACATGTCGCGAGTAAGTGCGAAGGGATATTTTGATGCCGACGACAGCGCGGAGAAACGTCTTGCGACAAAGAAGGCCATCAACGCGCAGCGAACGGAAGATTATAAAAACGGAACTTACGCACGCGCCGGAGGAGTTGTTGATCCGTTGCCGGAAGACGCACCGCAATTCGTGAAGGATTATTACGCTTATTACAAAACGCCTCGCGGCTATCACAAAAATTCTGTGAACTCCAACGAGGGCTGGACGATTTCATCTATGACAGCTATGTTTAATATGCCTATGCTTGCATACGTCGAAGAAATTCAATCGGCCGTCTTAATAATTCATGGCGAGAACGCTCACTCACGATACATGGGCGAAGATACTTTCAAGCGACTTAAAGGCGACAACAAAGAACTTATGATTATTCCGGGAGCGTCGCACGTGGATTTATACGACAATATGGAAAAAATCCCCTTCGCAAAAATTATTTCTTTCTTCAACGAAAACTTGAAATAAAAAATTAAATCTCAAAAATAAAAGAGCATGTCCCAATTCGAGATATGCTCTTTTTAATTTCTGATTTTATAATTTCTGTTGCTTAAGCGCTCAATGCCTTTAAGCGGCGAGCCATTAACTCTTTACGTCTTGCGGCTGTGTTCTTGTGCATAACGCCTTTCACGACGGCTTTATCAATAACGCTCTGCGCGGTGTTAAAAGTCTTTGTCGCTGTGTCTGCGTCGCCAGCTGCTACGGCTTCAAGCAAATTCTTAACGGCAGTTTTGCATCTTGATGTCCAATATTTGTTATAAAGTCTGTTTCGCTCTGATGTAATTACCCGTTTCTTAGCGGATTTCTTATTTGGCATTCAAATTTCGCTCCTGAACTTAATTTTATACTGGTGCCGGAGGGGAGATTCGAACTCCCACAAGGTCGCCCTCGGTGGATTTTGAGTCCACTGCGTCTACCATTCCGCCACTCCGGCTTGTTAGAACACGCTATAAAATACACTTGCTTTTATAATTTGTCAAACATAAAATTAAAATCACAAACTATTAACTTGCGATTGCGTCCCCTTCTTTAACATTTGCGTTATGCTTGTTGAAAGTAAGGGGATCGGATCGACGAACTGACCGCCCAAAATTAAACTATAATGCAAATGTGGGCCTGTTACTCGTCCGGTGCTGCCGCTCTTGGCCACAACCTGACCTTTTGAAATTTTATCGCCCTTCTTAACATTTATCTCGCTCAAATGAAAGAACGCAGTTATTACGCCGTTGCCGGAATCAATATAAACGCTTCCGCCCGCGTAATAATGAAATCCCGTCAAGACCACTGTACCCGCAAACGGAGCACGAACAGGCGTTCCGGTAGCTGCGCGAATGTCTGCGCCGTTATGTCCGTTTCGTGGCACGCCGTTATAAATTCGTTGAAATCCGTAATGGCTCGTCAGAGTGATAGTTGGAAGCGGCGAATCCGGCGGTGTTGTCCAACGTCGCGGCACTGTCATTGTGCGTAACGCTGCGCCGACGGCTTTTGACTCATTGCGGATTCGATTTAATTCTTTCTTCGGAGGGTTGACCATCTTTGGACTTACTGTCAATTTTTCTTGGGGATATTGCCGGGCTAAAA
The DNA here is from genome assembly GCA_017445205.1 of Synergistaceae bacterium. GTDB lineage: Bacteria > Synergistota > Synergistia > Synergistales > Aminobacteriaceae > JAFUXM01. The sequence goes on from JAFSUP010000037.1 coordinate 16,167, forward strand.
GATTAATTTTTCCGGAGGCTTTATATTTTTTTCCGTCCTGAATGAACTCAAAGAGAATATCATAAAGTCCCGGCTTCGTGTTTCGGACGTCAGAGCCTAATAGACCGTAAGAAATTTTCCCCGCGCCGCCTTGCTCGACGTTCAGATTTATACTTCTGTTCATCCACGTAACGACAGGATTTGAATAATCCGCGTTTGATGTCAGTGAAATTGCAAACGCCTGCCCGATGTCCCAACTTGTCGGGAAGTTCACCCACGCAGCTGCAAATGACGAACCGACGTTCGCAAATAAAAATCCCGAAATTAAAATTATGACGCTAAAAAATTTTTTTACTTTCTTCAACTTATAAATCACCCCGTAAATTTTCGATTAACTTTACAATAATTTTTGCGAGTTCGCTCGAAGTTTTTTTCATGTTTTCGATGACCTCCTGCTCCGTGAGTTCATGTTCTGAAATTCCGGCGGCCATGTTCGCGACGCATGATAACACAGCAACTTTCATTTTCATCGAGTTCGCTACGATAACTTCCGGAACTGTTGACATTCCCACGACGTCCGCCCCCGAAAGCCTAGCCATTTTGACTTCGGCGGGAGTTTCATAAGAGGGGCCTGTAAACGCTGCATAAATGCCTTCTTTGAGTCCGAACGATTTTAAAATTTTCAAAATTTTTTCATCATAAGCGTGGGTCATGTCCGGGAATCGAACGTTCCAGCGCGGCTCATTGATACCTATTAAAGGATTTGTGCCCATGAAATTAATGTGATCGCGCACGGCGATAACGTCGCCAATTTGAAAATTTTTATTTACGGTTCCTGAAGCGTTTGTTGCGATGTAGTGATTTACGCCGAGCATTTTCAAAACTCTCACGGGGAACGTTACAGCCGCCATTGAGTAGCCTTCGTAATAATGAACGCGGCCTTGAAGCAAAATTATCTTTCGTTCGTGAATTTTTCCAAAAATAATTTTCCCGGCATGTCCCGGTGCGGTCGAGCGTGGCCAGTTTGGAACGTCCGAAGCGTCGATTATGATTTTATTTTCGATAGCGTCGGCAATATCTCCAAGTCCCGAGCCTGCGACTAAGGCAGTCGTTGGAGTATCGACGATAATTTTTTTTATGAAGTCCGAAGATTTTTTTGCGTCATCAAAATTAAAGTTGCTCATGAAATTCTCCCTTCTTTCGTTAAAAATTTAGTGTATCATGAAAAAAATTTTTTGAGGAGGAAAATTAAAAATGTCAGAACGACAAGAAAGAGCTGTGAAGCTCAAACAAGGGACCGGCGACGCTCATTATAATTGCTGTCAAGCTGTTGCGTGTGTCTTCGCTGATGAAGTCGGCCTCGCGTCAGACACTTTAAGAAAACTCGGCGCAGGTTTCGGCCTCGGCATGGGCAACATGGAAGCGACTTGCGGAGCTTTATGCGGCGCAGAGATGATTTTAGGATTAAAAAAGTATCAAGGCTCACCGATTCGCAATGACGCAGCAGAGCTTCAAAAAAAATTTACGGCCAAGTGCGGCGCGTCGATATGCAAAATTATCAAGGGCAATAATCCTGAGAAAAAAGTTTTGTGCTCGTGTGATGATTGTGTCAGCAACGCTGTAGAGCTTGTTGAAGAGTTCATCTAAAACTTGAAAAACTCTTTCATTCAGCTATAATACGCAACCGAGAATTTTATTTTATGCAAAGGAGGTTTACTGTTAGTCGTGGTCTTTAAGTATCGTGCACGTTCTTCAAGTGGCGAAATGGTCGAGAATACAATCGAAGCAAATGATCAGCAAAGTGCTATTTCGGCTTTGAAGAGCACAGGCTTACTCGTAATCAGTCTAACGACTTCTGATAAACAGCCTAAGCCAAAATCCTCCGGTTCAGGGATTTTCGGAGCTTTCAAAAGCAAACCTAAATCTTCATCTCCGCAACCCAAACAACCACAGCCCGCAGCAATTCCTCACGCAGGCGCTAAGCAGCCGCTTACACTGAAATCTATTTTAAATATGGATCTCGGAGCAATTTTTAACACGGGACATGTGCCACTAAAAAAATTAATGGTCTTCTTCCGTCAGCTTGCGACGATGGAAAGTGCGGGATTGAGCCTTACGGCTTCGCTTGATTTAATTGCGAGCGGTGAAAAACATTACGCTTTAAAACACGCGCTTCTTGATATTAAAGCGCGACTTGACCGCGGTATCCCTTTAAGTCAGGCAATGGCGGCGCAGAAAGCTTTTAGTCCGTTGTTAATCGCGTTAATTCAGGCAGGCGAAGAAGGCGGCTTGCTCGGTCCGGCTCTCGAGCAGGGCGCGACGTTGCTCGAGAAACAGGAAGCTATACGCAGCAAAATCCGAAGCGCTATGTTTTATCCGGCGTTCATTATGATTTTTGCGGTCGCGATTTTGGTTTTCTTCTTTATATTTTTAGTTCCGAAATTTGAAGAGACATTCGCTTCGCTTAATATCGAATTGCCGCAGGTAACGCTGACCATGTTCGCTATGGGTAACTGGTTCGGAGCGCATTGGTATATTGTTGTGCTTGTGATGGCGTTGATTATCGGCGGTTGGATTTTCCTGTCGCACAACAAAGCAACTAAAGGCACAATGGACGCAATAAAATTAAAAATTCCGGTTTTGAAAGACTTGCTCTTAAAATCGGCAATGGCTCGTTCAAGTCGAACTTTTGCGGCGTTGACGGGCGCGGGCGTTCCGATAGTGCGAAGTCTGGAAATGTCCGAAGGCACGGCTAACAACGTCCCTGTGCAAAAAGGCTACGAAGAGCTTCGCAAGGGAATTATTCGCGGAATGTCTTTAGGCGACGCTTCAAAAATGGCGGGAATCTTTCCGATATTAGTATCGCAGATGATGAGGATCGGTGAAGAAACGGGACATCTTGATACAATGCTCGAACGTGTCGCGACGTGGTACGACCAAGAACTTGACGAACAAATTCGCGCTACGGTGTCGCTTATGGAACCGATGTTAATTGTTTTTGTCGGTGCGATTATAGCGATAATAGCAATTTCGATTTTTGCTCCGATCACGTCGGCGATTGTGCAGCTTTCTTAGTATGCTATAATCAAGACGTCCCAAAAGTAAAAGAAAAAGTTACCCCCCCCCCTTTTGCGGGAATTGCTTAGCGGTTTGCGTTTACGGGGTGCGTGGGAGAGGTGATGTGAATTACATTGAAGAAAAAGTTTTTTGCGTTTGTTGACGTTTTTTGAGATTTTGAGAAATTTTTTTATTTTACAAAGGAGAAATTACAATGAAAAACACAAAGCGTTCGGGTTTTACCCTTGTTGAGTTATTAATCGTCATCGTCGTCATCGGCGTGTTAAGCGCTATGATGATGCTTTCCAGCAC
>JAFSUP010000038.1 GCA_017445205.1 Synergistaceae bacterium
ATTGCGAGAAAATTTAATTTGCGAGAAAGATTTTTTAATTCGCGGTCATGAGTTTCATTATTCAAGAGTTGAGCCGGATTTTTCTTTTTATAAAGAGAACTGCGCCTTTGAATTCACGCGCCGAAGTAGTGGCGAAAAAAATTTAGGCGGCTATGCAAGTGAAAATATTTTAGCGTCGTATCTTCATATAAATTTTTTCGGGAATGTGAACTTGTCTAAAAAATTTCTCACATAAAAAACACAAAGCATTGAAGTTTGCACAACTAATCCGACTTCATATTTAAATATAGAAAGCCGCCCTAAAAAGCGGATTTTTTGCTATAATTAAGAAATTCAGAAAAAAAATTGCTAAGGAGGAATTACTCATGAAAAATAAAAAAGGTTTCACGCTCGTCGAACTTTTAATAGTGATTGTCGTGATTGGAGTTTTGTCAGCGATGATGATGCTCTCAAGCACCGAAGCAGTAAGTTCCGCTAAAGCTGCAAAAATTATAAATGATATGACGCAGCTTAAAAAAGCAACTACAGCATGGTATCTTGAAAATCATCACAGAATGGGACAAAATGCCGGAGGAGTAAAAGAAGAATTTGGTATTCATGTAAACGGAACGATAACACGCTTCAGCGAATTTATTAAAGGCAACGGTCAAAAAGAAATTCTCAAACATATTAATAATGATACTTCCATAAAATTAGGGAGCAAAAATTCAGATAATACAGGCGATCTTTATATACTCAGAGCTACTGGCAAAAGTAAATATTGGTACGTTTCATATTATCTTGAAAACAAGCCGGCAAGACTCAAAGAAAAACTTGCAGCACGAGCAAAAAGCGTCGGCTTAGTTGGGAGCGATAAACTTGATGATGATAACAAAATTGAAACAGTTTACACTAATCAAAAGTATGTTGACATGTTAATTTTGTCTTTAGAGTAACGATTCAAATTAATTCTCCTTAGTAATCATTCATCAAAAAACATCTAAACACGGAAGAGGGAAAATTTTCATGAAAAACTTTTCACAACGCAAAGGTTTCACGCTCGTTGAATTATTAATTGTCATCGTCGTAATAGGCGTGTTGTCTGCTATGATGATGCTTTCAAGCACCGAAGCGGTAAGTTCAGCTAAGGCCGCGACGATTATCAGCGACATGCGCGTATTAAAGACAGCGGTTTTAGAATGGTACATGGATAATCTTGATAAAGTTAAGAAAAACAGTAAGGGAGAATATAAAATTAATGATAAGTACATAGGAGATTATTTTTCTAAAGAGGGTCAGGCTGATTTACAAAAATATCTCGGCAATAGTGCTTACGTCAAAATTGAGGAAAGCAATTATGGCGCTAATACTAAAACCAAGATAGCCGGATGTTATTTTCTTGCGTCCGAAACAAGAGGCGAAGTTTCTCAAGCAGTCAGTGAGGGGACTGCAGAAGCAAAAGAACTAACAGGCTGTTCATGGTACGTTGGCTATTGCTTTAGAGAAAATGAAGATAAGCTCAAAGAAAAACTTCAAGCGCGTGCAACATCATTAGGGCTTGTCGGCGGAAATATGACTGGCACAAAAAAAGATGTTTTAGATACGTACAAAGCACCCGGAGATTTTATCTATATGCTAATTCAAGATTTAGATTGAAATTTTCATGATAAACTTCCTAAATTAAAACTCCCGACTAAAAACAGGCCGGGAGTTTTTTTATGCTAAAATTTTTTTGAAATTAATAGGAGGAAGAAACGTGTTTATAGAACTTGCACCAGAAATTGAAAATCGATTAAATTCATGGAGCATATCGACACACGAGCCACCACAAAAATTTATTGATAAAACATTGTCGGAAGCTCTTGAAGATTGGGAAGACTATATGGACGCTGTAAGAATTTGTGCGTTGGTTGACTCCGGCGAAATGAAAACATATTCGCTTGAAGAAGTTGAGAGAGAATTAGATGGAATGGACGATTGAATATACAAAGGAAGCCACGAAAGAATTAAAATCACTTGATAAGCCAGTACGTGAACGAATTAGAGGCTACGTTAAAAATTTACGTGAATTATCAAATCCGCGTTTGCGCGGCGAACCTCTCACGGGCAATCTTTCTGACTTTTGGAAATATCGAGTCGGAGATTATCGTCTTATATGTCGCATTCAAGATAATAAACTCTTGATCTTAGTCGTTAAGATAGGACATAGACGCGAAGTTTATAAAAATTAATTATGCCGCACCTGATAGCAATCAAAAATTCTGAATCTCAACGCCGACAACTCGCCGAAAAATTAAATGAACTTAACAAAAACGGCTGGCCTTTAAGCGGTCGTTATGAAGCTCAAAAATTTGAAACGTGGTCAAAACTTTTTGAAACCACCATAACGCCTGGGCTATTTGTTCAGCGTGAAGCAATCGTGATTGAAAACGCCGAAGAGCTCGGCGAATTTCCTGAATCCCTCGCTAGTTTTGTCGAAGATGATAAAGCTGACTGCGTTTTAATTTTAGTTTTTTATGATTCAAAAGCCGATTCAAAAATTCTTAAAGCAATAAAAAATTCTATCGAAATTATTAAGCCCGAACCTCAAATATCTCCGTGGAATCGTCCTAAATGGCTCGTCGCACTCGCAAAAGAACAAAAATTCAAACTCGATTACGACGCAGCGCAGCTCTTGGCCGACAGCGTAGAATCTCAAGAAGAATTGCGTTCCGAAATTAACAAACTCGCTCTTTATTCCGAAGGTCGCGAAATAAAAATCGAAGATATTCGCAACGTATCATTTGACGAAGGCGGCGGTGCACTTTTAATTTTTCTTGACGGAGTTTGCGCAGGAGATTTTTCAGAAGTCGCGCGCGCTTTGAAGTATCTTAGGAGCGAAGATTCAATCTTGCCAACTCTTACGGCCATCGTGAACAGACTGCGCCCGGCTTTAATGCTCTCGTGCTTCAGCAACAAATTTTCTGATGACGTTTTGAAGGCGCTTGGAACAAAGGATTACGCCGCTCAAAAAGCCCGGCTTGCACTAAAAAATTTTGGTGCTGACAAAATAAAAATCTTCATGATGAAGGCTGCACGGCTATCTTATCTTGAAAAAACTGGTATGGCGGAACATTGGCAAGGCTTTGAGCTTATAATCTGGGAATTAATCACAAAAGTTTAGTATAATATACGTAAAATTTTTTTCACAGGGAGGTGGAAATCATGCAGGTTACATCAATGCTATCGGCAGGATATTTGGAACCTGTCCAAAATATAGCCCGCATTAAAAAACTTAACGAAGCCGAAGAGCTTGACGAGTCTAAACAACAAAAAGAACAAGAAATTTTAGCCGAAGAACAAAGTTTGAAAGCTAAGCTCGGCAATGATGCACAAGTTCACACGGTCTATCATTATTCTGTAGGCTCCGACGGAAAACGCTACATTGTCGGCGCGTCCGTTACTATGAAGGGCAGCGAGGAAGATTTGAATCGTGTCAGCGGCGGAATAACTCAGGAGGATTTGCAGAGCAAAAAACAGGAGGTCGATGCTCTCAACGAAAACAAAACCGCCGATAATACGCAGAACATCATCAAGGCCGAGGCCGAACGCCGCGAAGCCGCTAAGGAAGAAGACAAAGCTGACGAAGAGAAAGACGAACAGAAGAAAGAGCTTGAACAAATTCAGCGCGAAGTCATTTCTCACGAGGCAGCTCACCAAGCAGCAGCCGGCGAATTAGGCGGTGGAGTTAGTTACACTTACGCTGAAGGCCCGGACGGCAAGAGCTATATCGTCGGTGGCGAAGTCCCAATTAAACTCAAAGAAGGCCGAACGCCCGAAGAAACTCTTCGCAACATGCAGCAAGTTCAAAGAGCCGCTAACGCTCCCGCAGACCCTTCGGGACAAGATCGCCAAGTTGCAGCTAAAGCCGCAGCTATCGCTTCTAAAGCACGTCAAGAAATCGCTCGCGAGAATGCCGAAGAATTTAAGACCGAAGTAGCTCACGGGACACCGATTATCGAGCCAGTGAGCCGTGAAGACGAACAGTATGACGCAAACAAAGATGGCGTACAGTCGGTTATAGCCGCTGTCAGAGAAATGGAAATTCAGAGTTTGATGCCTGCCGCGTAATTTCAGAATGAAAATCTTATTTTTATATGGCTAAATTCCCCCGGCCACTCGCGCAAAACCGGAGGAATTTTTTTTATAATTTTTTAATTGAGAACGGAGATTTAATTTTTCACATGAATATTTTTGAACGTATGC
>JAFSUP010000008.1 GCA_017445205.1 Synergistaceae bacterium
GGCAGATAGCCGCAAGACGGCGTGAGCAAGAACGTATAAAAGCGGAACAGGAACGGCAAAGGGCGGAGCAGGAACGAAGAGCAAATTATGTTACAGTTGACTCCGTAATCAATAACGTGCCTTATGACGAAGTATTTGAACAGGGCGCAGGCTTTCACGCTCATACCGGCCTCCGCGCGGTAACGAAGATTATTGACGACTCATCATTCAGGAAGAACGTCATTCAAGATTTTTCAATGCCGACTCCCAGAACAGGCGATTTCGTAAGACTGAAAGAAAATTTCAGCGTCAATCTGATAGCGACTCAGGAAGAACATGACAGAGCGCAGGAACTCGATGCAATATCGAACTTCGCGCTGCTAAGGGAGGCTTTGGGTTACACTCAAAGACAGGATTACGCGAGGCTCGGAAGCGAACACACAAAAATAATTTCCGTGCGTTACGAGCTTATTGAAGACAAGCCCAGAATGCCTGACCCGAAAAGTTTTAGGGTTTATGACGAAGGAATCCAAGATATTAAAGAAGAAGGCGTTAATTTCTTCTTGGACGAATACGGAGATTATTTTGTAGCCGGTTACACATGGGGATACCGTTACGACGGGGCGGTGGAAATCGTAGTTGAGCCCGGAAAATCTAGTTACCGCGACCGCCAAAAAGAAGAAGAGCGTCGAAAAAAATACCCTCCTTTTATGTGGTTTCTGATTGATGTCCCTTATTATATTTACGATACCGTGTCAATTTGTAATAAGGCTAACGACTGCGTGCAGGATATTCTGAAAAACGTTCAAAAGAATGCCGTTGCGGAGCGCGATACGGGGAAGTCCGACGATGAAGCCAAGAAAAAAATCGAAAGCTGTTTCGAAGAGCTTAACGATTTTCAGGACGTTACTATAAAAGTCCCGCACTCGACTAAAACCGGACGCGCAGGGGATATATCTTTTTCATTGCGTGATTTCGCGAACGACCTTGCAAGTTTCATAAAATCCGCCAAGACAACTCCAAGATCTCAATACGGCAAACTTTATGTAACTCTCATGCGTTTCAGGGAGATTGAAGCCTTAAAATCTTATATTCCCGAAACTATTAATACTCGAAAATCTCTCTATAACGCTATCAGAGATTTGAACAAAAAGATTTTCATCACGCGCTGTTATTACAATGCTTTAATGGCAATTCCGGCAAGCAATCTTAAATCCGGCTCGACCATTCAGGCGCAGTGGGAAAAAGAATTTCAAACGGAACTTGTTACAAAAATGGACAACGGGCTTAATTATATTTGCGCTAATGAAGAACGCGTGAACGAGTACTATAAAAAATTCGATGCTCTTTACGAAAAATACAAAGCTCTTGCAGAACGCTATAATTTTTACCGTTATTTTGTTCTTGTCTGCAAGCGTTCAAGTTCAGATTCTCCGAGCTGGAACGACAGCGATTCTGACCACAATGACTCTTGGGAACGCGGTTTTAAAAATTATGACAAGAGCAAAATTGTTCAAGAGGACATTGCGGCAGGCAAAACTTATAATCATCACCACTCAGAACCATCTACCAGCGGCCCGAGGGGAGCGGAGTTTTCCCAAAATTTGGGCGATTACCGCGTGATGTGGCTTAAGACGGGCCATACTAATACCAACCACTGCACGGGCCATGACATTAACGGCAAAACAATCGGAAGAAACTCTTACCACTGGAAATATACCGGCGCAGCGAGCAGACGGTGTGAAGTGTATCTCGACATAAAAACAGTGAGAATGCGTCCTGATGATTATCCGTTTGCAGGCTTGGAATAAAATGTGGTGAGTACATAATTAAATTTATGAAAGGAATGAAAAAATTTTTATGGTAAAAAAATTTTTAACGGTTTTAATGCTGTCCATGTTTATAACATCGGGCAGTGCGTTCGCGGCGGACATAGACCTCGGTGAGGGCTATCATGTTCCAGCGAGTTTCGATAAAATTTTGATAACAAGCTCTGACGGAACTGCAATTCAAAACGCAGTAGAGCATATTCAAAGCGGCGGAACGATTTCATTGTCTGGCGATTTTAAATTGAAGAAAGACAGCATTAACATCAAGAAAAATCTCACGCTTAGAGGCGAGGGAAGCGCGATTTTAGACCGAAGCAGCGCGACTAAAAAAGACCGCGTAATAAGATGTCAGGGAAATATTACGCTTGAAAATCTTACAATCATTGGCGGCAATTCGACAAACGGCGGAGGAGTAAAACTTGACGGCGGCACAGTCAAGATAATAAGCTGCGACATTCACGGCAATACAGGTGTGTTTGGAGGCGGCGGCATACATTCGCAGGCCAAAACGCTTGAATTAACAAGCTGTGATATTTCAAATAATTCCTCAATGCTTGCAGGCGGCGGAATATCTGCCATAAGCGGCACAATTACGATGACAAGCTGTAACTTTACCGGCAATGAAGCACAATATTCATACGGCGGCGGCATTGGTGTATCAGGAAGCACTGTTACAATAAATAATTGTAAAATCACGGGCAACAGCGCACCTCAATCTAACGGCGGCGGAATTGCGCTGATAAGCTCTGCAAGCGTAACTGCAACAAGCTGTGATATTTCAGAAAATACAGCTTCGGCAAGTGCTGATGTATATTTCGATAACACTTCAGCGTATACAGCAAACTAAATTAAAGAGGAGGAAAATTCAAATGGATAAAAAATTTTTTGCCCTTGTTTTAATTTCTCTCGTGCTTCTTGCGGGAGGCTGTGGAGGTAGCAGCAACAGTCCCATAACCAGCACAACGGACGTGAACGCTGCTTTGAAAGGCGCATGGACATCATCAAATAACGGCACGGCCACGATAGCTGACGTCGATGAAACTGCTGAAATCGAAACTTTGATTAAAGAGTTTGGAGATAATGTTCCAAGCAACATTCTGGAAGAAGCTAAAAGCAACGCCCAAAATAACAAAATTTCCGCGCCCGTAACAAGAGCTATGGCTGTCTTTGAAGATTGCGACGTTTCAAAAGACAACGGAACGGCAAAATTTACCGCCATTGTGATTGTCAGCGGCGATAATTCATTTATGCCGATAGTTTTTAACGGCGTCACGCTCTCAACACAGCGCAATGGCACGAATGAATGGTCTGCAACGATCCCCGATTCAGGTACTTTAACGATCAACATGGCTTCGAATGAAAAGATGACCCTTTCTGGAACAGTTAAATATCTCGGCTATGATTGCGAGTTCAGCACGGTCATAAATAAAAATCAGTCTAATTCGATAGACGCGAACAATATTTTAAACGGCACATGGACTTTAGACGGGACTCAGGGCGGCGGATATTTGACCAGTGGTTCTGAAATAATCGCGGCGGCGGCTCCTGAAACCGTCTCAATATTTTTCAGCGGAGACTCACAGTTGGACTTAAAGTCTTTATATTCGCTGCGCATGAATACTTCAAGCACTGAAAGCCATGACGAGACATCTTTATTGCAGAATATTTCCGACAGCAAGGGAACATTGACTGGCATAGGCGGCAATGTTTACAAATTCACGGAGACAGACGGCAGCGAAAGCATTATATTTGTCGAAAACATTGACGAAATTTTTGTGTTCATGCTTGAAAGCGAAGATAATTACGGACAAGCCTGTATGTTCTTGCCGTTAAAGAAAGTTTCTGTTGACGTTGAAAAGGCTATGAATAAAACTTGGACAGCTTCAAAAGGCATGGGCGGCGGTTATGCTTCGGATTTTCAGGGCGACGACGAAGAAATCGAGCTTATTAATTCACTGGGGGCATTTTCGTTTTCGCTTACAAATGCGACACTGAAATTCTCTGGCGTAAATCTGAATAATGATGAAGCTGCGGCAACGGTTGACGTTGATGCCTCGTTCACGTTTACAAACGAAATTCTTGATAAAATCGGACTTCCTGAAGAAGATACGTCAGTTAATATTCATGAGACTCCGCAGGTTACGATGACACGTTCAGGAAACTTCTTACAGTTTGCTCATGACGGGGACGTTTATAAAATTTCATTCGTTTCCGATACGGAAGCTTTTCTTTCAGTAACGCC
>JAFSUP010000039.1 GCA_017445205.1 Synergistaceae bacterium
GTTGGTTAGACCGCGCTGTCAGTTTTTGGGAGCGTCAAAATTAAAATTGAAAAAAATTTTTCGTGGCCTTAATTCCTGCGTTAAAAGTCGTGGGCGTTAAGGCCGATTTTGTTTTTATGATTTCTTTTGAGTTTTCTTGTTTTGCGAACGCTTGCGTATCATGTGGAAAGAGAACAAACCGATCGCCGCAATGATATTCGCCACTGCCGGGAAAAGATTTTTAATCGGCGCTTCAAGTGCGTAAGTCATAATGTAATCGATAATCTGATACAGGGCCGAGAACGTGCTCACGATTGTGAGAATGAATAAAATAAAATTCATCTCGTCGCTGCTTTCTTTTTCTTCGCGTTCGGCCTTGCGGTCTACGAGTTCTTTGTTAATCTCGAAGATGTTGCGAACTTGTTCATGGTATCGTTCCATGCGAGTTATTAATTTTTCTTGCCCGAACGAATCCCGAATTAATTTTATAGATTTTTGCGACGACTGATAATTAAGTTGAACGTTCCAAAATTCGACCGTGTTCAAAAATTTCACCGTGATGTTTCTGTTTTGTTCAAGAAAATCTTCAGGCTCGCTCCTGTTGGCTTCCGTCATCAGCGAAACGAGATTTTTATTAAAAATATTCACGGCCGCTTCTTCAAATAACACTAGCTCAATATAGAACGCTGTAACCGCATTCCAGAATAATCTATATTGCTTGCTTCCTTGATACGTTGGCCAAAATTGAATATACGTGTTCGTCGTAACACCGACATACGCTATATTATACAAAGCCATTCCGTATTTGCCGCTCGCGACGTTCAAAATCTCTTTGTCAACAACTTGCCCAAATTCTTCGCCCTCGCCGTATATCGTTTCGGACATTAAGAGCGACGCTAACTGCTCCGGTTTCAATGCGTCTTTCTCGGCAGGGATCGTTATGTAGCTCTTAGGAGTGCCGGCGATCGTCAGTCCCCACTTTTTTAGAATGAACTCGTATAAATTCAAAGTTTTTCCCTCGTCGATGACAATTAATTGATTTCTGACAACATTATCAATTAAATGACTAAGCAGGAACGGCGACGACAGCGACACGACGTATAAAACTCCGACATTGCTTTCTTTGTCCACAGACACCATCAACTGAACGACAATATCTGAACCGACAGAAACGTCTTCTTTGTCCATGATGTCCATAATCATTTCTTCAGTTATTCTGCATTTGACTTCGCCGAGATAGTATCGCTCTATGCGATTTTTGAAACGCTCCATCATGTCCGCACCGTCATGACCGTAAGGCACGCCCGTTTCACATTGCAATCTCATGTTTAAATAGTGCGTGTATAAAATCATGTCGGAATTGTAGCTTGATACGTTGCGCGCTATGTTTTCGACGTTCGCGACTTCAACCGGATACATTAAAACGATGTCAGGAACTAAGGCCCATTCGCGTTCGCGAGTTTTAATCATTTCCGTAAGTCTTTCGTTCAAAATTGTATCTTGCGAATAATCTCCTTCGATTGAATACACGAATAGCGGAACTTCTAAACCGTTTTGTAAAGTGTAAGTTTCGATATTTTCCTTGAGCAAAGAAATATTCAAAGACTTCTGATAGGCCAAGAGCTGGTTATAATTAAGCCTGACGATTTTTGCATTGCATTTTTCAAATTCGCGCCTTACGAACACTTTCGTTTGACCTTCGGCGGAATAATTATTTAACTCAAAGCGCATTGATTCAACGTTGTTGTAATCAGGAAAGACGTTATTAAGAGCAGCGCTTTCAGGAACTGCCAAAAATACAACTTGCTCACGAATTTCGTTATCGTTTTCAATTTTTACAACTGGATTTAAGAGTTCGTAATTGTTATCATCGTTGCGCAAATCGAGTTCGGGCAGTCTGTGATAGATGTGAACGTCGCCGACTTCGTGAAAATAATATTGAATTTTTTTTACGCCATCAATAACGCTGTAATAATAATTTTTTTCGGAGTCAAATTTATAATTTCCTGTCGGCTGAACTTTCTCGCCAGTTTGGCAAATTGCAAAA
>JAFSUP010000040.1 GCA_017445205.1 Synergistaceae bacterium
AAGGGCGCGAAAAAAACTCCGCGAAAATCGGCACAAAAATTTTTCAGGCCCGAACCCACTATAGATTAATATGATATAAAAATTGTCCGGTATTCAATGGCACCCGAAGAATTTTGCTTAGTGCTGCTTCTTTCCAGACCTGACACGATTCACAAACCTCCGCCGCATTGAGCCGGACAAAAATATTTTATCACAGTCCGATTAATTCGCACCATATTGAATTTCCAAGTCGCATTCCCCGAGGACTTAACGCGATTCGATTTCCTGACTTTATAAATAAATCTTGGGGCAGCGAATCTAAAATTTTTTTGGCTTCAGGCAAAAGTTCAGAACGATTAAGACCCCATTTAGTTCGCAAAGCTAAAATAATTTTTTCGATCTCACGTTCACGTGGCGAAAGTTCTTCACGTTCAATTAAATCTGGAGAAAAATATTTTTCAAGCAACTCAGGATTTTTATAACGGACACCGTTTACATAACTCACAGCCGATGGCCCAAGCGCGATTACGTCAGCTTGAGTCCAGTACGCGATATTATGGCGGCATTCTTTACCTTCGGGGGCAAAATTTGAAATTTCATACTGAAGAAAATTTTTTTGCGGCAAATAATACTGCGCGTAACGATAAAATTTATATCCGCTCTCGTTCAAATCCTGATTATTCAGCTCTTGACCTAATGGCGTGTCCGGTTCTAGCGTTAATTGATAAGTCGATACGTGGTCAGCAAATTTTATAACTGTCTTCAGACTCTTTGCCCATGTTCGCAAAGTCTGACCGGGAATTGCAAAAATTAAATCACAACTTAGAAAAAGTCCGGAGGCTTTCACAAGTTCCATAGCACACAATGCAATTTTAGAATCATGAATGCGTCCCAAGATTTTTAATTCGTAATCGTTTAGGCTCTGAACTCCTAAGCTAACGCGTGTAAATTTATTTTTAAGAAAAAAATTTATGAGTTCTTGTGTTAAAGAATTCGGATTCGCTTCAGCCGTTGCTTCTTTTAAATAATAGAGATCAAAATTTTCATTTATAATTCGTAAAAGTTCACGCCAATGAGAAATTTTTAATACCGTTGGAGTGCCACCGCCAATATAAAGAGTTTTAATTTTTATTCTAGGTTCGTGTTTATAAAGTCGCGCTTCTATTTCAAGATTTTCAAGCCAAGAATCAATCTTATTTTTTTCAACGACGCTATAGAACGAACAGTAGCTGCATTTTTTTTCACAAAATGGAACGTGAATATATAAAGACGTAAACATATTTTTAATCAAAACTCCCCGACAAAATATTAGGTATAATATAAATTATTCAAAAACGAAATCACGAATTTTTTTTTCATGATTTTCCTCCTGAAATCTTAAATTTTTAGCGTATATTATAATATTGAAAATTTTTAACTGGAGGAAAAAATTTTGGGAGCCGCTCTAGCTATCACCCTCGCACTTGTAATTTCAATTACGATAAACGTGATTTTGTTCACGCGCACTAGTAAGCCATCAATAAATCCAAATCGCTCAATCAGAACGACAATTTTATCCGGGATCGAAAATGTCAGCGAGCTTGCGACAATTCGCGAAAGTTTTCAATCAATCGTAACTTTTGCCGACGGGAAAAAAATTCCGTTCGTGAATATGAACTTCCCCG
This sequence comes from Synergistaceae bacterium, assembly GCA_017445205.1. Taxonomy (GTDB): domain Bacteria; phylum Synergistota; class Synergistia; order Synergistales; family Aminobacteriaceae; genus JAFUXM01. The sequence continues at coordinate 1,644 of JAFSUP010000040.1, forward strand.
GCACGACGAAAAAATTTATGCTGAAGTATAACGGCACTATCGTTTGCGGCTGCGACTTATCAAAAGCGCAAGTCTCTGAACGTTACGGAGTTAACAGAGTACGAATTACTTTGCCGCGCAGCGAAGTTCTCGACGTTTACGCAGATGTTCATAGTTTTGAAGTTTATGACCAGAGCGCAGGAATTTTCACGAGCGTGAAACTCGAAGACCAAAATCGCGAAGTCGATGCGGATTTAGAGAAAGTAAAAATTCATTCTGTCGAAAAGGGAATTCTTGCTCATTCTGACGAGAACGTCAGAAAAATTTTAACGTCCGTCGTAGCGTCAACGGGAATGGAAGCTGAAATCGTCTTCACGGAACGCGAACAACCTGCTCTCACAGAAAAAATTATTGAGCCGCTTCAAATTGAAAGTTCTGCGAGCTAAATTAAAATAACAAAGTCAGCAACGGCACACTGAAAAGAGAAATTATCGTCGAGACTGCGACACAACGCGCAGCAAATTGATAATCTTTTCCGTACTTCTCTGCTATGATTTCGGTGTTCGCTGCTGCTGGCATTGCGGTTAAAATTACAACGACTTGCCACAAAATATCTTTCACGCCCGCAGCACGCAATATCAAAAGAAAAATTAAAGGCTGCACGACAAGTCTGACGAGTGTTAATTTGAAAGCGTCAACGTCGAGCGCTTCGCGAAAATTTGCTTCACCAAGTGCCGCACCGATTATTATCATTGATAAAGGGCCGGTCATGTCGCCCATGTTCTTGATAGCGTTTGAAAGAACAGTTGGCAATTTGAATGGCAGAAACATTAAAACGATTCCCAAAAATACGACGTCAAGGCTAGGAGTTTTGAGCAAGATTTTTAATTTCTCTTTAAAATTTCCGCCGTCAACAAAGAGCGACAGTCCCGCCGTCCAAATTAAAACTCGCACGGGCAAAAGATAAAACGACGTGTAAAAAACTCCTTCCGTTCCAAAAACTGAAGCTACGATAGGCATACCGGCGTTGCCTGCGTTCGAAAACATTGTAGCGAACTCAAGAACGGCCCGACGATTATGAGGAGCTTTGCGCCAAAAAATTTTCCCGCTTAGCCACGCGATAATAAAACACACGAACGAAATTATCATGATTTCGCCGGCAGCGATTAATTGATTTATATCTGCGTCAATGTTGAAAGAATTTAAAATCATACATGGCAACGTAATATCGAGAAGCAAATTTATAAAACTAATTCGACCTTCGTGATTTAGAAGTTTTGCCTTCGCCATTATTATTCCGGTCATGACGTAAACGAACATTAGGGCTTGCGTGTTAAGCATACGTTCAAAAATATTCATGTGAAAAATTAAATCTCCGTTCTCAATTAAAAAATTATAAAAAAAATTCCTCCGGTTTTGCGCGAGTGGCCGGGGGAATTTAGCCATATAAAAATAAAAATTTCATTCTGAATTATGCGGCAGGCATCAAACTCTGAATTTCCATTTCTCTGACAGCGGCAATAACCGACTGTACGCCATCTTTGTTTGCGTCATACTGTTCGTCTTCGCGGCTCACCGGCTCGATAATCGGTGTTCCGTGTGCTACTTCGGCTTTGAATTCTTCAGCATTCTCGCGAGCGATTTCTTGACGAGCTTTAGAAGCGATAGCTGCGGCTTTAGCTGCGACTTGGCGATCTTGTCCCGAAGGGTCTGCGGGAGCGTTAGCGGCTCTTTGAACTTGCTGCATGTTGCGAAGAGTTTCTTCGGGCGTTCGGCCT
>JAFSUP010000041.1 GCA_017445205.1 Synergistaceae bacterium
CGCCCACCCACCCGAGCTTCGGGCGCGAAATTTTTATATTCACTCAAAAGGAGAAAAAACATGAAACCATTTATGGACAAGGATTTTTTGTTAAGTACAGAGACGGCGAAAACTCTATTTCATGAAGCCGCCGAAAATTGCCCCATCATCGATTACCATTGCCACATTAACCCGAAAGAAATTTTTGAAGACAGACACTACGACAGCATTACTCAAGTATGGCTCGGCGGAGACCATTATAAATGGCGTTTAATGCGCTGCGCGGGAGTTTCGGAGAAATTCATCACCGGCGACGCAAGCGACCATGAAAAATTTTTAGCCTGGGCAAAAGTTCTCGGCCGCGCTATCGGAAATCCGCTGTATCACTGGAGCCATTTGGAACTTCGCCGCTTCTTTGGTTACGAGGGAGTTTTGAACGAAAAGACAGCAGAAGACGTTTGGAATCTCGCAAACGAAAAACTTCATCAAAAAAATTTCGGTGTCCGCGATTTAATCAACATGAGCAACGTCGAAACTATTTGCACGACTGATGACCCTGTCGACTCGCTCGAATGGCACGAAAAATTAGCCGCCGATAAATCCTTCAAAACTACTGTGATCCCCGCGTGGCGACCTGACAAGGCCATGAATATCGAAAAGCCGACTTGGCCGGATTATATTGCGAAGCTGTCAGAAGTATCAGGCGTTAAAATCGACTCGTTCGCAAAATTAAAAGACGCTCTGAAAATCAGAATGGATTATTTCGCTAAGCATGGCTGCAAATTGAGCGACCACGGTCTTGATTACGTCATGTACGCGCCAACTACTGATGATGTTATCGAATCAATCTTCAGCGCACGACTTCGCAACCAAATCCCCGACAAAGACGCGCAAGCGAAATTCAAAACCGCGTTCATGCTGTTCGTGGCGAAAGAGTATCACGCCCGCGGCTGGGTCATGCAGTTACATTACGGCTGCCGACGCGACAACAACCCGCCGATGTTCGATAAGCTCGGGCCCGATACTGGCTACGATTGCGTCGATAACACCGCGCCTTCGACACAGACAGCGGCTTTCTTGGGAGCGTTAGAAAAAACTCACGAACTCCCTAAGACAATTCTTTACAGCTTAAACGGCAACGACAACTCAGCGATTGACACTATGGCCGGGTGCTTCCAGAGCGATGAGGCAGTTTCAAAAATTCAGCATGGCTCGGCGTGGTGGTTTGAAGACCATCTTGACGGCATGACTAACCAAATGAAAACTCTTGCGAGCTTAGGTTATCTTGCAGGCTTCGTGGGAATGCTCACGGACAGCCGGAGCTTCTTGAGTTATCCGCGCCACGAGTTATTCAGAAGGATTCTTTGCAGGATTTTGGGCGAATGGGTCGAAGAGGGACTCTATCCTGACGACATGGAAACTTTGAAATCAATCGTTGCTGACATCAGCTACAACAACGCGAAGAAATATTTTAATTTTGCACAAAAAAATTAGGAGTCAGGCTTTTAACTCCTAACTCCTAGCTCCTAATTTCTTTTCTTGAATTAACTCTTAACGAGCTTTCCTGAATTTAGCGAATAAACCGCAGATTAATAACAATCCCGCAAAGCTCAAGCCTGTATCACAACCGCCGCCTGAATCACCAAGTGAGCCGCCTGATGATTTTTCGGACGCGATAACAGGAACATAGCTCCCGGCATCAGCGTAAACAGCAACATCTACATCGCCAGTCGCTGGAACTTCAGTAATGACATCGCCGTTTGAATTAAAGAATTTATAATCGCCCGTCGAAGCGGCTGAACTCACCGAATTTGTTGCGACTTCAAGCATGTATAAGAAGAGTTTATCACCGACTTTAAGACCGCTCCCCAAAAGTTCAGAACGTGAAATTCCAAACGTATAAATTGCAGGCGTAGTAAATGTCATAGTCTCAAGAGCTAATTTTGCTTCATGACTGCTTGAAATTTTTGATTTTTGAGTATCTGTGAGTCCTGCAACAGTGTTCGAGCCGCCTCTCATTGATTCAGTAACTTCGATTACAGATACGCTTGAGTCAACTCCGAGTGCTTCTCTTACTTTTGATTGTGCTTCCGGCGTTGTAAGTCCTGATTGCTGGCTGGTGCCGCCGCCTGACGATGAGCCGCCAGGGCCGGACTCGGACGCGTACGCTAAACCGAATAATGACTCATAATAATTGCCCTCGCTGTCAAGATAAGCATAGCCGTTGCCGTTTGCCTCTTTTAAGTTATCCGGCAAATATTGATTCTTGTCATAACCCGGAACATCATTGGGCGAAACGCAATTTGCGTCTTGGTCAACAGATATAACAGCGTCATTTCTCGGCAAAGTAAGCGGCAAAACGCCCGTCGGATTATATTCGCCCGTCATAACATCAAGTGTAGCGTCCGTGAACGTATCGAAGCCGACCGTTAAAGCATCAACGTAAGGCTCTACGTTGCCCATCAGCCATGCTAATGTGATATTGACGTTCGCAATAACTTTCCCGCCGTTAGCGTGTACTGCTTCAGCAATCGTTGCGACTTTATCCGCGCTTGTCAAAGTTGTTTCTTTGTGCATTGTGGTCAAAGGCACTCCGGTTTCAGCGTCAACATCAACGACATCTTTACTATCGCAAATGTCGATCTCCAAGTATCCGGCTGTAGCAGAGAAATATTGTCCTGACGCAGGATTAAGGAAGAGAATCGCATAATCGGCCGCTGTGTAGTCGTCAGTAACTGTCATTCCGCGTTCGGTCAAACTTGTCTTAAGTGCTGACGTAATGTCGGAAGTGTCGCCCGTTTGATTGAAGAACTCAACGTAAACTGATTTATCGCTTAATTTGTCTGCACTAAGCGGAAGGGTTTTATCTTTGTTTTTCAGCAAGACGACAGATTTTTGATGAGCAAGATAAACGCGTTCGTCAGCTCTTGCCGTTGCTACTGCTGCGTCTGCGCTGGCTGGGTTACGATAAGGATTTTCAAAGAGTCCGAGTTCAAATTCTTCTTTGAGCAAACGTCCGGCGGCTTCGTTTAAGCGGTCATCGCTCAAAACGTGGCTAGCGTTGGTGTCGCTAGCTAAGAAATCGGCTGAAGAGGCTCTTTCATAAGCTGTCTTTAATGCGTCAATATTTGTAAGTCCGGAGATAACGTCCGTTCCTGCGTTGATGGCATACGCGGCTTGAAGTCCCGGATTATCGCTATATTGTGTCATTCCCCAAGCCATGTTTCCAAGAATGCCGGTGTCGGAATTAATGTAGCCTTTGAAGCCCATTCTATCGCGAAGCAAAGCTGTAATTATAGCTTTGTTGTATGCAAATCCGACTTCTTCACTAAGGTCGATTGCCTGATTTTCATAGTTTTGCGGTAGCTTGATTTTTGAAGTTTTCGGGCGTGCATAGTAAGGCATGATTGAGGACGTATTATTCTCGATTGCTGCCTTGAATGAAGGAAGATGATACTTTTCAAGCGAGTTTTCAGTCGCGTAAACATTGTATTGACCTAAAGAATAATGCGGGTCAAATCCATTTTCACGCGCTCCGCCGCCGGGGAAGTGTTTTGTTGTGAGAGCTACGCCGTTTGTTTGTACGCCATCAGCACTACCCTGAAAGCCTCGAATTAAACGTCCGATAGCGTCTGCGACAAAGTCAGGGCGTTCGCCTAAAGTGCCGTAAGTGCGCTGCCATCGCGGGTCTGTTACGACGTCAGCCATATACATGTAACCTTTTTTAATGCCTGACGCGTCCCATTCAGCGCGGGAAATTTCTGCAAAGTCCGTGATTAATTGAGCATCGCCGCCAGCTTTAATATCACCGAGTGCGGCAGCTGCAAGTCCTAAAGTGCCCGGCCATGTTGAAAAGATTCCGGAAGCGTCATTCATTCCGAAGGCTTCTTGACCGTTCTCGTTACGGCTGTTTGAAGCTATGACAACTGGAATAGAAAGACTTGTGCTTTCTGCGACTTGCTGAAGAGCGTTGTTCCATGTTGCAATTTGAGAAGGCGTGATGTTCTCTCTGAAGATGAAACGGCGCATACCAAAATCCTTAATTACTGTTGTAGTGGCGTAAACGGTGGTTGAGCCGCCAAATCTTGAAGTTTCCTCGCCGGCGAAGTCGTTCAAAATGCCGTCGATAGCACCATACTGGTCTCTTGATGCTTGGGACATTGTATAGCCGGAGCCTCTGTCGCCGATTGTCAATAATCCGAGCTTGTCAGTGCTTGTCATTCTTGAAACTAAGTCATTGACACGAACATCTACGCTAAGCTCCCAATTTTCAAAAATATCCAAAGAGCCGTTACCGTTTGAATCGCGGTAATACTTGCCGTCTTGAGATATTACTTGTTTGACGGTCGTACCAATCGTCGGGCCGTTGATGTTTTCGGTGAATGTTGGCTCTATGTATTCGGCGGCTGAGCAGGCACTCGCAAGGAGAGCCAAAAACATCGCGCTGATTAAAAATACAACATGTTTACTATGTTTCATACAAAACAACTCCTTTATAAAATTTAGACATTGTAACCGAACAATGCCGGTAACCACAAACTAATCGACGGAACAAACGTGATTAAAAGCAACGTGATTAACATGCAAAGATAGAACGGTAATGTAGCCTTAACGACCTTCTCCATCGGGAGCTTTGCAACTGCTGAACCAATGAATAACACTGCGCCGACCGGAGGAGTTAATAATCCAATTCCGCAATTTAAGATTACCATAATTCCAAATTGTACGGTGCTGATTCCGATTGACTGCGCTACTGGCAACAAAATCGGAGTGGCTATTAAGATTATCGGTGCCATGTCCATGATACAGCCGAGTACGAGCAAAATTGCATTCAACATTAAAGCTATAGCGATCGGATTGCTTGAAATACTAGTGATTAAGTTCGCCGCCTTCGCAGGAACATGCAACACTGTTAAACAATATCCAAATGCCGCAGATGTTGCAATTAATATTAAAACGATTGCGAGTGTCTCTACGCATGTATCAAGTGATTTCCAAACGCCTTTCCATGTTAAACCGCGATAAATAAACACTGACACAAAGAGCGAATATACAACTGCTATAGCCGCTGACTCTGTTGCTGTGAACACACCGCCGACAACTCCGACAACGACTATTAAAATCGCTGCTAATGCCCAGAATGATGTCGCAAGCTGTTTAATGAAAATTGAGAGTTTGAAAGGCTCGCCTTTCGGATATTGTCTCTTAACTGAAATAATGTACGAACCAATCATTAACGAAATTGCAAGCAATGCTCCGGGAATATATCCGGCCATAAACAAAGCTCCCACCGAAACTCCGCCCGCTGTGGTCGCGTAAATTACCATGTTATGACTCGGCGGTACTAATAAGCCTTCGCATGATGATGTAATCGTTACTGCGGTCGAGAAATCAGCGTCGTAGCCTTGATCTACCATCATAGGAATTAAAATTGAACCGAGCGAAGCTGTATCAGCCGAAGCAGACCCGGAAATTCCTCCGAAGAAGTATGAAGCGACTATGTTTACCATCGAAAGACCGCCGCGCATCCAACCGACTAGCGAATTTGCAAGAGCAATTAGTTTATCTGAAATTCCTCCCGAACCCATTAACACGCCCATCGTTATGAAAAACGGCACCGCCATTAAACTGAATGACCAAATCCCTTTAATCATTTGTTGCGGAAGCGTTACGAGTGCCTGTCCTTGTGAGATTAAACAAAATACCGTAGAAAGTCCGACAGCGTAAGCAATCGGGAAACGAAGCAAAATCATTGCAAGAAAACTACCAAGTAAAATTAATGTTGAAATATCCTCTGCGCTCAAATTGTACATTACGCGGCCGCCTCCTCTACTTTTATTCCGAATAAGTCTTCAAGTCGCAAAATAATTTGCTCAAGTTCAAAAATCACCATGCCCGCACCAGCTACAGGGATCGGAAGATACATCCAAACGCGGCTAAGCTGAGGAAGTGATTCATATTTGCCAAAACGCGCCAAAGGTGAATTACAGACTTTAATTCCGTAGTAAAGCATTACGCAACCGAGAGCGAATACTGCAATATCCGAAATTAAATCCAAAAATTTTACAATTCCGTCAGGTAAATAGGCATCAAACGAAGTCATTCTGATATGCGCGCGCTTTCTGATTGCAAGTGTCGCTGAAAGCATTGCCATGTAGCACATGAACGTTAAAACCATTTGTTCACTCCACGCAGGGTCGGGTATCCATTCGATATAACGACCGGCAACAGACATTGACGTTATTACAACGTCGGCGACTAAAAGCAGCTTGCAAAGAAACATTATGAATTTGTCCGTGAAGTTGTAAAGCGGACGAAGACCATGAAGCAGCTTAAACAAAATTTAACACTTTCCTTTCTGAATAAAAATTAAAAAAATAAAAAATTAAAAACTAAACTTAAAAATTTGAAACTCGAATTAAAAAAGCATGAAAAAAATCAGGAGCAAGAAGTTTTGATTTCTTAAAACTCTTACCCCTGATTAAAAATAAATTCTACTGAAGGTCTACGATTTGCTGATAGAGAGTTGCTTGGCTCGATGTGTTAGCTTTGATTGTCTCTTGGCAAGCGGCGACCCATTCTGCTTTGTTCTCAACTTCGACTACGTGAGTGCCACCGGCTTTGAGTTCGTCAAGAACTTTCTTCTCTGCGGCTTCGGCGTTCTTAGCATTCTCGTTTGAAGCAAACTTCGCGGCTTCCATTACCCAACCGCGCTGCTGCTCGTTGAGTTTGTTCCAACCTGTGTCAGCGATGATAAGCTGAACGGCTCCGAGCGTGTGTCCGTCAAGTAATAAATACGGCGCGACTTCCTGGAAAGCGTTTGAACGATAGTTCGCGATCGGCTGCTCGGCTGCGTCGGTTACGCCGGTCTGCAACGCGCTGTAAAGTTCTGTGAAGTTTACAACTGTCGGATTTGCGCCGAGGTTGCGAACCATGCCGGTCATTACGGGGTCTTCGGAGACGCGGATCTTTTTGCCCTTCAAATCTTTGAGGCCGGTTACAGCGTCTTTGAAGAAGAAATGTCTGAATCCCTCTTCGCCGTAGCAAAGTCCTCTAAGCGGAAGACCGATTGTGCTCGGCTCGGCCAAAAACTCTGCGGCTAATTCACTGTTCGCAAATTTCCAGAAGTGTTCACGGCTCACGAACGTATAAGGAATTGAAAGGAGCATGGCTTTCTGGCAACCGTAGCTTGAAAGTGCGAACGCTGAAATTCTCATGATGTCAACGGTATCGCCACCGCCCAACATGCCGTCGAGAAGCTGCGCTTCAGTCCCAAGAACTCCACCGGCCTGAACGTCAATTTTGACTTCGCCGCCGGAAATTTCTTCGACTTTGGATTTGAAAGCCTGCGCAATTTGTCCGACGATTGTGTCAAGCGGATTTACTTCTGCGTAAACAAGCGTAACAGGAGCTGCCATAGCAACAGATGCGCTCATTGCGATTGCAAGAGCGAGGACGAGAGTTAAAACTTTTCTCATGTAAATTTAATACCTCCTAAAAAATTTTGGGAAAAAATTTGTGAGTTAATTTTAGCAAAAACAAACAAGAATTAAAATATACCTTGCTATAATCACAAAAAAAAATTTACGGAGAAGATTATGAATTATTCAATTAAAGAAATGTCAAAGATGACCGGCTTAGCGCCTTCGGCTTTGAGATATTACGACAAGCAAGGACTGTTGCCAACGTTGAAGCGCGACGAGAACAACGTAAGAATTTTTTCAGACGACGACGTACGAGGCTTGCGGGTTATAAGTTGTCTGAAACGTTCGGGACTTTCGATTAAGGACATTAAAAAATTTATTGATGCCGTCGAACAAGGCGATGAAGCACTCGATAAGCGGCTAGAAATTTTTACGAACCGGCGGGAAATTTTGAAACAGGAGCTTGAGGAGCTTCAGGAAATTTCAGATATGATTGAATACAAGTGCTGGTATTACGAAACGGCTTGCGCGGCAGGGACTGAAGACGTTATGAAAAATCTCAAGCCTTCCGATGTCCCTGAAAAATTTAGAAAGGCTCGTGAGCGTCTTCTGGGTCAATGTTCTTCCTGACTTTTAATTAATTTTTTCGCGTGCTCTAATGCTTCAGTCATGTCGGGCGAACCTGATAGCATTCGAGCAATTTCTTTAACTCGTTCTTCGCCAGTGATGTTCTTCATGAAAGTTTCGCCTTCCGTTCGCTGAATTAGAATATGCGAATCACCAAGCGCAGCTATAGAGGCTTCGTGAGTTACGAGGATCACTTGGCACTTTCGAGAAAGTTTTTTTAATTGCGTCCCTGATAGCACCGCCGCACGACCTCCTAGCCCCGCTTCGACTTCATCAAATACAATCGTAGGCGGCAACCATTCGTCCGGCAATGAAAGTTGCAAGGCCAAGAGCAAGCGACTAAGTTCACCGCCCGAAGCGATTTTTTCGACGCGCCCTTCACGTGAGCCATCACTCAAAATAAATTCGATCCCGTCCGCTCCATTTCGTTTTAATTTTTGAAGGCCGACGAAATTAATTTTGAAAATTATTCCCGTCATTGCGAGTTCATTTAATAATTCGTTGACGCGGATTTCTAATTTTTCTGCGGCTTCGTGGCGAGCGTGTCTGATTTCCATTGCGAGGGCATTGGCCTTTTTCTTTTCTTCGAGCGAACGCGCGGATAAAATTTCTAAATCTTTATAACTTGCTTCGAGCCATTCAAGATTTTTATAAATTTCGCCTGTGTAATTTAATAATTCGTTCTCGTCTGGAATATTGCAAAGTCGTTTTAATCTTCGCAACGCGCCGAGGCGAGTTTCAATTTCTTCGCGCGAATTAATTTCGCTCTCTTCATCATCGAAAGCGCCGGACAAATTTTTTATGACGGAATATAAATTTTCAAAACTGCGTCGGGCTTCGTCAGCGTCATCGGCGTTCATAAAATCATAAAGTTCTTCAAAGCACGCTTCGGCGTTTCCTATTAATCCGTTTTCAGACAGGCCACCCGTGAGCGTGTCAAAACTTTCTTTAGCGCGTTCTCGCTGCGAAATTCTGTGCGTTAAATCCGAAAGAGAATTTTCTAATCTAATTTCAAGTCCGGCTTCGGGCCTTGCGATTTTCACAAGTTCAAAAATTTCTCGAGCGTTTGAAAATTTTTTTTCAATTTCGGCACGGCGTTTTTTTATCGCGCGTAACTCGTCAGCACTGCGCTTGGCCTTGTCATAAATTTCTCGGAATAAATTAAAAGTCTCATTTTGAATTTTTTCATCGAGGCACGAATCCAACATCGCTAACTGCTTGTCATTATCTAAAAGTTCGATCTGTGCAAACTGATTTTGAATCCTAACGAGCGAATTAACGACTTTAGCGCAGTCATTGAGTGCAACATTTTCATTTTCAATTTTTGCGCGTGAACGTCCGTTTTGATTAATCTCACGAGAAATCAAAGTGTCCGAAAATTTTGCTTCGACAGTCCCGCGAGTTTCGCCGGCCCTGATGAACTTGACGCCGCCGCGACCGCCTGTCAATAATTCGAGCGCACGAACGACACTGCTTTTGCCCGCGCCGCTCTCACCCGTGATGATGTTCAAGCCGCTTGTAAAATTCAAGCTTGCTTCTTTAATGCCGCCGATGTTGTTTATAAAAATTCTTTCAATCATTATTTAATGGAGCTATGAAGAATGTGTTTTTCATTCCTCACTCCTAACCCCTCACTCCTAATTCTTAAACGCCTGACCCCAGCCTAATTTTTCTCTCACGATGTCAAGAAAATCTCTCCCCGGCAAATTCACGGTTCTGATTTTTTTTGTTCGTGAAAGTCTGATGTCTATTTTATCGCCCGGAAAAATTTCGTAGCCTAATTGCCCGTCCTGAGTCAAAATTAAATCTCGTGAAGCTCCTCGTGAAATTAAAGTTATTTTGTCATTTTCCGAAGCCACTAGCGGTCTTGAATATAAAGTGTGAGCGCAAAGCGGGGCGAGTAAAAGCGCGTCCATATGCGGCGGGATTATCGGGCCTCCTGCTGAAAGTGCGTAAGCTGTCGAGCCTGTCGGAGTTGAAACTATAACGCCGTCAGTCGGAAGGACACAAAAAAATTTTTCATTAAAATCTATTTCGACTTGCAGCAGTCGAGCTATAGCGTTTGTGTTTAAGACGACATCATTAAGCGCGTAAATTTTGTGAAGCGGCGAATCTAAATCATCACGATACACGAGACATTTCAAAACTCTTCGCTCTAAAACTTCAAAATTATCTTCTAAAATATTTTTTAAGTCTTGCTCAATTTCTTCCGGCCGACTCAAAGCCAAAAATCCTAAATGACCAAGATTGACGCCGTGCAAAATTATTTCCGTCCCCATGACGTAACGCGCCGCACGTAAAAAAGTTCCATCGCCGCCAATCACGATCGCAATCTTCACGGCCCTAAGCCATTCGGCGTCGTCAAGTCCTGCGGTAGTTAAAGCGCTGGCTTCCTGATGAGGCAAAAGAAATTTACAGCCGTTGTCATTTCCCCAAGATAATAATTTCTTCGCCATGCTCACGGCTTCGGGCTTACGTAAGTTCACAATCATTCCCAATTCTTTCATATTAAAAGTTTAATCCCTCATTCCTAGTTCTTTGTAAAGCATACTCGGCTGAATGCCTTTGTTATTTTGATACTTGCCTGTCGTGTAATTTTCGTAAGGCTCGCTTATAGTGTGATAATAAATCTGCGCAATTTGAACGCCCGCGTAAACTCTCACCGGCTGAACGCAAAATAATTCAAGCGTCCAATAACCCGCGAAGCCAACATCACCGAAGCCCGCAGTAACGTGAATACAAATTCCAAGTCTTCCTATTGAAGAACGTCCCTCCAACATCGGAATGAAGCCTTCAGTCTTTGTATATTCTTCCGTGCGGCCAAGATATAATTTTCCCGGTTCGAGCACAAGACCTTCAGGCGGGATTAAAATTTTTTGAGTCGCGTTTGCTTTCTTCATGTCTAAAATTTTTTCGTTATAGATTAAAAGTTCGTCGTGCAGTGAAAGATTATAACTGTTCGGATTGACGCGCCCGGGGTCAAACGGCGTGATTATAATTTCGCGGCCTATGTGATTTTTTATTTCAAGACCTGAGAGAATCAAATTAAAATTTCCTTCCTAAGATTAAAATTTTTGCACTGATATAATAATCGAAAAATTAAGAAATTCTAACATGAGAGGGCAAATTAGAACTTCATGAAACAACAAATTATAAAAGATGTAAAACAGCTTCCCAAAAATTCTGATTTCAGTACGGTGGGTATCGTTACTAGAATCTCAACTCGAACAGACAGAAACGGAAATATTTTTTGGGACGTCGCTCTTTGTGACCAATCTGGCGATGTTGAAGGCAAAGCATGGTCAACAACGTCATGGTGGAATCATCAGGGCGGCGATAAATTCATGATTGACCCGGACAACTGCGGATTCAAAATTGAGGGTCTCACAGCGGGAGTGATTGGCCGCGTCGGAGATTTTCGTGATCAGCTTCAATATAACTTCAACGAGATTTATATACTTGATCAAAATATTTATCCTCCGAAGAATTACACGAAGCGTTCGCCGCTCAAGCAAGAATTTTTAGAAAGCACTTTCAAAAATTTAATTGATGAAATTTCAAGCGACGCTCTAAGAACGTTTTTAAATAACGTCTTTTTTAAGCGCGGACTTTGGGAGCAATATAGCACTTGGCCAGCGGCGGTACTTCTTCATCACGCATACTCGGGCGGCCTTCTTGAACATTCTCTTTCAGTCGCTATTGGTGCAAGAGATATGGCCAAACATTACGAAGAGTTCAAAGTCCCTGTTGACATTGACGTAGTTATAGCGGGAGCTTTGCTTCATGACATTGGCAAAATCGAATCTTACACGGCCGAACCGGCTCCGACTATGAAAACTCAAGGCAACGTAATCGAACATATAATTTTAGGTTACGGAATGTTTATGCGATACGCCGAACTTGAAAACCTTGATAAAAAAATAGCGCTTGCTATTGCGCACATAATAATTTCTCACCATGGACGCAAAGAATTTGGCTCGCCCGTGCTGCCCGAAACTCCAGAAGCGTTTATCGTGAGTGCCGCCGATGATGTCGATTTCAAATTGAGCTACTGGAAATCTCAAATGGAATCCTTAAATCCACAATCTGAAGTTACAGAATACTTGCCGATGATTGATAGACGGCTCTGGCGCGGAGTATCAGAGGCAGCAGCAGAGGAATGAGTTACACAATCACAATTTCACAAGACGACAACGACAGGCGGCTCGATAGAATCCTGCGCGGAATGTTCAAACATGTAACACTAGGCGAGATCATGAAATCGATCCGCAAAGGCGAAGTCCGTGTAAACTCAAAACGAGTTCGCGAACCAGGAACAAAAATTTTTGTCGGCGATGAGCTTGTCGTTAAATGGTCGCTCGAAAATGAAAATGACGATGCTAAAAACGAACAAAAAATTTTTACTCATAATTCGTGGGGGAAAATCAAAATTTTATTTCACGGCGAGAACGTTTTAATTCTCAACAAGCCCGCGGGAATTTTAGTTCAACCTGACGAAGCCGGAGGCGACAGCGTAATCTCACGAGTGTGGGGCGTTACAGGCTCAAAAACTCCCGCAGCCGTTCATCGTCTCGACAGAAACACAACCGGAGTTCTTGCTGTAGCTCTTCACGGCGAAGCACTTCGAGCACTCGAAGAACTTTTCAAAAATCGAAGCGTCAGAAAATTTTATCTCGCAATCGTCGCAGGCCAAGCGCCTAATGAAATCACAATAGACGCGCCATTATTAAAGGACGCCGAAAACAATTTAGTTACAGTATCTGACGATGGAGCGAACGCCGTTACAAAATGCGAACGACTTGCCACAAATGGAAAATTTTCATTAGTCAAGCTCGAATTACTGACGGGCCGAACTCATCAAGCACGAGTTCACATGGCTCATATAAAGCACCCGATAATCGGCGATCGAAAATATGGCGACTTCAAAATTAATCGCGCTATGAAAAATGTAACACGGCCGCTGCTTCACGCTTACGAGCTAGAGTTCCCGGATAATCTCCGTCCGGCGTTAAAAGAGATTGAAGGAAAAAAATTTTCTGCACCATTGCCCGACGATATGAAAAAATTTTTGGAGGAGTTAGAAATTAAATATGAAGACTAGAAATTTTTTTGCGCGTTTGATTTTAGCGTGCGTGATTTCGTGGGCGTTTTATTGTGCGGTGGATTATTACGCCGTTCATCATTGGGACAATAACGAATCTTTAATCGTTCGAGTTATTGAAGCCGGGCCTGAAAGCATAATTCCTCCCGAAGACGAAAAAGAAGAATCTTACGAAATGTTAGAGCGCGATACGATTTTACAGGTCTTATCCGGAACTGACGATGAACGAGTAATGAACGTCAAAACGATTCGACTTGCAGGAACAGGAATTGAAGTTGTAAACGGCCGCAGATATTTATTAGTGTGGGACATGTTCAACGATGGCCGAGTGCAATATTCAATCGCTGATGCGTTTCGAGTGCCTTCGGTTGCAGGGATTGTGATGGCGGTCTGCGCTATTTTAATCGCGCTTACGGGATTTCGAGGTTTATTCGCGCTTCTCGGTCTTGGAGCGTCAATAGCAGTTTTAATTTTCACGATGGTGCCGCTTGTGTCGAACGGCTGGAATCCTGTTGCGCTTGCGTTAGCTTCCGTTTTAATAATCGCTACTGTAACGGTGTTATGCGTCGTTCATCATGTTCGTTATATGCTCGTTGCGCTTCTTGGGAGTTTAGGCGGAGCGTTCTGCGGATTTTTGCTCGGCTCTCTGATGGTGTGGGTGTGGCAACTCTCCGGACTTTCTGGCGAAGGTGCGGCCTTGCTTGCGTCAACGTTGCCCGGCTTGAACATGCGCGGCGTTTTACTTGCATCGGTTTTAATCGGCTCTATAGGCGCTGTCCTCGATGTCGCAGTTTCGGTTACGGCTTCGATGTCAGAATTTGTCGATTACGATAACGATATTCCGCTTGACAGACTTTTATTAGCGGGCCTGAACGTCGGCGGCGAAGTCCTGGGCAGCATGATTAACACTTTAATTCTTGCATACATGGGAAGTTCTTTGCCTATGGCAATTTTAATTTGCAGCGCCGGCGTAGAGATTTCCGGCCTTATGAACGATCCTTATATAGCGCAAGAGATCGTTCAAGGGCTTGCGGGGACTCTTGGCCTTTTGTTCACGATACCGGTTACGGCGTTCTGCTTCGTCATGCAGGAGTCATTGAGGCGACGAGATGATAAAAGCGGTTATTGATATAGGAAGTAATTCTATAAAGATGCGCGTCGCTCGCGTTGTCGCTGGTAAAATTCACGTTATTCGCGACGAGACCGAAGTAGTCAGACTTGGGCGCGGAATGTCAGCGACAGGATTTTTGAGCGAAGCCAGCATGAAAATTTCTTGTGAGACTGTAACGAAAATGGCAAAACGTGCGGCCAAGAGCGGCGCAGAAATTTTTATAGTTGGAACAATGGCATTACGAACAGCCAAGAACGCCGACGAATTTATAAAAATGATTAAAAGTTCAACCGGTCTTGACGTTCACGTGTTTACGGGCGAAAACGAAGCAAAATATTCATGGCTAGGCGCCGTTGACGGTTTTGACTTAGACGGAAATATAATCATGTTTGACAGCGGCGGCGGCAGTACGGAATTTGTAGCAGGCTCGGCCGGAAACGTGAGCAAAATTATAAGTGTCCCTATCGGAGCCGTAAATCTCTCTGAAAAATTTTTCAACATTCATGACAAGCCCATAAAAAAAATTTTTTGCGACGAAGCCGTCGAGCATGTTAAAAATCTTTTCATTGAAAATCAAGTTTATAAATTAATATCTGAAACAGCCCCCGCAAAAATTATCGGCGTCGGTGGCGGTATCGTAACGATGGCGGGAGTTAAATTCGCGTGCGAAAATTTTGTACCCTCAAAACTTCACGGTTGCACGTTAACCATGAGCGACATTAGAAGACAAATTAAAATGTACGCGGCTTTGACTTTGAGCGAACGTCAAAACGTAATCGGACTCCCTGCAAGTCGCGCAGATGTAATTTTAGGTAGCGCTTGCATAATCTTCACAGTCTTGAAAATGTTGAATGCTAGACACTGCATAGTAAGTATCAACGGCCTTCGCCACGGACTTTTATTAAGTGAGGAAGTATGAAGTAGGAAGTAGGAAGTATAAAATTTTTTCAATTCTACTCCTCATTTCTTATTTCTAACTCTTCATTACCGTTGTGCTATGATTATGGCATTTTATGAAGAGGTGAAAGAAGAAATTGCTGCTCGAATTAATGTCCAACGGAACACTTGCGGAACTGCCGCCCGAAAACAGACCCGACGGTATTGCCATGCCCGAAGAGCCTTCTGTCGTTTTATTGCTCCCACATAACAAATATTTACTCGGAACAGACGGAGGAAAATGGATTTACGCTAGCAGCAAGTCGGACGAGCAGCCCTCAAGCGTTCATTTATATGAAAATCAAGTTTTATCTTTGTTGAACGAAGGCACGCGCCCAACCATAATCCCCGCTGACGCAGTAAATATTTTGCGAAAAGAATTATTTTCACTTAGCGAACCTCCAGGACACCACGCACCTACAGTTTTAATGCTAAGAACTTTCATGAAAGAACACTCCGTCTTTGAAAATCCTAACGACTTCATGCTCGAAGAAAATTTTTCGGCGTTCATGAAAGAAGATTTTATTTTGTATAAAGCATACTGGACTTTGAGATTTTCACTCGCAAGAGGCGAACTTGAAACCGCCGGGCGAATAAAAGCTTGGCTTCGTGCAGACCCGAACGTCTTCGGAATGCCGCAAAACTCTATGAAGATTTGGTTTTCGATTTTAAATCTTCCTGACGACGACGCGCTACGAGAGCTTCAAGAACTTTCGTTTTCAAGTCTTGAATTAAAACATCTCGCCGAACAACCCGCTTCGCCTCTCGTCGTTTATAATCCGTTGTCCGGCTGGCTGATTATAGGACAGTTCGGGCGCAAAGTTCACACGATTTTCAGAGTTTGGCTGTATCTTAACCACGAACTCTATCACGAACTCCGTGAAGCTAAAAAAATGACCGTGCATGATATTATTCAAGCCGTTTGGGGGGAATATGACACCCAGCAGGCAATGAAAGAAAGAGCAAAATACAAAGGAGCTGATGAGCTTAACAGATGAATATAACTTTTTCTGAAGTCACAAAAACTTTTGAACCCGATATTACAGCCTTGTTCGATATAAGTCTAAACATAGAGCAGGGAGAATTTGTTTATGTCGTCGGTCAAACAGGTTCGGGAAAATCAACTTTGCTTCGCCTTATAACGCGCGAGATTTTGCCTTCCGCGGGAGTCGTCGCAGTGGGAGGTTATGACCTTCGACGAATGCGTCGCGCTGATGTTCCATATTATAGACGCGATGTCGGACTTGTCGCGCAAGATTTCAAATTGATTCAGAGCTTGACTGTTTACGAAAATATCGCTTTCGTTATGGAGGCAATGTCAGTCCCGAAAAAACTCGTTGCCGAACGTACGAAAGATGTTATTAATCAAGTTGGATTATGGCGAAGGCGTTCTATGCGTCCGGCGCAACTTTCTGGCGGTGAACAACAAAGAGTAGCTATAGCGCGTGCGCTCGCAAACTCTCCTTCACTCTTCATAGCGGACGAACCGACGGGAAATTTAGATTTTCATACGGCCGCCGAGGTCATGAAAATTTTGTTCGCGATTAACGCCGCTGGTGTTACGGTCGTGATGTCAACGCACAATCAAGCGATCGTCAACGCGTCCCGCCAACGAGTTATAGAGCTTGAGAACGGAAAATTAATCCGCGACGAAAAAGGAGGAACGTATTCAGGATGACTACATTAAAATATATTCTTCGCGACATGTGGCGCCTTGTTGTTCATCATTGGGTGCTTGGACTTCTAACTTTAATAACCGCGGGCGTCATGCTTTGGATTTTGGGCGTTACGACGCTGTTCTCGTTGAATCTTGAAAATTTATTGTCGCGTCTTGAAAGTGAGCTTGTTGTTCAGGCATATTTGGTCAAAGATAACACACTCGATATTGAAAAAGTCGCTGCAAAAATTCAAGCGCTTGAATACGTTTACGCTATGAAAATTTATTCACCGTCGGACTCGCTAGCGAAGTTGCAAGAAAAAATGGGCTCTCAATCTCGCGCGCTCGACATGCTTGGCGAAAATCCGATCCCTTATAACTTTGAAATTCACGTTCACAAGGCCGAAGACGTTGAGCATCTTGTTGACGAGTTAAACGCAATGCCCGAAATTGCTGATGTCGTTTACGCTGGACTTGTTGTAAAACGAATTTCAGCACTTTCAAGAATTTCATCAAGAATTGCGCTTGTAATGTTTATTTTGTCGGTTGTGATTACGGCGCTTGTCGTTTATAACACGATTCACATTTCGCTTTATTCACGCCGCGAAGAGATTGGCATAATGTATCTTGTCGGAGCTACTCGCGCTTATATAGCGACTCCGTTTGTATTAGAAGGGACTTTGTTGTCGTTACTCGGAGCTTTGATAGCCGCGGCAGGAATTATTGGCGCGTACTTCCCCGGCGTAACTTTGATTCAAGCTAACCTTCCTTTCCTTCGCAACAGCATAATCACGGACAGAGCCGTAATATTCAGATTCTGCGCTTTGCTCGCAGGCTTCGGCGCTACTCTCGGTTGGGTTTGCAGTTATATCATCGTCGCAAGATTTATAAACTCAATCACAAAACCAGAATGAGGCCATAATAATGAAAAAGAAATTTTTTTTAGCTTTCATTCTGTTGTTAATCATCATTGCGCCGGCGCAAGTTTATTCAGCAGGAAAGAAGACGACTTCTAAAGGCAGCATTGATTCACAGATTGAGGCCGAAGAAAAAAAACGTTCTGAACTTTCAAAGCAGATTCAAAATTATCGAAA
>JAFSUP010000042.1 GCA_017445205.1 Synergistaceae bacterium
ATTTGGCTTAGTGTTACTTCTATTTGGCATCGCCGTCTTCTTCAGCTGGGTTAGCATATCGGCTGTTCAAAAAGATATTGCCTTTCTACAACAGATAACTCGTGCACTTCGACTATCGAACGACATGAACACGACATCAGGATACATTCGTTCAGGCATTTGGACTTTACGCTACACCGAGAGCGAAGCAGATATTGACGGACTTCGAAGCAGTATAGCGGAAATTCAAATTAAGATTGACACGGCTAAACGTCTTTACGGTGAACAGCCACGACTTACAGCGGTGTTGGGTTCTGTTGCCGATATGGACAACATGGTTCGCAACAGCATGAATAATTTGAACAAAATCAATATTTTAATTCGCGACAAGAAAGCCGCCGTTAAAAAACTCGACGAGGAAATTAACGCCATTCAAAATATTTTCATCGATGTAGCTGACATTCAATATAAAAGGACGTCGGACGGAATCAGAGATTCGGTTCAATCTTTAGGCAAGCCGGGCGGCACTCAAGCTTCGGTCATTGCTGACTTAAACAGAAAAGTCAACAGTATAAGGTCAAACGAAGAATTATTAACGCGACTTCTTATCGCCGCTTGGAAGTATCAACAAGGAATGCAATATCGCGATATCGAAACTCTGAACGGCGTCATGGCTCAACTAAACGAACTCGAAGTCGCTTGCAACAAATTCGCCGACGCTACGACAGTCCCAGAAGTTCGCGAGAAACTTATCAACAGTCGAAACGCTTTCACGATATTCAAAACTAGCTTTCATGAAGTCCTTGTCGCTTATAAAGAAACAGATCCGCTCTTCGAGTCACTCATAAATAACACGACAGAACTTGCTATACTTGCAGATAGGATTATGGCAGCCGGCCTTAGCAGTCTGAACGAACTCACGCAAGCCGGCTATGAAGCTCTGGGCAGCGCGGTTTTATTATTAATCTCGTTGGCGGCCGCAGCTATTGTTGTCGGACTTGGGATAGCTTTCATAATTGCAAACTCGATTCGCAAACCTTTATCGCGCGTCGTCGAACTTGTTACTAATGCCCGCGATGGTGATATGTCAATCACACGCGCGCATTTTAAGTATGAAGGACATGATGAACTCGGAGACCTTGGCGACGCTCTTTCAGAAATGTTCGCTTCGCTTCGCAAGGCGATTGGAGAAATTCGCGACAATGCGAACTCTTCAACCGAAAAAGCTTCCACAATGAGAGAAGACGCCGCCGCAAATCTTGACGGAGCTAACAAAGTTCGTAAGGCCGTCGCCGATACAGTGAAGCTAATGGAATCAAATTCTTCATCGCTCGAACAAAGCAATGCCGGCACCGAGGAAATGTCTTCAGCGTCTTTGACTTCGGCACAAGCTGCTACAGATTGCGCGGAGTTCATAGCGAACGTTACGCAAGTTGCAGACCAAGCCGCCCAAACTGTCGAAGAAGCTATCTCTAATATGAGTATCCTTCAAGCAAAGACCGACGATAGCGGACAAAAATTACAAAGTCTCGTTGACTCCGTTGACAAAATCAGCGAAACTATCAGCGTCATTACTTCAATCGCGGATCAAACGAACTTATTAGCGCTTAACGCAGCCATCGAAGCAGCTAGAGCGGGCGAAGCTGGACGAGGTTTTGCGGTCGTTGCTGAAAGTGTCAGGAAGCTCGCCGAAGAATCCGGACGCGCCGCGGAGAGTGTTCGCGAACTGACCGAAGCTCTTCAAGAAGGAGCACGAAACACTAAAGAAGCCAGTGATGAAACCGCGGGCCTGTTAATTCAGACGGTAGAGAAAGCGAACGGCGCTAAAGATTCTCTCGCTGAAGCTATGAGTCAAATTGATAAAGCGAATGACAGAATCCAAAATATCGCGGCGGTAGCTCAAGAGCAGGCAGCCTCAAGCAGAGAAATCGCTTCAGGTATCGACAGCGTAACGAAAGCGACAACTGAAATTCTTGAACACCTCGAAGGAATCAAAACTTCAATGGACGCTACAGCAGTCGTTGCAGAACGAGCGGCGCGAATTTCTGGCGAACAGACGCAGCTAGCTCAAGATCTTCGTGTTTCATTATCGATGTTTAATATCGGCGACGGGAAAAAAGTTATCGCCCAAGAACCCGCAGCACTGCCCGCAGAAAACTAGCTCACGAAAATTAAAAAAAAATTTTTCAGCCTCGTGTTTTAAGTGCGGGGCTGTTTGCTTTATTGCTTAGTTATTTGTTATGATAATCACAATAAAATAAGCCACAAAAATCCACAAAAATTTTTTCAAAGGAGACATTATTTTAATATGTTACGAAAATTGAATATTACTGGTAAACTCTCCGTAGGCTTCGGCATAGTGCTTTTACTTTTCGGCGTTGCTGTCTTTTTAAGTTGGACAAGTCTTTCCGCCGTTCAATCAGACATGAGCTTTCAGAAAAGTGTCGCGGCACAGCTTGAAAATAATTACGATCTTTCCGATGCAGTAGTTTCTTATCGTGTCAACGTTCGTAATTTGAAATTCACAGAGAAAGATGAAGATGGCGATGCGGCTCTTAATGAAGTCGCTAGAATCCGCAAAGACATTGAAGACGGCAAAAAACTTTACGAAGGGGATAAAAGACTTCTCAGCCTCTCTACCCTTCCCGAAACAGAAAAAGTTTTGAACACAAGCGTGGCAACAATTAACAAGATAATCGCGATGGTTAAGGCCAAGCGCGCGGCTGCCACAAAATTTATTGAAGAATCGAATCAAATGTCCAAGATATTAGCCGGAATCGTTGATGCTCGTTATGACTTAGCACGTAGCGATCATAAGAATGACCCTGAAGGCTTTGACCTCGAGCGCGCTCTAACTCGGATTAAAGAGTACGAAACAATGAAAAATGAATTTTCGTTACTTATGGAAAATTATTACATTGCAGCATTAAATCGCGATATTAGAGGGATGAACAATCTCATCAATCAGTTCAAAAATCTTCAGGGCAAATATAATACTTCTTATGAAACTTCAAAAGTTCAAGCAATTAAAGATATGCTTCTTCCTGCGATTAACGCTTTCAGACCTCTTGAAAATACCCTTAATGATGTCGTAACGACTTTCTCGCAGTTTGACCCAATGTTCGATCAGTTCTTCAAAGAATGCGCGAATCTTCAAGAAAGGTCAGATGCCCTAATTCAGGCTTGTATCAGAAGAACAAATTTGCTTTCGACATCAAGCTATGACGCTATCGGAAGCTCGATAATGTTGATGATAGCTCTCGCCGCTGTTGCTGTCGTTGTTGGTCTTGGTATCGCGTTCTTCATTGCGAAATCAATTTCTAAACCGCTTGGACGTGTTGTCGAACTCGTAACGGAAGCACGCGACGGCGATATGTCAATAGTTCGCGATGATTTTCATTACGAAGGCAAAGACGAGCTTAACAATCTCGGCGATGCTTTGTCAGAAATGTTTGTTTCATTGCGCACGGCGATCAGTGAAATCCGAGATAACGCAAATTCTTCGACCGAGAAGGCTGCGACTATGCACACTGACGCTTCAGCAAACCTTCAGGGCGCTAATGACGTCCGCAAAGCTGTTGCCGATGTTGTAAAACTCATGGAATCAAATTCATCGTCGCTTCAAGAAAGTAACGCCGGCACAGAAGAAATGTCCGCGGCGTCTATGACAAGCGCACAAGCCGCAACTGACTGCGCCGAGTTTATTTCAAACGTTACTCAAGTTGCGAACACTGCTACTCAAACGGTACAAGACGCTAT
The DNA here is from genome assembly GCA_017445205.1 of Synergistaceae bacterium. Taxonomy (GTDB): domain Bacteria; phylum Synergistota; class Synergistia; order Synergistales; family Aminobacteriaceae; genus JAFUXM01. The sequence continues at coordinate 3,739 of JAFSUP010000042.1, forward strand.
AGCAAACATGGCAATTCTTCAAACTAAGACCGACGAAAGCGGCGAGAAACTTCAAGGACTTGTCGATTCTGTTGACAAGATTAGCGAGTTCATCGGCGTTATAACGTCCATTGCTGACCAGACGAATTTATTAGCGTTGAACGCGGCCATCGAAGCAGCTCGAGCGGGTGAAGCGGGGCGAGGCTTTGCAGTTGTCGCCGAGAGTGTCAGAAAACTCGCAGAGGAATCAGGACGCGCGGCAGACAGTGTTCGCGGCTTAATGGGAGATCTTCAAGACGGTGCACGCAACACTAAGACGGCTAGTGATGAAACTGCTACTTTGCTCGTTCAGACCGTTGAGAAGGCCAATGAAGCGAAAGACTCTCTCGCCAGTGCTATGGGACAGATCGACCAAGCTAACGACAGAATCCAAAATATCGCAGCCGTAGCTCAAGAGCAGGCAGCGTCAAGCCGTGAAATAGCTCAAGGGATTGACAACGTAACAAAGGCAACAACGGAAATTCTTGACCATCTTGAAGGCATAAAGAACTCCATGGACGAGACAGCGATAGTTGCAGAGCGCGCAGCAAGAATTTCAAATGAACAGACACAACTTGCCCAAGACCTCCGCGATTCACTTTCGATGTTTAATATCGGAGAAGACGAAGGAAAAAGCAAAACTAAAAAACAGAAAGCCTCAAAGTCTGACACACAACCTGCGCAACTTCCGGCCTAAATTAGGCGACTGATTATAAAATATAAAAAAATCTTCTTTTGTCGTAATGGCGGGAAGATTTTTTTATTTGCGCCGTTGTTTATACTTTGCTATGATAACGAAAATTTTCAATCTCCCCGAGGTTATAAAACTTAAGGGGCAGAAATTTTTTAAGAGAGGATTATATTTTATATGTTAAAGAACTTAAAGATCACTGCAAAGCTCGGGGTTGGTTTTGGGCTGGTGTTGCTTCTGTTCGGAGTTGCTGTCTTCTTCAGCTGGAACAGTATATCGGCCGTACAGAGCGACATAAACTTTGTCTCAAATGTCGTGAAAGCCATGACTATCGCGAACACAATGAACGATACTGTAGCATGGATTCGCGCAGGCATTCGAGATCTTCGTTTTTCAGAAAGCGAAAATGACATTAAATCATTGCAAGGCTACGTTGAGCAGCTAAACGGAGAACTTAACTCCGCTAAACAGCTTTACGCAGCACAGCCGGGCCTGACTTCGCTGTCTACTCTTCCAGAGATTGAAAGAACTCTCCGAAACAGTTCCGCAAATCTCGATAAAGTCATTTCGATGATCCGCACAAAGAGGGCAGCTGTTAAAAAACTTGACGAAGAAATTGCTATTATACAGAAACTTTTTAACGATGTTACTGAAATTCAGTATAAAAGAGTTTACGACGGAATTAAAGAAGCAGTTTCAGATGCAAGAAACACGAGCGAAAGTACTGATGAAATAATAGCCACGCTTAACAGAAAGTTTAATCGTATAGGTTTTGATGAAGACTTAATGAAACGTCTGCTCACGGCCGCTTGGCACTATCAAGAGGGAATGCAGTACCGAGATGTTAAGACCCTTAATAAAGTTGTGGACGAGCTTAACGAAATAGAAGCTAAAGTCAACGAATTTATTCAGGATACTAACGTTCCCCAAGTCCGTGAGATGCTTGTTAATACCCGCGGCGCTTTCCCAGCTTTCAAAACTGCTTTCGCTGATGTTCTTAGAGGATTCACAGAGACTGACCCTTTATTTGAAAGTCTTTTGCAGGACGGGCGCGAGTTAAGAGCCGCGGCTGAAGGCATTATGAGCACCGCCGTTACCCGCGTAACAAATTTCACGCAAGATAGTTATGACGCTTTGGGCAGTGCCTTATGGTTGTTGATAGGCTTGGCGGCCATAGCCATAGTAGTCGGCTTAGGCGTAGCGTTCTATATTGCCGGTTCTATTCGCAAGCCGTTATCAAGAGTTGTCGAACTCGTAACGAATGCTCGCGACGGCGATATGTCGATAACTCGCGGCGACTTCCATTATGATGGACACGACGAACTTGGAGAACTTGGCGACGCTTTGTCAGAAATGTTTATTTCGTTGCGCACAGCGATTAGCGAAATTCGAGATAACGCAAACTCTTCGACAGAAAAAGCTGCGACAATGCACGAAGACGCTTCAGCAAACCTCGACGGAGCAAATAACGTCCGCAAGGCTGTAGCTGATACCGTGAAGCTTATGGAATCAAATTCAGCTTCGCTGCAAGAGAGCAACGCCGGTACGGAAGAAATGTCCGCGGCGTCAATGACAAGTGCACAAGCTGCTACGGACTGCGCAGAGTTTATTTCAAACGTTACTCAGGTCGCTAACAAAGCCACACAAACCGTCCAAGAAGCGATTGCGAACATGGCTATACTTCAAACTAAAACTGACGAGAGTGGCGAAAAGCTTCAGGGTCTTGTCGATTCTGTTGATAAGATTAGCGAATTTATCGGTGTCATCACGTCCATAGCTGACCAAACGAACTTGCTTGCACTTAACGCCGCCATCGAAGCAGCTCGTGCAGGTGAAGCCGGGCGCGGTTTCGCAGTCGTCGCTGAAAGTGTACGAAAGCTCGCTGAAGAGTCAGGCCGTGCTGCTGACAGTGTCCGTGGTTTAATGGGCGATCTTCAAGACGGAGCTCGCGACACTAAGACGGCAAGTGATGAAACAGCTACGCTTCTTGTTCAGACTGTCGAAAAAGGAAACGCCGCAAAAGATTCACTCGCTGAAGCCATGAGCCAAATCGACAAGGCGAACGACCGAATTCAAAATATTGCGGCTGTAGCAGAAGAACAAGCGGCTTCAAGTCGTGAAATCGCAGCCGGAATTGACAATGTAACGAAAGCCACAACTGAAATTCTTGACCATCTTGAAGGTATCAAAAATTCCATGGACGAGACAGCAGTAGTAGCTGAACGCGCGGCGAGAATTTCAAACGAACAGACGCAGCTTGCTCAAGACCTTCGAGATTCTCTTTCGATGTTTAATATTGGTGATGGCGGTTCAGGCGCAAAGAAAGGCCGCAAAGCTCTTCCCGCAAAAAAATAAATCGCCGTTCTTAAAAAAAAATTTTTAGATGCCCCCATGCTTAAAAGTATGGGGGTTATTTGCGCGAATATCACTATTTTGTTATCATTACATTAAAATAATAACTTACTTTTATATTCCCGGTGTCTATTGCGCTGTTGTGAAATAAAAATTCTTTTCAAGGAGAATAAATTCGTAATGTTAAAAAATTTGAAAATCACTGCTAAGTTAGGTGTGGGGTTCGGGCTTGTATTAGCCTTGTTCGGTGTCGCTGTCTTTTTTAGTTGGCAAAGTATTTCTGTTGTTCAAAGCGAAATGGCGTTCCTTCAAGACGTCGCTAAGTCTTTGGACATGGTGAACGATGCTAACGGTTTCGTATCTTGGATTCGTGCTGACATTCGAGATTTACACTATTCAGAGAGCGAAGAAGATATTTCCCGTCTTCAAGGACATATCACAGATTTACAAAAAGAATTAACTGAGATTAATCAACTTTACACAAGAATCCCAAGAATGGATTCACTTGCCGGAGCGGCCGCTATGGAAACGGTGTTGCGCCGCGGCGTATCGAACTTGAATAAACTCGTCAGTCTAATTCGCGTCAAAGCCTCCGCCGTTAAAAAACTCAATGAAGATATCGTTGTAATTCAACGTAATTTTAATGAAATCGTCGAGCTTCAATATAAACGAACGTACGACGAAATAAATGAAGTCGTTAAAGACCTCAAAGGCGGCTCTAACGATGAAATTATATTAAATCTTGCTTCGGACCTGACGCGCAAAGTAGATCGCGTTAAAGGTGCTGAAGACATGATGAAGCAATTAATCACGATCGCTTGGCGTTATCAAGAAGGAATGATGAACGACGACGCCAAAGCCTTGAGTAACGTTGCTGACTCGCTCGACAAGTTAAACAATATGGTCATCGATTTTGCAAACACAACTAAAGTTCAAGACGTCAGAAATAAATTAAACAGTCTTCGCGATGAGTTTCAGACTTTTAAAACGAGTTTCGCCGCTGTCGTTAAAGCATACAGAGAAACTGAACCATTGTTTCAAGCGTTCTTGAATGATAGTCTTGAACTCACAAACACTGCTGACGTGATGAACGCAGGCGGTATTAAAGGTGTCATCACCGTCACAACAAGACAGCACGGCGCACTCGGTCATTCTATGAAGCTTCTTTTAGCATTGGCAGCAGCGGCTATAGTTGTTGGCTTAGGAATAGCGTTCTATATCGCGGGTTCCATTCGCAAGCCGTTATCAAGAGTCGTCGAACTCGTAACAAACGCTCGTGACGGAGATATGTCAATCACACGCGACGATTTCCATTATGAAGGCCATGACGAACTTGGTGAACTTGGCGACGCTCTTTCAGAGATGTTCTTGTCGTTGCGCACGGCTATTGGTGAAATCCGCGACAATGCAAACTCTTCGACGGATAAGGCTTCGACGATGCACACGGACGCGGCAGCAAACCTTAACGGGGCTAATCAAGTCCGCACTGCTGTAGCTGACGTTGTTAAATTGATGGAATCGAACTCATCATCGCTTCAAGAGAGTAACGCAGGCACCGAAGAGATGTCGGCGGCGTCGATGACTTCAGCACAAGCTGCTACGGACTGCGCAGAATTTATTTCTAATGTTACTCAAGTTGCTAACACGGCGACGCAGACTGTTCAAGAAGCCATCGCTAACATGGCCATACTTCAGACTAAGACGGACGAGAGCGGAGTGAAACTTCAAGGGCTTGTCGATTCTGTTGACAAGATGAGTGAGTTTATCGGCGCGATCACGTCTATAGCTGACCAGACGAACTTATTAGCACTCAATGCCGCTATCGAAGCTGCTCGTGCGGGCGAGGCGGGCCGAGGCTTCGCAGTCGTAGCAGAAAGCGTCAGGAAACTCGCGGAAGAATCCGGGCGTGCAGCGGATAGCGTTCGCGGTCTAATGGAAGCTCTTCAAGAAGGCGCAAGAGAAACCAAATCCGCCAGCGATGAAACTGCTACGCTTCTTGTTCAAACTGTCGAGAAAGGCAACGCGGCAAAAGACTCTCTTGCCGAGGCCATGGGACAGATCGATAAAGCCAACGACAGAATCCAAAATATCGCCGCCGTCGCTCAAGAACAAGCCGCTTCAAGCCGCGAAATCGCTCAAGGGATCGACAACGTTACAAAAGCGACTGTTGAAATTCTTGACCACCTTGAAGGCATAAAGAACTCAATGGACGAGACCGCAGTAGTCGCTGAACGAGCCGCCAGAATCTCCAACGAACAAACGCAGCTTGCTCAAGACCTTCGAGACTCACTCTCTATGTTCAAAATTGGCGAAGTCGAAACAAAAACAAAAGGCCAAAAGGCTCTGCCCGCAAATGAATAAACAGAAATAAATTTTTAAGTCGCGCTTTACATACGAGCGCGGCTATTTTTTTATCTATTGACTTTTTTAAACTCACGCGATATTATTTGCCGCGTTGTTAATTAGCACTCTTTATTATTGAGTGCCATTAAAAATTAGGAGGTCAATATTATGAAACTCAAGCCACTTGGCGACAGAATAGTTGTAAAAGTTTTAAGTGAAGAGAAAAAAACAAAAGGCGGAATCATTCTTCCAGATACAGCCAAAGAGAAACCCACCGAGGGTGAAGTCATCGCAGTAGGCACCGGCAAAGTACTCGACAACGGAGCAAAGCAGCCAGTCGAAGTCAAAGTCGGCGACACAGTAATCTTCAGCAAGTACGCAGGCACAGAAGTCAAACTCGACGGCGAAGAACTTGTAATCTTCAGCGAGCGCGATGTCCTCGCAATCATTGAGAAATAATTACAGAGATAAGGAGAAAAAATAATTATGGCAAAAATTCTTTCATTTGGAGAAGAAGCACGCAGAGCAATGCTCCGCGGAATTGATAAAGTAGCTGACACAGTAGGCGTAACGCTTGGCCCCAAAGGCCGCAACGTCGTTCTTGAAAAGAAATTCGGTTCACCCATGATCACGAATGACGGCGTTACAATCGCTAAAGAAATCGAACTCGAAGACCCGTTTGAGAACGCCGGCGCGCAGTTATTAAAAGAAGTTGCTTCAAAGACGAACGACATCGCCGGAGACGGCACAACGACAGCGACAATTTTCTCACGCGCTATCATTCGCGAAGGCATGAAGAACGTAGCCGCGGGCGCAAACGGAATGCTTATGCGTCAGGGCATTGAAAAAGCTATCGACTTTGTTGTAGCAGAACTCAAAAAGCAATCGACGCCCGTCAAAGAGAAAGAGAAAATCGAGCAAGTCGCTTCAATTTCAGCGAATAACGCAGAAGTCGGCAAATTAATTTCTGACGCTATGGCCAAAGTCGGCGAAGACGGCGTTATCACAATCGAAGACAGCCAGACCGTCGGAACGACTCTCGAAATGGTCGAAGGACTTCAATTTGATAAAGGCTACATTAGCCCTTACATGGTAACTGACAGCGAGAGAATGGAAGCCAGCTTCGATAACGCTTATATCTTGATTCATGACGCGAAAATCAGCAACATCAAAGATTTAGTGCCGATTCTTGAAAAAATTCTTCAGTTAAGCAAACCGCTCGTAATTATCGCTGAAGACGTCGAAGGCGAAGCTCTCGCTACGTTGGTCGTGAACAAGCTCCGCGGACTCCAGATTGCAGCAGTCAAGGCGCCCGGCTTCGGCGACAGACGCAAAGCAATGCTTCAGGATATCGCAATCGTAACCGGCGGTACTGTAATTAGTGAAGAAGTCGGAATGAAACTTGAGAACACTGAAATTTCTATGCTCGGTCGCGCTAAGAAAGTCGTTATCACGAAAGACGACACCACAATCACAAGCGGCGAAGGCAATTCCGAAGAAATCAGAAAGCGCGCTGCTCAAATCCGTCGCGAAATCGAAGAGTCAACTTCCGATTACGACAAAGAGAAACTTCACGAGAGACTTGCAAAACTCGTCGGCGGCGTCGCAGTCATTCAGGTTGGTTCAGCAACTGAAACAGAGCAGAAAGAACTCAAGCACAGAATCGAAGACGCTCTTAACGCTACACGCGCAGCAGTTGAAGAAGGCATCGTAGCCGGCGGTGGTGTTGCAGCCCTTAACTGCGCTACAGCTCTTGAGCCGTTTGTTGAAAAATTAAGCGGCGACGTTAAGACAGGTGCAAGAATCGTCCTTGACGCCCTCAAAGCTCCGTTATACTTAATCGCCGAGAACGCTGGCTATCAGGGCGACGTCGTTGTCGAGAGAGTAAGAAGCGAGAAGATTGGCCACGGCCTCAACGCTGCTACAGGCGAGTACACCGACATGGTAGCCGCAGGAATTATTGACCCCGTGAAAGTAACTCGTTCAGCGTTACAGAACGCCGGTTCGATCGCTGCGATGGTCTTGACAACCGAAGGCATCGTTGCTGACAAGCCCGAAAAGAAAGACGCAGCTCCTGCAATGCCCGGCGGAATGGGCGGCATGGACGGAATGTATTAATAGTTAGGAATTAGGAGTGAGGAATTAGGAATTTTAATTTTTCACTCTGGGCTATAACTTAAAAAAGAATTTTTCTCCGTGGGATTAAAACCTGCGGAGATTTTTTTTATGCGTTAAGTTACGAGGAAATTCGCGCGTGAAAGTTGTAGAATACACGAAACAGATTTTTAATTTTTTCACAAGGAAAGGTGATAGCCAATGAATTACGAAAATTCTGTAACACTCTCCGGACTGTTACATCATCTGAACAGAAAAAAAGATGACAAACATTTTGCTTTCTCAATCCGTCACGAAAATTTATGGTCCGACGGAACAACTCGCAAAGATTTCCTTAACGCCCGCGCTTTTGCCGATGACGTTCAAGAAAAATTAAAATCTCTTGCCGAAAACACGCCGATAAAAGTCAAAGGCTCTTTGAGAACTTCTAGCGGAAGTGGAGAATTATTTCTCGCCGTGTCTGAAGTCGAAGTCTTGCCCGAAAAATTTGAGCTTGAAAACCTCGTGAAGCTCACCGGCTACGTTCATCAAGTCAAAGCTCAAGCCGAAGGCGAAACAGGAACAGGAAAATATACGCGCTTCGCTGTACGTCAGGAAACTCAAGACGCGGCCGGAAATTCAAGACGCGATTTTATAGTCGTTCGTGTTTATGATGAAGCCTTGCGCGCTATACTCGCAACTAAAAACGACGGCGATCCCGTCGAAGTCGAAGGCACTTTGCGTTCGTCAAGAGGCAGCGGCGTCAATTACGTCCGATGCACCGCCATTAAGTAAAAAATTAAAATGGACATTCAGCGCCTTGAAGACAGAATCCGGGGACGATTAAATAATTTTCCCGCGAAGACACGAAGAGTAGCAGAATATATTTTGGCGAACTCTTCGGAAATAGCTTTTCACTCAATCAGCGAGACTGCCGAGAAATTGTCCGTTTCGCGCGCTCAGCTGGTCCGCGTTTCCAGAATGCTGGGTTTTGAAGGCTACGCTGACCTTAAGAACACGCTGAAAAAAAATTTAATGACGCAAGTCATTCCGTCGTCGGCAAAAACAGAACTCAAAAACGGTTCGGATTTAATTTCAGAGCTTTGCAGGCTCGAGCAAGCTAACATCAATGAGACTTACAAAAATCTCATCATGAACACAAGCATAATAAAAAATTTCTGCGAAGCCGTCAAAAAATCCGACGCCGTTTACTGCATGGGCTGGGGCATCTCGTCTTTGCCGGCCGAATGGCTCTACACTCGATTTACTGAACTTGGTCTTAAAAGCGTCTTAATGCGGCGTGGTTCGCTTTCTTTAATTGAACAGGTACGGGGAATTAAAGCGAACGACATGTTAATTGTGTGTGAACTCCCGAGCTACGTTATCGAAGTCAACGAAGCCGTTAAAAAAATTTCTTCCGAAGGGACTTGTGTCGCAACAATCACAGACAGCCCCGCGGCTCCCGTGTGTACGTATTCAAAATTGAATTTTTACGTCAGCGATCAGTCGCCATTATTCGGAAGCAGTTTAATCGGTTCGATGTTCACCGTTCACGTTTTAACTTCAGTGCTTGCTCAAAACATGGGTAAAGAAGGCAAGAACGCTCTTGAAACTCAAAAAGAAAATCTAAAAGATAAGCGAGTTTATTATCCGTCTTACGGTTTGAGATACTAAAAGGCAAGTAGGAGTTAGAAATTAGAAATTAGGAAGTGAGAAATTTTTTTCCCCGCTTCCTAATTTTTTTATAAAAATTAAATTTGGTTCACGGTTATTGAGCTTATCGCGTTGTTCTTATCTAACTGAACGCTTACGCCCGTCTTAGAGCCTTCGTTATACTGCAAAATCTTATTGCTTAGTCCCGACGGATACCCCAAAATTTGAAGTAAAGCCGTTTGACTCATTCCGACCTTGAGGCCGTTTTGAAGTTCGCGCTGTGAATTTGTAACGCGGATTCGTGTTAGCTCGTCGTTCTTAAATGTTGCTGTCAGGCCCGGCCACTCCGCAGTCGTCGAAGTGTTTCGCGTCGGTTGGCCAAGAGCATTTATTAATTGCTGCTTGTTGTTCCCGAAAGATTTTAATAAGGCGTTTGAGTATCCTGACGGGATTCCAGAGCCTAGCGGCTGAACATAGCGCCCGTAAATCCAACCTTCTTTGCCGCCGGTCGTTACGTTATACCAGATTCCCTGATACTGTCCCGAAGTTACGTTGTAAGTGCCAATTATTTCAACTTTGCTGCTTACGTTTAAGCGAGCGACTCTGTTGGAAGTTGTTGAGTGATCCGCACGAACATTTACATTACTGCCTACGACCATCCCGGTTTTGGGCTCGCGTTCGGGCGTGAAGTTCGGCAAATTGTTTGAATCAATTTTGCTGCCGGGCACGGCGATATTCTCATCTTGAACTACAACCGGCTTTGAAGGCGAAGTCGAAGGCGTTTGCGTCGTCGCGTTGTTCTTTGCGTTCTCCTGTGAATTAATCACAGTGTCTCTCGCAATGGGAGGCAACTCTCCGGGCGGGAGCTTACGAAGGCCAAGCAGGAAGTACAAACCGCCGCCGAGTGCCGCGACAAGGACAAGCATACTTAAAATTTTTCGACCGGTTGAACGTTTTGGCTTTTTGGAGCGGCGAGTGTACTTTGAAAATTTTTGATACGACGACGCCGCGGCGTTGATGTTGCTGTTTACTCTTTGACGCGTGTCAATGTCTTGAAATTCCTGATACTCATCTCTCTTGGGTTTCACAAATACTTTTGGATTCCCCGTCTGTGTACTCATATCATCACCATCATTTGCATTAAAATTTGTATCGTTCATGGCAAAACTGATATCAGGTTCAGGATCGCCAGGATTTACATTTTGAATTTCGTTCACCGAAGGCGCGGCGGCCTGTGCTTCAAGCAATTCTTCTGCCGGAACTAAAAGAGCCGTCCCGCAAGTGGAACAAAATCGCGCTTCGCGTGCAACGGTTGCGCCACAAGTCGGACAAGTTTTTGACATTCGCCGCCTTAATTTCGGAGGTTCGTTATTAACGACAGGCACACCGACATCGGCATTAAGAACGGGAGCGTTTATAATGGCGTTTAGTTCAGGCGACGGCGCATGAGGGAGACCGCCTTGAAGATAATCAATTTCGTTTTCTTCTTCTTCATAATTTTCGCTCGTGTTACCGAGATAATATTGCGGCGTCTGTGGCATTGGCGCGGCGTTGTCTTCTGGTTCTTCGTCCTCGTAAATAAAATCTTCGTAGTCGTCATGTCGATCCGGCTTTAAGAAGAAACACAACAGAGTAGCGAAGAAATAAATTCCGCCGTAAAGCCACATGTCCTTTGACGGAACACAAAGACCTCCGGCAATAATGAGAAACAAAGCTCCCCATTTGCTTTTATTGAATGCTATTATGCCGCCGATTAACGCGAAGATTGCTGACACGACTGGCAGACATGCAAGAATCGTCGTGGAAACTTCAAATAGTGCTCCGGTGTTTACTGAAAGTGTTCCGAACAACATAAAGACGCCTTGTATTATCGATGTTATCGAAGCACCTAGTGTAAGTGCCAAAATAACCCAGCTCATTTTTCCTTCTTTCACTCCTTAATAAAAATTTTTATTATTATACATATTATTGATTATTAAAGGCTCCTGCGCGTGAAATTCTGTCGCGAAGTCCTTCACTTATACCAGAATTCTCCTCCGGCCACTCGACAATCACGCACGAAAAATTTTCACGCTCAAATTTTCTAAACGCCGCGAAGAGTCCGCGCGCAAAATTTTTAACGTCATCGAACAAAATCGAACTTGAAATTTTTATTCCCGGTTCGTGAATGCCAATGTAAGCCGCGTTATCAAAATCTGGAAATTTTTCTTGACGTTTCCAAATTATCACGGGGATATTAGGCGCGTAATGTCTGTAACGAGTTCCCGGGGATCGTTTTTTGCTTTGCGAATCCGGAACTTCAAGATGAGTTTTCAAAGTCGCTTCCAAAATTTCGCGAGGCATTCCGCCCGGTCGCAACATTAAAATTTTTTCGGGGTTTGTGATGTCTATCACGGTGCTTTCGATTCCGACTTCGACCGCGCCGCCGTCAATAATCATTTCGATTTTGCCGTTCATGTCGTTAAAGACACTTTCAAAATCCGTCGGGCTTGGGCGTCCGCTAATGTTCGCACTCGGTGCGGCGATTGGAGTTCCGGCGGCTTCGATTAACGCAAGCGCGATCGGATTATCGGGCATTCGTATGGCAGCAGTGTCAAGACCTCCGCGAGTTCTTAAAGGCACAACGTCCCGCGCTTTCATGACGAGCGTCAACGGAGCGGGCCAAAATTTTTTCATCAAAATTTCCGCAACGTTATTCACATAGACGAGTTCACGAACTTGATTAATATTCGCGACGTGCAATATTAAAGGATTGTCGGAAGGTCTGCCCTTGGCCTCATAAATTTTTTTTACGGCTTCAGGATTTAGAGCATCGGCCCCAAGTCCGTAAACCGTTTCCGTAGGGAACGCAACAAGACCGCCGCGCGTTATAATGTCAGCAGCTTGAAAAATTATTTCCGGCTCTGGATTCCATTTATTAATCTTCGCTGTGATTGTCATCATGAAATTTTGCGTTGAAGTCTTCGAGAAATTTCGGGAAAGTTCCGTTAATGATTGCTTCGCGGGCCTGCTCTGCTATACGAATAGAAAATCTAAGATTATGCCACGAGAACAGCCGCGCGCCTAAAATCTCGCCCGTCATTGCCAAGTGTCGCAAATAAGCTCGCGTGAAATTTTTGCAAGTGTAGCAGTCGCATTCGTCATCAAGCGGTGAGAAGTCTTCCGCGTAAATCTTCCCGCGCATGTTCAAACGGCCTTTAGACGTGAAGACAGTCGCGTTTCGTCCGTTTCGAGTCGGTAAAACACAGTCGAACATGTCAACGCCGCGCGCAATTCCTTCGACTAAGTTCAAAGGATAGCCGACTCCCATTAAATATCTAGGTTTGTCCTTGGGCATGATGTTATTTAAAAGTTCGAGCGAATGATACATGGCCGCATGAGACTCGCCGACTGATAAGCCGCCGATAGCGTAGCCGGGGAAGTCTAAATTTATAATCTCGTCTGCGCTTCGTTCTCGTAAGTCGTCATAAACAGAGCCTTGAATAATTCCGAATAACGCTTGACGCGACGAATCATTATTGTTCATGAAGAAATTCTTTGAACGTTTTGCCCAAAGTGTTGTGCGTCTTACGGCTTCTTCGGCTTTGTCGTGCGTCGCAGGATATTCGCAACACTGATCGAAACACATCGCAATATCAGAACCTAAAATTCCTTGCGTCGTCATTGACCATTCCGGCGACATTATTAACTGCGAACCGTCAATATGAGAGCGGCACATGACATTTTCATCTGTGATTTTCTGAAGTCTAGCGAGCGAGAAGACTTGAAAGCCTCCGCTGTCGGTCAAAATCGGCTTGTCCCAGTGCATAAACTCATGAAGACCACCGGCCTTTGAAATAATTTCATTTCCGGGACGTAAATATAAGTGGTAAGTGTTGCCCAAAATAATTTGCGAATTTATCTCAACAAGTTCACGCGGCGACATTGCCTTAACAGTCGCGAGCGTCCCCACAGGCATGAAGACGGGCGTTTTTATCACACCGTGCGGCGTTATAAATTCTCCTGCGCGTGCACCCGTCGTTTTACATTCGGCTATTAACTTAAATTCAAACAATTTTTATTTTCTCCAAAATTTTTTATGCGTACATTAATTTATAATTACCGTATGGAACTTCGCGGCCAAGTAGCTCCGAAGTTTCTAGCCATTCAGTTATAATAACTTCAGAATTTTTTAATGCCTCTTCGGGGGTTGCACCATCTGCCTACAGCCTGGAAGCTCAGGAACTTCAACCAAAAATTTTCTGTCATCGTCAGACCAATAAATTGTTTTTGTGTATCTATTCATAAAGGCATCTCCTCAAATTTATACACTCAACTTGTATTAGTGTATCCAAAAGTTTCTGTAAATCAGAAAACGCGATATTATTATCCTTAACGCCGCTTAAAACGTCAAAAAGGATTTTCACAATAGGCGGCAAAATTATTCACTCCGTTGTTTCAAATTTTTTCTCTAAAAAAATTTTCAAAATTTTTCTCAATGATTGTTTCTAATTCTTCGAGAGTCAAATTTTTTTCCTGCGCGGCGCGTTCGTAAACAAATTTTATAAACGCAGGTTCGTTAGTCTTGCCTCTTAACGGTGCGGGCGCCATATAAGGGCAATCGGTTTCAAGCAAAATTCTGTCGTTAGGAGTCCTGCGGAAGACTTCGCGCAGTTCGTCCGAGGCTTTGCCCTTCCATGTTAAAGCACCGCCGAAAGCACACAGGCCGCCCATCTCTAAAACTTCATCAAGAAATTTTAATCCGCCGGCGTAACAATGAAAGAGCAATTTTAAATTTCTGTGTTCGCGCAAAATTTTCATAGCGTCGTCCATGGCTTCACGAATATGCAAAATCACGGGCATGTTATTTTCTTCCGCGAATTTTAATTGACACTCAAAAATTTCAGTCTGAACATCACGCGGCGACAAGTCATAATGATAATCAAGACCAATCTCACCGACCGCGATAACTCTTTCATCACGAATTAATTTATAAAATTCTTCGGTAATGCCTGTGTATCGTTTTGCTTCGTGCGGGTGAATGCCGACTGACGCAAAAAAATTAAATTCGTGAGCGAGTTCGACAGCTTCGCGGCTATCATCTAAATCACAGCCGACAATAATCATTTTTTCTACTCCGGCTTCGGCAGCGCGTGAAACAACTTCGGCGGCCTGCGTTCGTAAATCCTCGGAATTAATATGACAATGTGAATCTATAAGCATGATTTTATATTTATAATCTCTGGTGCAAATTTTTTTTTCGTGTAATAAATCTCTTGTGCGCGGTCTAAAAATTTTTTTGCTTCAAGCGTCTTTAATTTGAAAATTTCTTCGCAAGTTTCGATATCGTGATTTATTTGCGTCATAAGGGCTTCGCGAGTTTCAAAAGTCTGAATGCCGCGCACGCGTTTCAAAAATAAAATTAAAAGTTCAGAGCCGTAAATATCGCCGTGAAAATCCGTTATAAAAACTTCCGCGCGAGTTTCGTGAACGTCCCCGAATGTCGGATTATTGCCAATTGACAAAGCTCCGCAGTGCCATTCGTGATTAATTAAAACCGCTGTGCTATAAACGCCGTCAGCCGGGACGATTCGATTTTTAAGATTTATATTTGCCGTCGGAAAGTTCATAGTGCGGCCTCGTGCATTGCCATGAACGACATTGCTAATCATGAAGAACGGATAGCCAAGAATTTTTTGAACATCTTCGACTTCGCCGGAAGAAATTTTTTCGCGGGCCTGAGTGCTTGAATAAATTTTTTTGTCGAAGAGTTCCAATTTGAAAATTTTGATTCGTCCGCCGCAAATTTTTTCGAGTGAGTCGGCGTTTCCAAGTCTTTCGCGTCCGAAATGAAAATCGCTTCCCGCTACAATCCCGTCAACTTGAAAATTTTTTACGAGAATATTAATAAATTCTTCGGCGGATAAATTTTTGAAAGCCTCATCGAACTTGAAAACTAAAAATTTTGGGACGTCAAAAATTTCTGAAAGAAAGCCGCGCTCGTTCAGCGTGAACATAGAGTGATTTAATTTTCCCATGTACTCTGACGGGTGCGGCGAGAAAGTTACTATGCCCCAATCGTTATTTTGTGAATTTTGGCGGCAGACTTCAAATAATTTTTCGTGGCCTTTGTGGAAGCCGTCAAACGAGCCAATCGTAATTAACATTTTTCATCAAAATTTCGGGACAATGACTTCAGGTTTTATGAAATCATAACCCGCGAACGTTCCGAAGCCTAAGAAATTTTCACCTTCGACGCAAATATAATTTTTAATCGTAACGCCGCGGCTAAAACTTTCAGCGTGATTTAATAATATGCTCAAGCCGTTCATAAAACTTTTTTCATCACGAGGGCCGATTTTAATTCGCGTAAAGTTCTTCGCAAGCTCTGAAAGATCTGTGATTTTATAAACTTTGTCGCCGGGGTCGTTGGCGTCCTCGATTTTGAAATTTCCGACGGCCAAGCGCTCTAATTTTTTAACATGCGCTCCGCAGTTCATGATTTCGCCGAGGTCGTGGGCAAGGCTGCGGATATAAGTTCCGCGTCCACAAGAAATTTCAAGCTCTACAGTTCCGTCATCAGGATTAAACGGCGTCAAAATTTTTATCTTCCTGAAGAACACGGGCCGCGATTTCATTTCGACATCTTGACCTGCGCGCGCTAATTGATAAGCCGCCCGGCCTTCGATTTTAATTGCAGACACTGCCGGAGGAGTTTGAAGACGAACGCCCACGAACGAATATAAAGAGTCATAAAAAAATTTTTCGTCAAAATTTGCGAAGCCGCGTTCAGAAATTACTTCGCCGGAATAATCATAAGTGTTTGTTTCAAGACCAAACTGAATAACGACGCGATAAACTTTCGGCAGCGACATAATAAACTCACTGAAGCGCGTTGCGTGTCCAGTTACTAAGACCAAGAGTCCTGAAGCCGTTGAATCGAGCGTGCCTGAATGTCCGACTTTGAGCCCCGCTAATTTTTTTTTCGCCGAGCCGACACAAAAAGTGCTGCGTGCGCCTTCAGGTTTGTTAATCAGGATTAGCGCATTCATGATATTTTTGCATGATTAATTTTTCTAACTCGTCCATGGCGTTGTCGATTGAGCATTCTAATTTTGCTCCCGCTGCTCGCTCATGGCCTCCGCCGCCTAACGGTCTAGCGAACTCTCCCGCGCCGAAGGGGCTGCCTTCTCGTGAACGAATGCTTAATCTTATTTCGCCTGTTGGATATTCTGTGATTGTCGAAATGAATTTCACTCCGCGAATAGTCATGAACATGCTCGAAAGTCCTTCCGTGCCCGTCATATCCGCGCCGGTCTCTTCAAAGTCAGATTTTTTCAAAACCGTGATTGCAAAAATATTTTCCGGCCCGAACATCTTCACACGCGACATAGCGCGCGACCATAAAAGAAAATCCGCGGGAGTTTTATTTTGACTTATTAAATCGCTCATTCGGTCAGGTTCGATTCCCAACGTGATTAGCTCGGCTGCGATTTCGTGAGTTAAAGGCGTCGTGTTTGAAAAAGAAAATCCGCCCGTGTCTGTGAAAATTCCCGTGTAAAGGCTCACGGCCATATCCATTGTGATTTTCCAACCGCCGGCCTTGAAGACGCGATATAACATTTCGCAAGTTGAAGACGCTTTTCCGTCAACGCAATTCACGCGCCCGAACAAAGTATTATCTTCATGATGATCAATATTAAGAACGTTGACAGCGTCCCCGGCTTCTAGGCCAAGAGTCCCGCGCTCTTCGTTTGAACAATCAAGAAAGACATAAAGAACATCATCAAGATTTTCAAAATTAAAATTTTCGTGCGTCTCATGAAGTTCATAGCCGGGAAGATATTTATAAGCGTCAGAAAGTTTTTCATCAGGATTAATCCAGATTGCGTTTTTGTCTAAAGTCTTTGCGGCGGCACATAAAGCGGAAGAAGAGCCGAGCGCGTCCCCGTCGGCTTTCTTGTGAGTGAAAATTTTCCACGTCCCAAAATTTTTTAATGTCGTTGACGCGCTGATTAAATCTTCCGGATTAAATTTCGTCGTTATCGGTGTCTGTATCTTCATCATTTTCTTCTAAATCGTTTTTGTTGTCCGCGCCGAAGCCAAGACTTTCTAAAATTTTGTCAATCTTTGCTCCGTATTCGCTGCTCTTGTCGATTATGAACTCAAGCGCAGGAACTCGACGCAATTTTATCGACTGTCCGAGCATTCCGCGAATAGCGCCTTTAACTTCGGTCAAGTCTTTCAAAATTCCCGGACATTTTCGAGCTTCAAGCGCCGTGAAAAAAACTTTTGCGCGCTCTAAATCCTTTGTGCACTCGACGCCGGTTATAATCGCGGCTTTGACGCTCTCTTTTTGAATTCGAGTTTCAATAATCAGAGCTATCTCGCGCTGAAGCTGCTTGTTAATGCGCGACATTCTTAAATTGCTGCTCATTATTCTAAAGTTCTTTTCTCCTCTATGACTTCATAGACTTCTAAAATATCGCCCGGCTCAAAGTCCTGATAGCCTTCCAGCGATATCCCGCAGTCCATTCCGGCTTTGAGTTCGCGGGCTTCGTCCTTCTCATGACGCAACGAAGCGATTTTTCCGTCCCAAATTACAATTCCGTCGCGAATGACTCTGACCTTTGCTGTACGTTTCACGATGCCTTTTGTAACGTGAGAGCCTGCGATACGTCCAATCTTCGGGATTTTGAAAATCTGCCTGATTTCGACTTCGCCGAGAGTTTCTTCGCGGAGATTCGGCTTCAAGAGTCCGGCCATGGCGGCTTTAACGTCGTCGATGATGTCATAAATTACGTTGTAAATTCTAATTTCGACTCCGTTAAGCTCTGCAACGCGCTTGGCGTTTCCGTCGGGCCTGACATTGAAGCCGACGATTACAGCGTTAGACGCTGACGCTAACATTACGTCGCTTTCCGCAATTCGTCCGACACCACGATGAACGATTGACACGCCGACTTCATTAGTCGCGAGTTTTTCAAGAACAGCGCAAAGAGCTTCAAGTGAGCCTTGAACGTCGCACTTCACAACTAAATTCATATGCGGGAGCTGACCTTCCTGCAAGTTTGAATATAAATCTTCAAATGAAGCACGTTTGACTTCGGCGGCGGCTTCACGTTCTTTGAGCTTGGCTTCGTCGAGAGCTGCGCGGGCGTCGCGTTCGTTCTTAACGACTTTGAAACTTTCGCCCGGGTTCGGAACGTCGCTAAGTCCCAAAATTTCTACAGGCGTGCTTGGCCCAGCGGCTTTTAATCCTTTGCCTGCCCAGTCGAACAGCGCGCGAGTTTTTCCCCACGTCGAATTAAATAAAACGATGTCGCCAGCTTTCAGTGTTCCGTCCTTAACGATGACCGTAGCGACAGGGCCTTTGCCTTTATCAAGTCGCGCTTCAATCACGACGCCTTCGGGTGTTGCGTTCGGGTCGGCTTTCAATTCTTGCATCTCTGCTTCGAGCAAAACGCGCTCTAATAAATCCGAAACTCCGATGCCCTGCTTTGCTGAAATTTCGACAGCTCCGACATCACCGCCCCAACCTTCAACAAAGATTCCTAAGTCGGCGAGCTGTTGACGAACTCTATCAGGCTTCGCGCCCTGCTTGTCGATTTTATTAATCGCGACAACCAACGGAACGCCAGCGGCCTTAATATGGTCAATGGCTTCGCGAGTTTGAGGCATTACGCCATCATCGGCACCAATTACTAAAATTACAATGTCAGTAACTCCTGCGCCGCGGGCTCTCATTGCGGTGAAAGCTTCGTGGCCGGGCGTGTCAAGAAACACAATCGGCTTCCCGTCCTGCATGACTACATACGCGCCTATATGCTGCGTTATTCCGCCGGCTTCGTGTTCAGCTACGCTAGCGTGGCGAATATGGTCAAGTAAAGTCGTTTTGCCGTGGTCAACGTGGCCCATGACTGTAATAATCGGAGGACGTTCAACGAGTTTCGCGGCAGGCTTTGCTTGCGGAGCTGCCTGAACGGGTTGCGCGGGTTTAGGTTCTGGCTTTGCGGGAGCGGGAGCAGGTTTTTGATTTCGAGGTTGATTTTGAAATTTTTGAGGTTTCTGAGGCTTCGGGGATTTTTGAATTTTCTGCGGGTGTTCCTGTTCTTCTTTTTCTTGTTTATCAAGTTTATTAAGATTCCGGCCGGCGTCTTCAGTGTCGCGAGAATCTTTTCTATTTTGAGCCTTTGCAAATTTTTCGGGTTTAGTCTTTGAAGGTTCAGCGTTATGCTGTTTCTTCTCTTGAGACTTTGCCTCGCTTGCCTCTTGAATAATATTTTCGACTATCTGAGCCGTTTCCTCGTCGATGGAACTTGAATGAGATTTTACAGGTACGTCCAACTGTTGCAAAACAGCTAATAATTCTTTATTGCTCTTGTTTAATTTTCTGGCAAGATCGTAGATTCTTATTTTATCGCTCAAAGGCGTTGCTCCTTCCTTAGTGTTTACTTTTTAATTTTTATTTGTCAATCCTAAAATTTTTTTTGCAAAACCAGATTTAAGAGGCAGCCCCAAAATTTGAACGCTGTCTCTTAAGCCGGCAACTTCTGACAACTCTTTAATCGTGATGTCTAGCGTGAGCAGATCGTTATAGCTCGCGGCAAATTTTTTGATTCCGTCTGAAGAATCGTTTGCAAGAATCACGAGAATTTTTTTCTCTAAAGAATTTTCATTTTTAATTCTTTCAGAGCCAATTAATAAAACTCCCGCACGTCGTGCAAGTCCAAGAATCGAACGGATTTTCAAAATTTTATTTTCGTCGTGGTGTTTTATATATTCGTCAAGCGCTTGCCAAAAATCTTCATCGACTTTTGCTTTTAACTCACGCTCAAGAATTCCGGTCTTTTTCGCGCTTGCAACGCATTCAGAATCTGGGCATATATAAGCGCCGCGGCCTTGAAGTTTTCCAGAGATGTCAATCACGATTTTCCCTTCCGGACTTTTAACAAGGCGAATTAAATCGTTCTTGTCGCTCTTGACCCGGCAAACGGCGCACGAACGCGCGGGAACGTGTTTACTTTCCTTCTTCAAAGACATCGCTGAAAATATCCTTCAACGTCGGCATTCGTTCCGGCTCAACGGGTGAAACGTTAATCTTCCAGCCAGTGAGCTTCGCGGCGAGTTTAACATTTTGCCCAGACTTGCCGATCGCTAACGATAACTGATCCTGAGTGGCATAAGCCGTCGCTTCCTTTTCATGATCCAGAACTGGCTCGACCTTCGCTATTAGTGCCGGCGTCAGCGAGTTCTTAATATAAATTAATGGGTCTGTGCTAAAAATCACAGGGTCAATTTTCTCTCCCCTTAACGACTGACTGATAGCTTTAACTCTCGATCCGCCTGCACCGATACAAGCGCCTATAGGGTCAACATTAGGGTCAAGGCTCACGACCGCAACTTTAGCGCGCGAACCGCCATCACGAACTATATTTTTAATTTCGATTATTCCTTGCTGAATTTCAGGGATTTCAAGCTCCATTATTTTTTTCAGAAGGCCCGGGTGAGTTCGTGAAACCATGATTCGAGGCCCGCGAGTTTTTTGCTTGACTTCAAGAACGTAAAAGCGCATGACTGAACCGGGATTATAACGTTCACCGGGGATTCGTTCACGCTTCGGGAGTTCTGCGTCGGTCTTGTCGTTGATCCTTACGATGATGTCGTCGCCTTCGACACGATATATAGTGCCGCTAACCATGTCGCCGACTCTATCAGCGAAGGAATTATAAACGACGTTGCGTTCAGCGTCGCGAAGTTTTTGAGTTATAACTTGCCTTGCCGTCTGCGCAGCGATTCGTCCGAAGTTTGGAGGATTTTTTTCGACTTTTATTTTTTCACCGATTTCGGCGTTCCGGTCATAGCGCAAAGCGTCCTTGAGAGTGATCTCTTTTTCGGGATCGTCGCCAATTTCTTCAACGACCTTTCGAATTTCGTAAATCGTCATGTCGCCAGTTTCGCGGTTAATTTTGACTTCGACGTCGCGTTCAGCAGACGTATATTTATTATAAGCCGAGAGCATCGCCGATTCCATTGTCGCTATAACGACTTCGACATCAAGTCCACGCGCTGCGGCCAACTCTTCAAGAGATTGAATAAATTCAAGACCCAGACGCATCATTTTTTTCTGTTCCTCCTTCGTCTGCTCCGAGATTTTTCTGTAGAATCATTTTCGTTTTCATTTTCTTGATTAAATCTGTAAATTAGATTTCCTCCTTTTATGATTTCAAACGGGATATGCTTTTCGATTTCGTCGCAAATTAAAATTACATTGTCATCGTTGACGGAACTAATAACGCCCGTGAAATTTTTGCGTCCGTCGATAAGTCCGTTTAATCTAATTCGCGCCTCGCGACCTTGAAACCTGATGTAGTCATCGAGGGTGTAAAGCGGTCTTTCAACGCCGGGCGAACTGACTTCGAGATAATAGCGTCCCTTATCGAGTTCGGGGAGCTGTGAATTTTCATCGAGAAACTTGTTAATCTTTCTCGATACGTTCTCACAGTCATCGACATTTATACCGCCAAGGGTGTCGATTAAAATTTGTATTTTCATTCTGCCGAAGTCCGTTCTGATTCCGACATGGACGCATTCATAGCCCGAGCGTGTTACTATTGATTCAATTTTTTTCAAAAATTCCTCTGTCATTTTCAAATTCTCTTACCCTGCATACAAAAAAGGAGAGGGATTTTCCCACTCCTTTCACGTTAAAATCATGAAATTGTTTTGCATTATAGCACGTAAAATAAAAAAAGTTCTGTTATAATCGCGCCTGCTAAAATAATATGAAATTTTGAACTTAAGGAGAAAAATTTTTATGAAATTCTATGACCTCGAATGGCTCGCCAATAAATGCGGAACTGATAACAAGTACGAGATCACCGTTAAAGTTGCGGCCGAGGCTCGACGCGAAAGTGAAGAAATTATTCCAGACAAAGATAAAAACGATCCCGCCGGCGAAAGATTTATTTCAAATGTTCTCCTCGAAATCGAAGAGGATAAAAGCCCAATTAGCGTAAACTATCAACCGCCAAAAACTCCTGCACAGAAAATTCAAGTTTTTGACGACGTAGAATCAAAAGACACAAAACCGACCGAAGCCAAAACTGAAAACAAAATCGAAGATGACGATGACGACGAAGAGCTAGACGCGCAAGAGCAAGAGTCAGAAACGGAAGCTGAAGCTGAAAAATCTGAAGAAGAATCTGACTCAGATGAATAATTGGAAGTCAGGCCGCAAAATCCTTTTGGGAATTACCGGAGGGATAGCGGCTTATAAAATTCCCGCGCTAGTTCGACTAATTAAAAAATCAAATTGCGAAGTCGAAATAATTTTGACAGACTTTGCTAAAAATTTTGTCGCGCCTATGACGCTTGAAACTCTCGCAGGGCGACGCGTATGGACAAATGAAAACTTTGATTTTTCAATCCCGCATATAAAATTAAACGACTGGGCAGAAATTTTTGTTATCGCGCCTTGCACAGCAAACACTCTCGCAAAAATCGCTCACGGCGTGGCCGACAATCTTTTAACTTCGGCGGCAATCGCGGCTCATTGTCCCATTTTAATTTTCCCGGCAATGAATGAAAACATGTTCGATAATCCAGCGACGCAAGAAAATTTGAAAATTTTGTCCGCGCGAGGCGTTCATGTCGTTCAACCGTCCGAAGGCGATTTAGCGTGCGGCGTTTGCGGGCGTGGCCGAATGCCTGAATCTAATGAAGTCATGCTTGAGATTTTCAGAACGTTATCACCGTTTCATGATTTAGCCGGGAAAAAAGTTTTAGTTACGACTGGCCCGACTCATGAATATCTTGACCCCGTTCGCTATATCTCGAATCCAAGCACAGGCAAGATGGGCGTGGCTATGGCTCGAGCGGCGTGGTATCGTGGCGCGGACGTAAAAATAATTTCTGGGCCTGTTGAAATTAATTCATACGGCTTTGAAGTCGTTCATGTGAAGTCCGCGTGCGAGATGCTCGACGCCGTGAAAGAAAATCTTTCGTGGGCAGATTATATTGTGAAAGCAGCTGCGGTTGGCGATTATCGCGTGAAAAATTTTTCTTCGCAAAAAATCAAACGCGAGGGCAAGGACGAATTAACGATAGAGCTTGCTCAAAATCCTGATATTGCCGCTGAAGTCGGAAAATTGAAACGCGACAATCAAATTTTAATCGGCTTCGCGGCTGAAACTCAATCGCTAAACGACAACGCACACGCAAAACTTGAACGCAAAAATCTTGATTTCATTCTTGCAAACGACGTTAGCGCACCAGACTCCGGCTTCGCTTCCGACACAAACACTTTAAAATTAATTCCACGAGACTTAAATGAGAAGGAAAAAATTTATTCGGGACTCAAAGAAGATATAGCTTACGAGGTTTGGAGCGATGTTGTATGACATTGCGGTCCCGGAGATGTATTTGAATGAACTCACTTATGAATCTCCCGTCGAACTCAAAACGGGCGTGCGAGTTTTTGTTGAAGTTCAAAGACATATTCACGTTGGATTCGTACTTGGCCAGACAAAAAAAAATTTGCCGCCGGAATTAAAAATTAAAAACGTCGAAGCGCTTCTTGATTATTCGCCTGTAATATCGCCGGACTTATGGGACATGGCGCTATATGCCGGACGAATTTGTATGTGTGGAACAGCGGCGGCGTTGAGTACGATTCTTCCGCGGCCTCTGATAATGGGCGAGAAGCTCGCGACCTCACCTGGAATAATTCGGACTAGGCCGCAAAATTTTCGAGAGATTGATAATTTTAATCCGTTTGACTCCGAGCGGATTAATTTTTATCTTGACGAACTAAAAGCGAACAAGCGAACTTTAATTTTATTTTCACGAAAACTCGCGGCAAAAAGATTTTTTGACTTCCTCCCTGAAAATATAAAATCTCGTGCGCTGCTATGGTCGTCGTCAGTCGGAAAAAAATATTGGCTCTCGTGGCTTAAAACTCACGCGGGAGATTTTGATTTTGTTGTCGGGACTGCGGGAGCGATCTTTGCGCCGATTATCCCCGAAAAAATAATTCTTGAAGACGAGGCAAGCAAAAGTTTTTTTATTTCATATAACCTGAATATCTCGGCACGAAGTCTTGCAGGGCGTCGCGCGGCTTTCTTAGGAGCCGAATTTATAATAGGAGGGCGTCTTCCGTCGTTGAAAACTTTTAAGCGTTCTAAGCCGGCACAAAAATTTTCTCCCGATCGAAAAAATATAATTCTTGCCGACATCTTCCATTCGAAAACTATCAAAGAAGAATCAAAAGGCGTCGAAGGAAATATTCCAATCACGCGCTCTTTATTGAAACACACTTACAGAGAACTCATGAAGGGCGGAAGCGTCATTTGGATTTTAGACAGAGTTGGCGAAGCGTCAGAAGTTTTTTGTTCGCATTGCGGCGAGTCGGTGAAGTGCCCGAAATGTCAAAATTTGATGCAAGTTAAGGGCGATGGAAAAATTTTACGTTGTCGAATGTGCGGAACTGTTCGCGAGCTGCCGCCGAAATGTGAAAAGTGCGGGCATGAAATTTTAACAGGCCGGCGGCCGGGGATTGAAGCATTAGAGAAAATGGCCTTGAAGTATTTCAATCGCGTTCAGTTATTTACGAATAAATACGTTCGGCCGAAAAAAAATTCTTTGATTTTAAGCACTCGTCGCGGGCTTGACCTTTGCGACAGTATAGACCCGTCATTAATTGCGTGGCTCGATTTAGATTTTGAACTTTGGCAGCCTGAACACGATACGCGGCTCGAAGTTTTTAAATTGCTCTGGGAATCTTATTGGCGAGGCCGGACTGAAGATTCACAAAGAAAAGTTTTGATTCAAACTCGAAGGCAAGGAATGAAGCTTGCTGTGTTTTTGTCGCAAGGTTGGGCAAATTTTTTTCCGAACGAACTTCACAGACGAGAAGAATTTAAGTTGCCGCCCTTTGGATATTTAATTGACGTTGAGACGGACTCGCCGGAGCTTCGAGAGAAATTATTAGATGCTTTGTTCGACGCGAATATTTTCGTTATGGATTCAGGAGAAGTAACTGAACCGCTTCGTATTAATACAGAATCGCTTGAGCCTGTCGAGAAAATTTTTCAGTCGATGAGCTTATTAAGAAAAGAATTTAATATTACAGTGTGGAATTAGAAATTTTTTAAGGAGATATTATAACTTGCGCAATAAAACTATTAACACTTCGCTTAAATGCCAAAATCATTCTTGCAAGTTCAAATCCGTGCGATATAATTCTCGATCCTTTTCTTGGCTCCGGCACTACAAGCGTAGTTGCTAAAAAACTTGGCCGTCATTACATAAGTATCGAATTTGAAAAACAGTATTGCGTGTGGGCTGAACAGCGGCTCGAAATGGCCGATACGAATAAAAAAATTCAAGGTTATACAAACGGAGTATTCTGGGAAAGAAACACTTTGCCCGCGCAATCGTCAGTCAAAACTCTCTTAGAACTATGATATTATTTCGCACGAAAAAAATTTTAAGGAGAGAATCAAAAATTTATAATTACACTAAACAACTTGCGCGCGGGGCTTTAATCGCGGCTCTTTATGCGTCGTTGACGATCGCTCTTGCGCCAATCTCGTATGGCCCCGTTCAGTTTCGAGTTTCAGAAGCTTTGACTTTGCTACCGTTTTATTTTCCCGATGCGATCCCAGGGCTGACTATCGGCTGTGTCTTTGCAAATTTTTTCGGCGGCTTTGGATTCACGGATATGTTTTTCGGATCGCTTGCGACGTTGCTGGCGGCGTTTCTCACGATGAAATCAAAAAATATTTTCGTCGCGGCTCTATGGCCTGTCCTCTGGAACGCTGTAATTATCGGCGCAGAACTTCACTTTTTAATCGAAGTCCCGTTGTTGGCAACGTGCTTCTATGTCGGACTTGGCGAAGCCGGAGCGTGTTATCTTGTCGGCGTGCCGTTAATGAAAATTCTTGAAAAACGTAATATAATTTCAAAGCCTAGTGCGAAATCAGCGGAAATTGCGTAAAATTTGTGATTTCTTCATCAAAAACAGAATGCTAGAATGCACTGAAAATTTTTTAACTTGTTATTAACATCTTTAGGAGGAATTTTTTATAATGTCATTTAAGAAAATAATGTTACTCGTCATCGCTTTATCATTCGTAATGAGCCTCACGGTAGCCGCTTCAGCCGCATCAAAGGCCAAGCCCGCCGCCACACCCGCAGCACAGACAGCCAACGCGGATTCAGTCGGAGTTGTTGATCGCGGAGAAATTCTCAACAATCACCCCGGACTTGCAGCCGCTCGTCAGAAATTAGCAGACATAGCGCGCCAGAAAGAAAACGAAGCCAAGGCCGCAGCTGATAAAGAAACAGACACAGCGAAGAAAGCTCAAGCCGTTCAGGCCAAGCGCATGGAGCTTGCTCAGGAAGAACAGAAATTAATGGCTCCGATTTATCGCGATTGTGAGCAGGCTGTCCGTGAAGTCGCCGTGAAGAAAAAATTGACGCTCGTTCTTGATAAATTCGTAGTTTTAATCGGTGGCGTTGACATTACTCAAGACGTTATTCAGCAACTCTCAAGAAAGAAATAAAAATTTTAATTTTTAATTTGTAATCGAAATTTCATGCGTAAAATTTTTGCGTTCATCGTAATTTTTTTATGCTTGTTCAATCTCAAAGAGGCGTTCTGCGCTCAGTTAAGTCCGCAAGTTCATCATGACTGGGTGTGGAACGTCTTAATCGTACCTCCGATTGGAGGTTGGGAGATTGAACCGGGGAAGACTATTCGTACGGCGTTGACGTGGTGCGAACGCGAAATTTCTGAAAGTAGTTCGGGAATTGGCGGGCACGACGTTAAATTTATTTTTTTAGACAATCCTGAAGGCAGCGAGCTTCCGGCACGCGACATAAAATTTAATTTAGACCCTCATACAGTGGCCGTGATGAGTTTCACAATGTCTTCGGAGGCCGACAGAATTTTAGTATCGAGATTCGCGGGGCGAAATATCCCGCTTATGCTTGCGGGCGGCGAAGACGTTTTAATAGACCGCGGCGGCCGACCGATTAGCAATATCTTTGCCCTAGAACTTTATCGTGATTACAGATGCGCGGCGTTCTCTCAATACGCGACAAAGATTTTCGAAAAAGAAAAGAGAATAGCTCTTGCGGCGGCACGTTTCACGATTAATCAAGAACGCGAAGCAAAGATTTGTTACAACATGCTCGATCATGAGGGCTTTATGCCTATGCCATATTGGGCCGATGCTTCAGTTCGTGATTCGTACGCTATGATGTCTGAAGAAATCGAAAGTTTTGAAGGCGAAAAAGCGGGCGTGGTGATTTCGTTCATGGGCAGCATGGGGGCGCGGGAAATTTGGCGAAATTTCATGAGGCTCAAGTCGTCTTGGCAATTATGGAATTGCGCCGAGCCTGAAAAAATTTATCTTTCATGCCGCGGAATGGTTTTTGCGGATCAAAATATCATGTTACCTTCGCTAGGCGGCTTCATTGAAACAAAGCGAATGTTGTGGCGCACGCGCGCTATGCAGATTGAAGACAATGTCGCCGCAGGGCGTGCCGTTGCTCTTTACGAATGGTTCAAACGCGCTGTCGCTCTTATGCCGCAACCCGTCGATGACATGCCGCGAAACTCATTATTAAATAATCTTGCCAGAACTCAATCTATTCCGTTTGGAAATCAAGTTCTTAATATTAGCCCGGCTCTTCATAGACCGGACTCACGCAACGTTTTCATAGTTGAAGTTCGTAATCGAAATTTTTACGAACTCGATACTGTGAACGTTCGTGGCCTTACCTACGTTCCGGGATATTAAAAAAACTTCTGGACAAATTTGTCCAGAAGTTAAAAATTAAAAATTATTTTATTTGTCGCGGTCCGAACGTCTTGGCCTTCGCCTACGTCCTTCGTTTGAGGGTCGCCTAATCGGTTGCGAAACCACCCTTTCACGTCTAGCACGAATTCGCATTGTAGCGGGGCCGGCTTCACCATCGCGATTGGGGTCATACTTGGGCATAATCACGACTTTTCTAAAAGGTGCTTCGCCTACAGATTCGGTGGTAATATCATCTCTGTCCTTCAAAGTTGTGTGAATCACCCAACGTTCCCAACTTGCCATCGGTTCGAGCCTGACGGGACGGCCATATTTTGTAGCTTGTCGTGCTGTCGCTTCTGCAAGACGTTCAAGGCTCTTCGTTCTTCGATCTCGATAACCGCAGCTATCAACTTTAATTCGTGGCTCAAATTTTGGATCTCGCAAAGAAAGATTCACAAGATATTCCATACTTCGCAATGCGTCGCCATAACGTCCTACGACATAATCAGAAGCATCTTCGCCCTGAATATTGAGAGTATTTTTGGCGTCCTCTGAAACAACGGCTTCGGCTTTGAATTCCATGAGTTTCAAAGTTTCGTTGACGAAGTCCGCGCCATGCGCAAGCAATTTCGTAGCTAACGTCTGTTTTGCAGATTGCTTGGCTTCGATTGAATCTTCCGCAGCGTCAGCTTTAATCTTTTTTTCGACGGCCGCGGGAGAATTTTCTGTTTTCGTTTCTGTTGTAGGAACAGTGATTTCGATTTTAAAAGTCTTTCCGCCAAGACCTAGAAAACCTTTCCGCTCCTCACTGACGATCTGCGCTTGAAGTTTCTCTGAAGGTATCTGCCAACGTTTAGAAATATCCGCAAGAGCTTCTTCGACGCTTGAAGCCTCGACCGTAATTTTTTGTTCATAAATCAATTTATAAATCTCACCTCTAAATTTAACGGGAGTTAAATCACTCCTTACTGCTGTTTTTTAGGTTTCTCTTGATATAAAACAGGTTTAGTTTTCATTTCCTCGCTTGTCTTTCGAGAAACTCTAACCTGATGAATTATACCCATTAGCGACGATATGCCCCAATATAAGAGCACTCCCCCAGGCAGTCCGAAGCATATGAACGTCAAGAACAACGGCATAAACCACGCCATCATAGCCATTTGCGGATTGCCTGTGCTACTAAGGTGCTGTTGATACCACGTGAGCCACGCGATCAAAATCAGCAAGATGAAATTAAAAATCCACATTCCGATATTTGAGAACAAAAGTCCCAAGTTCGTGAATGATGAGAAGAACACCATCACGAATCCTAATTGCTCGTTCGGGATTCTTACGCCGGCTTCGTCAACAAGATTCAGTGCGTCCGCAACGGTTGTTAAGACACTGCCGCCAAGATTTACGCCCAAGAATGTAACGTCCGTGAAGTCGGCGCGTTTAGTTAAGTCATAGAGAACACCGTAAAGCAAAATGAAGATCGGCAACTGAATTAATAATGGAAGACAACCGCTCGCCGGGTTTACTTTATTTTCTTTATATAACGCCTGCATTTCGCGATTCAAAGTTTCTTGATCGTCGGCGTACTTGTCCTGCAAAACTTTCATCATAGGCTGAAGCTTCTGCATCTTTTGCATACTGACCATCTGTTTTTGCGTCAGCGGGTGCATAGCGGCGCGAACGAGTAGCGTTAAAACTATTATTGCAAGTCCCCACGCGAAGTTGCTTCCGATTCCGATACTTGTCATCGAGTTATGAATAAGTTCAAGCAGAGCGCGCAGGAGAGATTTAGCCTGTTCCCACATATTTTTATTTTCACCTCTTAAAATTTTTTGGGCGGAGGGTCATAGCCGCCGGGATTCCACGGCCCGCATTTTAAAATTCGTTTGAACGTCAGCCACGAGCCGCGAAAAAATCCCCAGTCTTGATAAACTTGCAAAGCGTAATTTGAACAAGTGGGATAAAAGCGGCAGTTTTTGCCAAGATACGGCGAAATTAAAAGCTGATACATTCGGATTAAAACTACTGCGAGGCGGGAAAGCATAATTAGATTTTTTGCGCTGCAAATAATTTTTTGCGTCTGAATAATTTTTCAAGCTCTTCTGCGATGTCCTGAGTTTTAGCGTCAAGGCCGTCTTCTTTTAACGTCAGGACTATGCGAAGACCGGGAATTAATTTTTTTTCAAACTGAACAAAAGCCGCACGAAGGATTCTTCTGCCTCTGTTGCGAACGTGAGCTTTCCCTAAACGTTTCCCGACTGCGCAACCAAATTTTATGTCGAGAGCGTCTTCTTTCAAATACAATAACCGCACCAGATCCCCGTTTATACGAACACCGGTGCGGAATATTAAATCAAATTCCCAGCCTTTCCGAAGCCTGATAATATCAGACACGAGTGAGGCACTTGCGTCCTTTGCGTCTTCTGTTGCGAAGAACTTTGCGTCCCGACGGTGAAGCCGAACGGGCTAAGAATCCTATCTTGCGTTTTCTGGGTAACACATGGGGCTGAAACGTTCCCTTTTTCATTTGTGTGAAGATACTCCTCTCTCAATAATTCTAAAATAAATAACGCGAGGGAATTATAACATACTTACATATAGAGAAATATTAAAGTTTTGTTTATAATCTAAAAAAATTTTTAATAAAAAATTAGGAGATGCGATTTTTGGATTACGCAAAAGAATCTTTAAGGCTTCACGAAAAATGGAAAGCTAAAATTGAAGTCGTCGCTGCCGTGCCCGTAGCAACAAAAGAAAATTTTTCACTTGCTTACACGCCCGGCGTTGCTGAACCGTGCCTGGTGATTCAAAATGATGTTAGTAAAAGCTACGAACTTACGCGCCGTCATGATCTTTGTCTCGTTGTAACGGACGGAAGCGCGGTCTTAGGACTTGGAGATATTGGCCCCGAAGCCGCAAGAAAAACCGGTGTAACACGAATATAAATACAAGATGGACATTCTAAAATTTGAATCTGTGGCTCTTGATGAAGATAAAAATTTGTTGCGACTGCTTGACCAAACGAAATTGCCCTGCGAGATTGAATTTCTTGAATTACAAGATATTCATGATATTTGGAACGCTATTTACAAATTACAAGTTCGAGGAGCCCCTGCGATTGGTATAGCGGCGGCATTTGGTTCATATCTTGCAGCATTGAACATAGATGTCAACGACTTCGAAAGCTTTTTTGAAAAATTTCATGCTGCTAAAGAATACTTAAATTCGGCGCGTCCGACTGCTGTAAATTTATCTTGGGCTTTGAACAGAATGGAAAAAATAGCCCTCGATAATCGTGAAATTGAAATTTCTGAAATTAAAACGCTGCTGAAAAACGAGGCAATTAAAATCAAAGATGAAGATACTCAAATGTGTCGCAAAATTGGTGAATTAGGTTTGACTTTGATTAAAGATGGCGACGGAATTTTAACTCATTGCAACGCCGGACAACTTGCAACTTCAAAATATGGAACTGCATTAGCGCCGATTCATTTAGGCCGTGAACGCGGTATGAACTTTCATGTTTATTGCGATGAAACAAGACCATTACTTCAAGGAGCGCGGCTTTCAACTTTTGAATTAATTGCTGATGGTGTAGATACAACTTTAATCTGCGATAATATGGCTTCGCAAGTTATGAAAAATGGTTGGGTCAATGCTGTTTTCGTGGGAGCAGATAGGATAGCCGCTAACGGCGATTCGTGTAACAAGATTGGAACTTCAGGACTTGCAATTTTAGCACAATATTACAAAATTCCGTTTTATGTTTTTGCGCCGACGTCTTCAATCGACATGAACATAAAAAACGGCGCAGATATAACTATTGAGGAGCGTCCATCTGAAGAAATTACAGAAATGTGGTACAAAAAAAGAATGGCTCCTGAAAAAGTTAAAGTGTATAATCCAGCCTTTGATGTTGTAAGTAATGAATTAATTGCAGGAATCGTTACAGAATACGGCATTGCGCGGCCTCCATATTCAGAAAGTCTGCGCGAAATCTTCGAGAGGAAAAATACAAATGGATAAACTTCAATGTGAGGTCGAGCGTATAACTTTTAGAAACGATGACGACGGTTATTCTGTCCTTAAATGCAGTTCTGATGACTTTTCAAATATTATAACTGTAGTCGGATATATGCCAGATGTTGAGATCGGAGAAACTTTTAATTTTTACGGAAGATGGGGAAATCACCCAAAATATGGTAAACAATTTATTTTTGAAAAATATGAGGAATTACTCCCCACAACACTTGACGGAATAAAAAAATATCTTGGCGGCGGACGTATAAAAGGCATTAGAGAATCTTACGCAGAAAAAATTGTGGATCATTTTGGTGAGAAAACGCTTGAAATCCTTGATAACGACCCTGATCGGCTATCTGAAATTCACGGAATTGGTGTAAAAAAACTTGCAATGATTAAAGAAAGTTGGAACGCTAACAGAGAAATTAATAGAATCATGGTAGCGCTTCAAAGTTATGATGTTACAACGAATTTAGCTACAAAGATTTACAATTATTATGGCCCTGATTCCATTTCTGTTGTTAGCTCTAATCCATACAAATTGGCTGATGATATTTGGGGGGTTGGATTCAAAAAAGCTGATCAAATAGCGCTGAAAATGGGCTTCAAACTTGAAAATTACGAAAGAATCAGGAGCGGGATTTTATACACTCTAAACAAGTATTCAACTGATGAAGGGCACTGTTTCGCTATTCGTTCTGACTTAGTAAAAGATGCTTCGGAATTATTGGGTGTAAATTCGTCATTCGTCGAAGATGCTTTAGAAAAAATGGTTAAACAACGCGATTTAATCCGTGAAAGATTAGCTGGCGAAGATGAAAATCAAAGTGGCAGCGCGTACTATCTCCCAATGTATTATTATTCAGAAGTTGGAACAGCTAATCGCTTGCTTAGACTTTTGGACACTGAACGTAACGGCTATTTTGAAGGCATTAGAATAAATGAATGGATTATGACTGATGAAAAGCCAATCCATTACGATACAATACAACTTCAAGCTATACAAGCAGCTATTGATAATAAAGTTTTGGTATTAACAGGCGGCCCTGGTACAGGAAAAACGACCACAACTAAAGGTATAATCAACGCTTACAGAGAGATAGGCGCGAAAATTTTACTTGCAGCACCAACAGGAAGAGCAGCTAAACGAATGTCCGAAGTTACAGGTATGAAAGCAAAAACGATTCATAGACTTCTTGAAGCCGTTCCGCCAGCTGGTTTTAATAAAAACGAGGACAATCCTTTGAAAGGCGATGTATTGATCGTTGATGAATGTTCTATGATTGACATTTTATTGATGAATAGCCTATTGAAGGCAATTCCGCCTAACATGACGCTTATACTAGTTGGCGATGTTGATCAGCTTCCAAGTGTTGGCCCTGGTAAAGTTCTTGCTGATGTTCTTAGCTCTGGAGCGGTTCCATATATTAAACTTAATAGAATTTTTCGTCAAGCTCAATCCAGTTTAATTGTAAGAAATGCTCACAAAATTAATAACGGTGGATATTTGGAACTTCCTGATAATAATTCGGATTTTATTTTTCTCGATAACGATGACGCCGAGAAAGCAGCGCTTCAGATTGTCGAACTTTGCTCAAAAATTTTACCTCGCGACAATACAATTTCACCTGATGATATACAAGTTCTTACGCCTATGAGGCGCGGGCCTATTGGTACAGAGACACTAAATAAAATGCTTCAAAATGCTTTGAATCCTGAAGGTCTTGCCTTGAAACATGGTTTTACTGAATATCGCGTTAATGATAAAGTAATGCAAATTCGCAATAATTATGAAAAAGGTGTATTTAATGGCGACATCGGATTTATCACCGCAATAGACAAAGAAACTCTTGATGTAACTGTGGAATTTGACGACGAGAAATTTGTAAAATATAACTCTATCGATCTTGATGAGATTGTACTAGCATATGCAACTACTATTCATAAATCACAAGGTAGCGAGTTTTCTTACGTCGTCATGCCGATTATGATGTCGCATTTCATAATGTTGCAAAGAAATCTTTTATACACCGGCGTAACAAGAGCTAAGAAGGGATTAATTATAATTGGCGAGAAGCGAGCACTGTTTTACGCTGTCAAAAATAATAAAATTGTACAACGAAATACAATGCTTGCCGCTAGATTACAAAAAGACTCGACAAATTTATTTTCAAAAACTTCGTCGCAAAGTGAGTTTTCTCATTTGTCGTAGTATTTTATTAAACTCTGAATGCCGTCATCGGCTAAGCCTATTGATTCTAATTTTTTATATTGGCTTAAAACTGTCGAAAGAATATCTAAATCTAAATTTTCTTTTCGCGATTCGTCGAGAGCCAGCAACATGTCTTTAATAAAATATTTTATTGAAAATCCCGGCGCGAAATCTCGATCCAAAATTTGAGGCGCTGCCGTGTCAAGTTGTTTACTCGAAGCGCCTCCCGTCGATGCGGCACGCAAAAATTTCGGGAGGTCAAGCCCTTTCGACTTCGCATAAGCCATTCCTTCGCAAACTCCCGCGATAGTTCCGGCTAAAATTATTTGGTTAGCAAGTTTCGCCTGTTGGCCCATTCCAGCCTCGCCCATGTAATTAATATTTGTGCCCATTGCCCTGAACAACGGGAGGCAAGACTTATAATCTGCTTCAGCGCCGCCAACCATGATTGAAAGTCGCGCGTTCTTGGCTGCCAAAACCCCGCCGGTTACAGGCGCATCAAGAAAATGAAGGCCGCGTTTTGAGCACTCGTTATTAATCATTTTTGCTAATTTAGGACTTGTCGCGGTCATGTCGATTATATAAGCTCCTGGCATGGCGCTATCCAGAACTCCTCCGCTAGCAAAATAAACTTCCTCAACGTCCTTCGGAATTCCTAACACGGTGATAATCGTGCTGCATTCTTTGAGGCAGTCGCTGATTGAATTATAAAATCTCGCGCCGTTGCTGATTACGTCATATACTTTCATGATGGAGCGCGCATATATGTGAACGTCGAAGCCCAGCTTCACTAGATTTTTCACAATAGGCTTTCCCATTAGTCCAACGCCTATAAATCCTATTTTTTTCTTCATTTAAAAACACCTCCGTTTGATTTAGATTATTTTAAAATGCGTCCGACGACGAATATAAAAATATGCTATCAAAGTTGCGACGCTAGTTATAGCCCATGAAACCGGGTAGACATTCATTAAAATCGCAAAGTCTTTATAAAATGCGAAGACCGTATAAACCCAAATAATTCTTAAGACGCAGCAGCCAAGCAAAATTATCACGGTCGGCAATGTCGAATAGCCCATGCCGCGCAAAACTCCTCCGGGGACTTCATAAATATTGCACATCCACAAAAACGCCACCGCGTGTAACATTCTGATTTCGGCGTAACTCAAAACTTCGGGATTGACGGTGTAAAGACTTAAAATCCCTGTTCGCCACACCGCGCAAATTAAACAAGCCGTGCCTGTTGTTGCTAAGCCTGCCAGCATCGTGAGATTAAAAACTTTCTTGCAACGTTCAAAATTTCCCGCGCTGAAGTTCTGTGACGTGAACGTAACCGCCGCTTGCGTAAATGCTGCCACAAAATAATAAGTCAGGAAATCGAAATTCAAAGCTGCTGCGCTCCCCGCCGAAGCGTAAGAGCCGAGTGAGTTAATCGCCGTTTGAATCGTTACGTTTGAAATCGAAAATAACATTCCTTGAAGTCCCGCCGGAAGTCCGATTTTTAAAATTTGAACGGCATAAATTTTTTTTAAGGTCAGCTCTTTGAAATTAAATTTGAAGGGAGCTTCTTCGCGAATCAAAAAATAAACTATCATTGACGCACTCACGACATTTGAAATCACCGTGGCAATCGCTACACCGACGACACTAAGTTTGAAGCCAATCACGAAAATTAAATTTAAGATAACGTTCACGACCCCGCCGATCGCTAATGACCATAACGGCCGGTTGCTGTCGCCTTTGCTTCGCAGAATTGCCGAGCCGAAATTATAAAGCATGATAAACGGCATTCCTAAAAAATAAATTCTGAAATAAACTACAGCCAAATCTATAATATCTGCGGGCGTGTTCATGAGCGTCAAAAGCGGCCGAGCGACACTCAAGCCCCAAATTAAAAGCAGAACGCTGCTTATCAAAGCTATCGAAATCGAAGTGTGAACAGCATCGTGAATTTTTGAAAATTCGTTTTTGCCGATGTACTTCGCCACGACGACATTAGCACCGATCGACAAACCCACGAACAAATTTACCATTAAATTTATCGCGGCACCGTTGCTACCGACGGCGGCCATAGCTTGCGGACTGTCGAAGCGACCGACTACAGCGACATCAGCAGAATTAAAAAGTTGTTGCAAGACCATGCTAAACGCGAGCGGCATCGCAAAAATTAAAATTTTATCTAATAATGATCCGTGAAGCATGTCAATTTGATGAGATTTATTTTTCATTTTTCTAATTCCTCATTCCTACTTAATCCGAATTAATTTTTTTGTATTATAATCTCTACATTCATAAAATTTTCGACCAATAAAGCCTGTAATTTAAAAATTAAAAGGGGTTTTCCAGATTGAAATTAATTTTTGTTGACATTGACGGAACATTGACGGTTCCGGGCGAAAATATACCTCCTCATACTGCCGTAGAAGCAATTAACAAGGCTCGTGCTAAAGGACATAAAATTTTTTTATGCACCGGCCGCAATCCCGATATGCTGAAGCCTTTATTAAAATATCAGTTTGATGGTTTTATATCGTGCGGCGGCGGTTATGTAGCTGTCGGCGAAAAATACGACGAAGTTTTATATGATCACCCAATGACAGACGAGCAACGCGACACAGCTCTAAAAATTCTTCACAAGAACGGCGTCTTCTGCACAATCGAAGCTATTACGGGTTCGTGGGGCGATGAGAATCTCGGCGAGTTCTTGAGCTCTCAAGGCGAAGGCAACAGTGAAATCGAACGATGGCGCAAAGCTCTCTCTTCCAATCTCGGCATCAGACCCATGAGCGAGTATGACGGTTCACCGATTTATAAAGTCGTAATTATGTGTCTGGATATGTCGCAACTTGATGAAGCAATTTCAGCTTTAGGCAACGAATTTAATTTCGTTCTTCAGGAAATCAAAGCCCCAGCCAAGTGCATAAATGGCGAAATGATCAACAAAGAATTTAACAAGGGACTCGGCGTAAAAATTATTTGCGAAAAATATAACGTCCCGATTAAAGATACTGTAGGCTTCGGCGACAGTATGAACGATTTAGAGATGATACAGACTGTAGGCTATAGCGTCTGTATGGCAAACGGCTCGGAAAAATTAAAAGAAATTTCCGATATGGTGTGCCCGCCGGTTGAACGAGACGGACTAGCCCAAGCGTTTGCAAGATTAAATTTAGTTTAATTTTCAGGAGGTTTTATTAAATGGCATTGGATTACAGAAAATGCGCGGAGGAAATTGTCTCCCACATTGGCGGACGTGAAAATATCGTCCAAGCTGCTCACTGTGCTACACGTTTAAGACTCGTCATCAAAGACAACGGCAAGGTCAACAAGGCCGCGCTCGAAAACGTTGACGGCGTCAAAGGCATGTTCGAGAACAACGGACAACTTCAATTAATCATCGGCACAGGCACGGTCAACAAAGTTTACGCGGAATTTTTGAGCGTTACCGGCATGACCGAAGCCACAAAAGACGACGTCAAGGCCGCGGCGGCTGCGGGGCAACCAGTCTGGAAGAGAATTTTGAAGGCTATCGGCGACGTTTTTGTTCCGATTTTGCCGGCTATCGTTGCGTCGGGCCTTATGATGGGCTTTGTCGAAGCGATGGGCAAAGTTTATCCGGAGTTCGCACAGACTTCGTGGTACGACTTCTTAGACATGGTCGCGAACACTGCGTTTGCTTACTTACCAGTTATCGTCGCAATCTCGGCAGCGAGAGTCTTCGGCGGAAACACTTTCCTCGGCGCTGTCATCGGCTTAGCTATGATTCACTCGAACTTGCTCAACGCGTGGGCAGTCGGAACTGTTGCACCGAAAGTTTGGGAATTTACGCTCCTTAATTTTGTCGTCCGAGTTATGAAGGTCGGTTATCAAGGGCACGTTATCCCGGTCATTATAGCGGTGTGGTTGATGTGCACGATTGAGAAGTGGCTGCACAAGCACACGCCGGAAATGATCGACTTGTTTGTAGTCCCGTTCACGACGGTTTTATTAACAACGTTCTTGACATTCACAATCATTGGGCCGATTTTCTCTCAGCTTGAGACGTGGGTACTTGCCGGCGCGCAGATACTCGTTAAGAATCCTATCGGCTCGGCGGTTATGGGAGCGATTTATCCGTGGACAGTCGTTATGGGACTTCACCATATGTATAACGTTATCGAGGCCGGAATGCTTTCGGTTGAAGGCGGTTTGAACACATGGATGCCCATCGCTTCAGCGGCAAACTTCGCACAGTTCGGCGCGTGCTTGGCAGTCGGTTTCAAAGCTCGTCAACAGCGCACGAAAGTTGTAGCTATCCCGTCCTCATTATCAGCGGCACTCGGAATTACAGAGCCGGCGATTTTCGGTATTAACTTGAGATTTTTCAAGCCGATTATAGCGGGCATGATCGGCGGCACAGTCGGAGCTTTCTATGGCGCGTTCTCAGGAATCGGCGCGGCAGCCTATGGAGTTACAGGAATCCCCGGCTACTTGACGATT
Source organism: Synergistaceae bacterium (assembly GCA_017445205.1). Lineage (GTDB taxonomy): Bacteria > Synergistota > Synergistia > Synergistales > Aminobacteriaceae > JAFUXM01. The sequence continues at coordinate 42,386 of JAFSUP010000042.1, forward strand.
CAGCAGCCTGTTCAATACTCAATCTTGCTTGCAATATCCGGCGGCATTGCGTTTATTCTTTCTTGGATCATGTGGAAAGAAGAAGAAGCTGAAGCGGCTCCCGCGGAAATCAAAGCCGAAGAGCCTGCGCAGGCTATTGAGTTCGGAACCGTCATTAGCTCATCAGCCGGCGAAATAGCGCAGTGCACAGCTGGCAAAGTCATTCCTTACACTGAAATTCCCGACCCGACATTCGCAGCGGGAACTTTAGGACAAGGCGTAGGCATTCAGCCCGAAGACGAATTTGTTTACGCTCCAATCGACGGAGAAATTTCTTCTGTTGCAGAGAGTAAGCACGCAATCGGGATCAGCGGCGAAAACGACATGGAAGTTTTAATTCACGTCGGCGTTGACACCGTAGAAATGAAGGGCGATGGCTTTGAAGACTTCGTGAAAGAGGGCGACAAGGTCAAGAAGGGCCAGAAGCTCATGAAGTTCGACCGCGAGAAAATCAAAGCGGCGGGCCACCCTGATACAGTCGTGTTGCTTCTCACGAACAGCGACGATTATGAAAATGTAAAATTTGGCGAGAACATTTAATTAAATTTCGTTAAATTTGAAATTAAGATAAAATTTTTCTCGAGGTCTTTCATGGCTTCGAGAAATTTTTTAATTAAGGAGTGAGCAACATGAAAAAATTCTTTTTTACACTGGCATTAATTTTTATTTTTGTGTCAAGCGTTTCAGCGGCAACGAGCGAAGATGTTTATGTCCGCCAAGATGTCTTTGATGCTAAGATGGAACTGCTTTTTACGAGGCTCCACACTGAAATTCAATCGCTCGGGAATGAGATAAAGGGAGAGATGAGACTTCTTGAACAAAGACTCGATGCGAAAATAACAGCCGTTGATCAAAGATTAACGGCTGTCGAAACAAATCTCAATGAGAAAATAACGTCTCTTAATGAAAAAATCACAGGAGTCGAAACTAATCTCAATGAGAAAATAACGTCTCTTAATGAAAAAATCACAGGAGTCGAAACTAATCTTAACGAGAAAATCACCGCAGTCGAAACTAATCTCAATGAAAAAATCGACGCGGTTGATAAAAACCTTAACGAAAAAATCACTGATGTTGAGAAGAAACTCGAATATAGCATTAATACTTGGGCAACAGTCCTTGGTTGGGGAATAGGTTGGCTTACGTTGTTGATCACTCTTGTAGCTGCCGCCCCTGTTATAAGGGAATGGGTAAAACTGGAACGCAAGCCATCTATAACTCTTGACGACGTCCGACGCCTCATTGAAGAAAATAACGCTAAACTAAATCTTAATGCTTCGAAATAAACAACAACCCCCTGAATCACAGGGGGCCTTTTAATAATTTTATTTTTATTTTCTAAGTCGTCGATCGATTTCTTCAAACTCAAGCCGCATAACTTCGCTCTCAAAAATTTTCAGCTCCGGCATCGTTAAGCCGTCAATCGAATCGAACAGCCTCAAGCCCGAATGAATCAGCCCGCGCAATTCTCCTGAACTTCTGACAGTTCTGTAAGTGTTTTCAGCGAGGTCGCGATTTAATTTCATGCTCTTGATACTTTTCTGCGTGCTTGCGCGTTGCGCGTTTAATAATTCGCCGTAAAGATTGGCGACTTGTACGGTCATCTCGTTAGATTTTGCATTCGCCGCGAAAGATTTTCTTTGTTCGACGGTGTAAGCGTTATTATTGCTCTTGGCCATAGCGTCCTTGCGTAAGTTTTGAGCTTCGGCGATTATTAAATTTAATTTTGGCTTATACTCGCCGTCGATTTTTTTCACAAGCTCTTCTTGTGTCAAAATTAAAAGATCGTTCAGCACCAAGTACATGCCCGTATAGCGTCTTGTGATTTCGAGGCTATTAGTTTCGTTTTGAGAAAGTGCTTCGAGTTTTGCAACGACGGCTTTGACATTTGAAAAAATTATTGTGTTCTTCAATAAGTCGTCGCCGGTAACAGAATTTAATAAAATCTCCGTCTGTGATTCGTCAAGCTCGAGTCCGATTGCCTTCAAAGCGTCCGTGAGTTCGGCGTTTATAGTTTGAAGACGAACTTCAGAATTTTTAATTTCGTTTTCAAGTTCAGAAATTTTTTTGTCGGCCTTCTCACGCGTCATTTTCCAGAACATATACGAACTTTCAGGCGCGTTTATTCGTCTGTTGCGAAGTGCGTCGAGTTCTTCACGCTGCCTCATGAGATTTTCGCGCAACTCCCCGGCCTCGCGTCGCATGTTGCCCGCTTCACCGTTGACTAAAATTTTCATAGCCGCGTCGAGAAGTTTATTAATTTTTTGGGCGTTACTTTCTTGATCTTCTTTGAAGGGAATCCAAGATTTTTTTGGAAGACTTTCGTTTTTGTCACGCAGTTTCAAAGCGTCGGTTAAATTTTCTGTAAGACTGTCCCAATCTGAAGCGATATGTTGCGGCAAAATCTCATCAGACGCTACACTTTCATTTTCATTTTTGCCGAAAAATTCCGAAACATAATCGCCGACTTCTTGCCAGTCAACTTGAAAATAACTCGTCCAATCTGAAGCTGCGGCTGCGCTACAAAACATTACAGCCAAAACTAAACCTGCGAAAAATTTTTTCTTCATTTTATATCACCGTTCCTCCCTGAATTTTGCGATATATAAAATCTCGTTAAAAATTTTGTCTGACTTTAATTTTAATTTATTGTTAATAATAATTCGAGATTTTGAAAAATTAATGAAGATAATTACTAATGAAGATATTGAAGCTCTATGAAAGTTTTCACAGCCTTTGAAGTATATTCGCGCTTGGGAAGCACTGCAAAAAATAATCGTTTTGTTACAGGCAAATTGATTTTATAAAAATTTAGTTTGTGTTCGGTCGGCTGACTCAAAATAATTCGGTCGCTTATAAACGTAGCCGCAAAATTTACTCGCGCTAAATGATACGAAGTCGCAAGCTGTGAAATTTCTATTTTTATTTTGGGATTATCGAGTCCGGCGGCCTCAAAAATTTTTATGGCTCTATCATGCAAATTATTTCCTTCAGATAGAATTACATATTCAAGATTTTTTAATTTTTCTAAAGGAAGCGAAGGACAATTAGATTTTAGATGTCTATTGTTTTTAATATCTTCGGACGATAGCGCGCATGGAAGATTTAATCTCAAAGGCGATACCGCCAACAAAATATAATCATGAAAAGCCGGGTAATGTTCAAACTTTGCTATTAACTCATCGTTGCATGAGAAAGTTAAATCTATGATTCTTTCATTGAGCATCTCGGCAAGGACAGCGGAGCTTGCTTCGATTAAATCAATTTTTATGCCGGGATATAAAGCGCTATATTTTGCCAGAGCTTCGGGCAAAACGTAAGCATTAATATAATGTGAGCCGCCTATACAGAGATTGCCTGATTTTAATTCTCGAATGTCATGAATTTTGTTGTTCATATCTTCTTCAAGAGCTAAAAATTTTTCGATTGACTCAATATAAATTTTCCCGGCCTCCGTCAGTTGCAATGGTCTTGTCGCACGATCAAACAACGACATTCCAATAGCACTTTCAATTTTCTTCACAGCCATACTCAAAGCGGGTTGGGTTATATATAAATTTTCTGCGGCCTTTGAAAAACTTCCGGACTTATAAATCTCGTAAATATATTCGAGTTCCTGTTGCATGATAAATTTTTTTGATTGATATATAAATTTTTATAATTTGAATTTATGTATTGAACATATTAACATAAGGCCATAAAGAAAATCCAGCGAAAGAAAAATAAAAATTTGAGAGGGGTAATTAAATTTGAAAATCAACGCTCTTATTATTGACGATATCGACAACGTTGTAACTTGCGTTGAAGAAGTCGCGAAAGGCGCGGAAGTGTTTTACAGGAAAGGCGACGAAGTTTTGAGCTTCATAGCCGAAGAGGATATTCCATACTGCCACAAGATCGCTCTGAAAGATTTTGCAAAAGGCGACGAGGTTATCAAGTACGGCGAAATGATCGGCAAAACTCTTGAGCCTGTAGCTAAAGGCCATCGGGTTTGGGACAAAAATATTTACAGCGTTCCACGAGATTATGAAAGCGAATTTGTTAAGGAGGAGAATTAATATGCAGTTCTGGGGATATAAGCGTAAAGAAGGCCGCGCGGGGATTCGTAATCATGTTTTAATTCTTCCAACGTGTGTCTGCGGTTCAGAGTCAGCAAGAATAGTAGCGAGTCAGGTTCGCGGAGCTGTGAATATAGTTTTTAATACCGGCTGTTCGGACGTTCAGGCAAATACAGATATGTCGCAGAAAGTCTTAACTGGTTTCGCTTGCAATCCTAACGTTTACGGCGTTGTCATCATCGGTCTTGGCTGTGAAACTGTCGGCCATAAACTCCTGCGCGAGAAAATTCAAAAGATGACTTCAAAGCCTGTTGTTTCTTTCGGAATTCAAGAAGAAGGCGGCACATTGAAGACAATCGAAAAGGCTGTACGTGCGGCTCGTGAGATGGCGGCTGAAGCAGGCAAGCAACAAAAAGAACTTTGCGACATTTCTGAATTACTCATGGGCATCGAGTGCGGAGGCTCGGACGCTACGTCAGGTATCGCAAGCAATCCTGCGGTTGGAGAATTAAGCGACTTACTTGTCGATCTCGGAGCTTCAACAATGATGAGTGAGTCAATCGAATGGATCGGTGGCGAACATGTTCTTGCAAAACGCGCCGCAACTCCTGAAATTCATAATCAAATTATTCAAGTTTGCAAAGATTACGAAGAACATCTTAAGGCCGCCGGACAAGATTGTAGAGCAGGACAGCCAACGCCGGGCAACAAAGCCGGAGGACTCTCAACGCTCGACGAAAAGAGTTTAGGTTGTATTCGCAAGGGCGGCACTCGTCCTATAGTCGAAGTTCTTGAACAGGCAGCAAGACCGACAAAGAAAGGCGCAGTAGTCATGGATACAGCGGGCTTTGATATTTCTTCAGTTACTTCAATGGTCGCGGGAGGCTGCAACGCCGTTATATTCACGACGGGGCGCGGAACTCCGACAGGCAACGCCATTGTGCCAGTCTTGAAAGTTACGGCTAACGCTAGAACTTACAAGATGATGGAAGACAATATGGACGTAGATTTAAGCGCGATTATTTCCGGCGAAAAAACTTATAAGGAAATGGGACGCGAACTCCTCGATGCCATTCATGACGTTTGCAACGGAAAATTAACAAAAGCCGAAGCATATGGCTTCAGTGATATTGCAGTCGATCACGTTTGCAGATTTGTATAAATAAAAACTCCTTGCCTGCTACCAACAGGACAAAGAGAGAAAACTCAAAAATAAATTTTTAAGTCAGGAGGAATTATAAATCATGGGATTTATTTTTAAGCCGTGGAAAAATTGGAGTTTGTTCACAAGAATAATGATCGGTTTCGTTTTGGGTATCGCTGTCGGACTATTCTGGGGGCCGGGCGCGAAAGTTCTTAACCCGCTTGGAACTATATTAACGCGATTGCTAACAATGGTAGTAGCTCCGCTCGTCCTTTGCTTGCTTGTATGTGCGGCGGCTGATGTCGGTGACGGGAAGAAACTTGGCCGAATGGGAGTTAAAACTGTATTTTGCTTTTTACTTTCAACAGCTATAGCTATCGTTCTTGGACTAGTTACTTCAAATATAATTGGTGTCGGAACAGGCGTAACAATACAGCAGACAGTGCAGACAGTCTCGACAGCAAAAGAAGTTTCGATGCTTGATACTCTTATTAACATAATTCCGTCGAATCCGTTTGAAGCACTTTCAAAGCAAAATTTGTTGCAGATAATTTTCTTCGCGTTAATTCTTGGTTTCTCCTTAATGAAGATTGGCGAGCCTGCTAAACCGTTACTTGACATCTTCAGAGCCGGTCAGGAAGCTATGAAAGAAATTACAAACATCGTTCTTGAGTTCACGCCTTACGGAGTCTTCGGACTTATGGCTAACGTAGTCGGCTCAAACGGCCCGGAAATTTTGATCCCTTATATAAAAGCTATAGCCGCAATGTATATCGCCGGAGCTATTTATGTGATATTCGTACAGGCGGGGCTCATGGTCGGAGTTATAGGCCGCGTTAATCCGTTCAAATTTTTAAGAGAAATGAAAGAGGCTATGGCCTTCGTGTTTGCTACATGCTCAAGCGTCGCGACAATTCCGTTAAATCTTGAATGCACAAAGAAAATCGGGGTTGATGACGAGACCGCAAATTTTGTAATCCCGTTCGGCGCAGTCATGAACATGAACGGCACGGCGATTTATGAAGCTGTCGCGGTCGTTTTCACGGCACAAATTTTCGGAATAGATTTGAGTTTTACTCAACAGGTTATGATTATGTTGACGGCGACACTTGCATCAATCGGAACGGCAGGTATCCCCGGCTCGGGACTCGTAATGCTCACGATAGTTCTTTCATCTGTGAATCTTCCTATGGAAGCTATCGGACTCCTTGCGGGCATTGATAGAATTTTGAACATGGGGCGCGTAATTCCCAACATTGTGGGCGATGCGGCTTCGGCGGTTATCGTTGCAAGAACAGAAGGGACATTTAAAGATAAATAAAATTCTCTGTTATTACTTTCGTAATCTTCAATATAAATTAGAGTTAAGAAGTTCTCGAAAAATTTTTCGAGAACTTCTTATTTTATATAATAAAATAATCGCAAGCCTAAAATTTGAAAACTTAATGGAGATGTTGAAGTTATAAAATGAAAATCACGATTCTGACAAATGGCCCCGGCGAATTATGGGGCTGGGTGCGTCCGGTCGTTGCTGAATTAAAACAAAGAGGTCATTCGATTTCATTGTGGCTGTTGCCTTGCCAGTTTGCCTCCGGTCATGAACGTGACGCGGCTTCGTTCTTCGGAGTTGATAAACTTGAAGGCCCGTGGGGAACTTTAAGAACGTGGCAAGAAATTATAAATGAAAAAACGGACGCTGTAATTCAGCTTGGCGGAGATGTCGCGCTCGGTCTTAGAATGGCGAAAGCTTCTGGTGCGCCATTGACTATTTACACTTACAGGGCCGCAAAAAAAATTCATGGTGCAAAAATTTTGGTCGCTTATCCGTCGCAAATTTTTAATGACATCTCGGACGTGAAGGCCATTGGCGATCTCGTGAAAGATTCTTTAAGCATGGACGTAGCGCCGTTTACGTGGCCAAAAATCGAAAATTCTCCGCGCGTTTTGTTTTTGCCGGGCAACCGTCCTTTAATTCGTGCGGAGGCGTTGGAATGGCTTTGTGATTTACATTCACATTTAAAAAATAAAATTCCTGATGTTCGTGTGAAAACTTTATTTTCGCGTCTTATGCCTGAAGCAGAATTTAAAAATGGAAAGCCGCCGGGCTTGACCCCGTACGTTGCGGCGCGGGAGTAGCTATGAGGAATGCTGATTACGCTTTCACACAGCCGGGCACAAATAATTTTGAGCTTATGCACTGCGGACTTCCTGGACTCGTGGCTGCGCCGGAGAAATTTTTGAAATTTGTTCCCGTGCCGGGATTGTTAGGAATGCTCGCTGACCTTCCACTAGTCGGAATGAAAATCAGACGCGCCGGAGCCATGAGAATTATAAATCGTTGGAACGGTTTTATCTCGTTGCCGAATAGAACAGCGAACAAAAAAATTCTCAACGAAATTTACGGAGACGTTACGCCCGAAGATGCCGCGGAAGAAATTTTCAAAGACTTGAGCAACCCTGAACAATTATCCGCTACTCGTGAAGAGTTATTAAAAATGTCAGGCGAAGCGGGAGCAGCTTCGAGATTATGTGATGAGGTTCTCGGGGGGGGGTAACGCAACCGCGCAAAAATACAACTTTTGATAAATTTTCAAACTTTTGAAGAAAGGTAAGCTAATATATGAATAAAAAATCACCGCTTGCGTTTATGTTGAGTTATACAAAAAAACATTGGCTGAAATTATTGCTAGCGATGTTCTTTATGCTGTGTTCGTCGGGCTTGAACGTCTTGCCGCCGTATATGTTCAAAACGGTTGTAGATGACGTTTTAATTTCAAAAAATTTTTTCATGCTGAATTTAATTTGCGTGGCTTTGGTTTTAATTTTTGGATTAAAGGCCGTTACGACATATTTTCAGCGTTACTTCATGAACGAGGCCGGGCAATCCGTCGTAATGGACATCAGAATAGACCTTTACGACCATATGCAGCGAATGAGCCTTAAAAAAATTTATTCTTCGCGAATTGGCGAGCTTATGAGCCGAATCACTGATGACGCCGCAATTTTGCAAAATATCGTTACAGGCACGCTTATTGATTTAATGTTCAATCTTGTAACATTCATAGGTATGTTCATGTTCATACTTTATATAAATTGGCGGCTTACTTGTTTAATAATTTTCGTGCTGCCTATTGTGGCGTTCTTGTTGTCTTTCGCGTCAAAAAAATTGCGACGAGCCGGACATAATGTTCAAGAGCACTTGGCCGACATCACAGCGACTGCTCAAGAGGCGTTCTCGGCGATTCGTGTTGTGCGTTCGTTCGCGACTGAAGACGAAGAGCTAGAAAGATTTACGAAGGCGAGCAAAGAAAATTACCGCGCGTTGCTTCAGGCTGTGTCAGTGCAGGGAATTTTTGCGGGTGTCATCGAAGTGTTTTTGATTTCTGCGCTGTCTGTCGTGTTTTGGTTCGGTGGTCAGAACGTCATCAACGGAACGTTAACGCCCGGCGAATTAATTTCTTTCATTGGCTATATAGCGTTTATGGTTCAGCCGATCCGCAGCATCATGAACGAAATGGGGACGTTACAGCGCGGAATGGCATCAGCCGAAAGAATCGCGGATATGTTTGAAGTCCCGATCGAAAATTCTGAATCCAACGCCGGAACAATTTCTAAAAAAATTTCAGGAAATATAAAATTTGAACACGTCTATTTTAATTATGAAGATAATCAGGAAGTCTTAAAAGATATAAATCTGGATATAAAAGCCGGAGAAAAAATTGCAATCGTCGGCTCGACTGGTTCAGGAAAATCTACAATCGCCGATTTAATTCCGAGATTTTATGAGCCTGTTTCAGGAAGAATTTTAATTGACGGCCACGACATCAGAGAATTTAATCTTAAAGAACTTCGTCAACAAATTGGAATCGTCCCTCAAGAGTGTGTTTTGATGAAAGGCACAATCGCTTTTAATATCGCGTACGGTCTTCACGACGTTGACATTAAAAAAATTATCGAGGCAGCAGAAATTGCCGACATTCGCGAATTTATTGAAAGTCTCCCGGATAAATACGATTCCGAAGTCGGTGAACGCGGCGTAACGATTTCGGGCGGTCAGCGTCAACGAATAGCAATAGCCCGCGCAGTCATTCGAGACCCGCGAATTTTAATTTTAGATGAAGCGACAAGTTCATTAGATACAGCCGTCGAACGTCAAGTTCAGAAAGCGATTAATCAAGCTATGCGCGGCAGGACGTCATTAATGATAGCTCACAGACTTTCAACAATTCGAGAAGCCGATCGAATTTTAGTTTTACAAGACGGGAATTTTATTCAAGCTGGAACTCATGATGAATTAATAAACGCCGGAGGACTTTACGCCGATTTATGGAGAATGCAATATGGGGACGTTTCTTAAAAATTACATGCTCTATGTAACAGGGCGAAAAAAAAATTTTTTAATTAGCGCGATTTTTACTCCTGTTGCGTGGCTGATGTGCGCGGCACTCTCGGTCATGAATTTTTTTCGTGCTCACGGATTTTTGAAAACTGAAGAGCCGCCATTGCCATTAATCAGCGTCGGGAATCTCACTTACGGCGGCACTAATAAAACTCCGTTCGTGAGAATGCTCGCCGAGTTCGCGCTTTCAAAGAATATAAAAGTCGGAATTGTAACGCGCGGCTATTCTGGAAAGTCAAGCGAAGTTTTGATAATTAGAAACGGCGAAGGCGAACGTTCAATCACTGGCGACGAACCGTTATTATTATCTCAAAAACTTCCTGACGTTCCTGTAGCTGTCGCGCGGCACCGTATGGACGGCGTTAAAGCTCTAAAATCTCAAGGTGTCGAATTAGTTATTGCTGATGACGCTTTCCAA
>JAFSUP010000043.1 GCA_017445205.1 Synergistaceae bacterium
CCTCGTCAACGTCGTGAGATTTATTCGCGCTGATGGAGTTCAAAAAGCTAACGTCGTAATTGACCCTCCCGCGCTCGGAAGAATTTCCGTGGAACTGACTTCAAGTTCGTCAGGCGTGGAGGCTTCAATTAAAGTAAGCACTGAGCAAATCCGACAATTAGTTCAAGACCAATTAACCCAGCTTAGAATGAATTTATCTGAACAGGGCGTACAAGTCGCTGAATTTACCGTCGATGTTCAACAGGACAGCCAGAACGGCGGCGGTAACTCTCAAAATGAAAATCAGCAGGACGAGCAAAGAAATTTCATCGGCGGACTTGAAGAAGAAGACGACACGGAAGATTTTAGAATCGACTTAGAAGACGGATTATTATACTGGGTAGCATAAATGCAAGTAGGAGTTAGGAAGTAGAAAGTAGAAAATAAGGCTATCCGTGTAAGATAGAGAGAAAGGGAATTAACAAATGCCGGTAACGAGTACAAATAATTATACAGACCTTACGAATTTAACAGTAACTGGAGCGACTTCATCATCGACAGCCGCCGCTGTTACAACCGCGACTAATAACGAGCTAGGCAAAGACGCTTTCTTAAAATTATTGATCGCAGAACTTTCCAACCAAGATCCAACTAATCCCGTAGAAGACAGAGAATTTATTTCACAGATGGCCACGTTCTCGACGCTTGAGCAAATGCAGAACATGAACTCAACGCTCACAAGCATGGCCGAAGTTAATAAATATTCTGCGTCAAGCTACATAGGCAAAGCGATAGCTTTCACTAATGACGAGGGCAAACAAGTTCCCGCGCTCGTCAATGCGGTGTGGTTTGAGAACGGCAAAACGATTCTTGACACAAGCGAAGGCGACGTGCCGCTTGAAAAAGTCGAAGGCATTTCCGAAGTAAGTTAAAGAAAAATTAAATTTGCTCTCACGGACGAGACAAAGGCAGGAAGCAGGAAGAACGCCCGCCGAGATTAAATATAAAAATTAAAAATCAGAAAGGAAAATCGAAAAATGCTAAGATCTTTAATGACAGCAGTAACGGGTGTTCGCGCTCACCAGACTATGCTCGACGTTACAGGCAACAACATTGCAAACGCAAACACAACAGGATTCAAAAAAGACTCAACGATTTTCGCCGACTTAATGTATCAGGCGAATAAATACGCTTCGGGCGCAGGCGACACTCGCGGCGGCATTAACCCGGCGCAGGTCGGTTTAGGCGTCAGTGTATCAGCAATCGAAACTATACACACGCAAGGCTCCGGCTCATTCACGGGCAACGCCGCGGACATGATGATTCAAGATAAAGGCTTCTTTGTTTACAAAAGCGGAAACTCTCAATTATTCAGCCGTTCGGGAGCTTTGACACTTGATGCTAATAACGACATGGTAATGTCGGGCCAAGGCTATCAGCTTCAAGGTTATAAAATGGAAGAAACTCCCCTTGACGGTTATCAGCAAGCCGCGGAACTTTCTACTGTAAATATTCCATTGGGTCAGAAGATTGACGCTAAGGCGACGACGCGCGTAGATTATCAGTGCAACCTCGATAGCACGAGCAGCGCTTATCTTTCATACGGATTCGCAGACTTGCCCTTCAACGCTTTCGCAGCTTGGAACGGCAGCGACACCGGCAAAGCCTCGCTCAATATCGCAGGAGCAGAGTACGACGTAAGCTTTTTAACAACCGGCGTGCGATCA
>JAFSUP010000044.1 GCA_017445205.1 Synergistaceae bacterium
AAAACTCCAATCACGACAATCACTATTAAAAGTTCGACGAGCGTAAAACCTTTTTTATTTTTCATGAGTAATTCCTCCTTAGCAATTTTTTTTCTGAATTTCTTAATTATAGCAAAAAATCCGCTTTTTAGGGCGGATTTCTATTTTTTTAATTAGTTATGCAAGCTCCAATGCTTTGTGTTTTTTATGTGAGAAATTTTTTAGACAAGTTCACATTCCCGAAAAAATTTATATGAAGATACGACGCTAAAATATTTTCACTTGCATAGCCGCCTAAATTTTTTTCGCCACTACTTCGGCGCGTGAGTTCAAAGGCGCAGTTCTCTTTATAAAAAGAAAAATCCGGCTCAACTCTTGAATAATGAAACTCATGACCGCGAATTAAAAAATCTTTCTCGCAAATTAAATTTTCTCGCAATGCTCGCGCTTCCATGTAACCAATTACAGGCCGCTCCGTCATGAACGAATCGAACGGAACAAGTCCGGCCATCTTAAAAATTTCTCCGTCGAGATTGCGAAGAGTTTTGCAAAGATACATCAGGCCGCCGCATTCAGCTAAAATTTTTTTTGAGCATCGTCGGACGCTATCGAGCATCGAAAAATTTTCAGAGAGTTCGCGCGCAAAAATTTCAGGGAAGCCTCCGCCAAATATATACGCGTCAGCTTCGGGCAAAATTTTATCTTTCAATGGACTAAAAAAAATTATTTCCGCTCCAAATTCACGCAAAATTTCTAAACTTTCAGGATAATAAAATGAAAAAGCTGCGTCCTTCGCAACAGCAACTTTTAATAAGTAGGAATTAGGAATTAGGAAGTAGGAAGTAAAAGATGAAAAATTAAAGTCTTCAGAAATTTTCAAAAGGGCTTCGAGATTCAAATTTTTTTCTACGGCGTCGGCGAGTAAATCAAAATCAAAATTATTTTCAAGCGCCGGCAGCAAACCTAAATGTCGTTCTGGAATTTTTAAATTTTTATCACGCGGCAAAGCTCCGAAAATTTTTATTTTGCGACTTTCGAGAGCGTCAGAAATAATTTTTTCGTGAGTTTCTGAGCCAACGAAATTCAAAATCACGCCCGCAATTTTTATTTCTTTGTCGTAATTTTGAAATCCTAACGCAATCGCTGCCGCGCTCTCCCCTAACGACTTTGCATTAATCACAAGCACCACGGGAGCGTTTAATAATTTCGCTATGGCCGCAGTGCTGTGTTCGCCGCCGTCATAAAGTCCCATCGCGCCTTCGATTATTGCAACGTCTTTATCTAGGGAAGTTTTGAAAAAAAGCTCACGAGTTAAATTTTCATTCGTGAGCCAAGTATCGAGATTATAAACTTCGCAACGCCCGGCGCGTCTTAAATATTCGGGGTCAATGTAATCTGGGCCGACTTTGTACGCACAGACTTTGAGCCCGCGCCTTTGAAACGCTCGCAGGAGTCCGCAGGCTATGGAAGTCTTGCCGGAGCTGCTCGAAGAGGCGGCAATTATGATTGTCTTCAATGATTAGCGAACCGGCAATTCTCTTTCAAGAGCTTTCCACAAGATTAACGCGACTATCCACGAGATTACATATTTTGTTCCAAGCACAGGCGCATTATAGAAGAAGGAATAAATCCAAGGATTTTGACCTTCTGGAGCGTACTCCGCGAAGAAATAAGCGCCACTCACAATGCTGCAAAGAATCTGTCCGCAAGCCGCGATTATGAATCCAATTATTTTCGGGTGAATGGCACAAAGTCCTACGCACGCGAACGCTAAAGGATAATCAAGAAACGCCTGCACAGGATTCAAGATATAACCGCCGGTGAGCATTTTCGTGATTCCGATTAAGACTCCGCCGAAAACTCCCCACTTAAGGCCGCGACGATACGCCAAAATCATCACGGGAACAAGCTCGAAGTCAATCGTACCGCCTTGCGGCATTCTGAATAAATCAAATTTTGAAAGAACGATTGAAAGTGCTACGCAAAGCGCGCCTTCAACCATTATGACAGTGTTGCTGTGTTTGGATTTTGAAGCCACGATAACAAAACTTCCTTCATAAAAATTTCAGAGGCGAATCAAAACTCCCTGCGCCGGTATTATCCGTATCAGGTTCAAAGGGTCGATATATCATAAAATTATCCTCTCAGCATTAATGCTCCCCTGATAATTCGCTATTATACGCTACAAAAAAATTTTTTTATGATAAACTCATTTTATAAATTTAATTTTAGGAGGTAGATTCCATGAAAAAATTTTCAAAATGGTTCTATTTATTTTTAATGGCTTTGCTTGTGTTTTCGTTGTCAGGCTGCGGTAACGATGATGACGATAATAATACGACGTCATCGAAGAATACTGGCTCTACGTTAATGGTGGTTAATTCAGAAGTCTTCAAACAAAACGGTACCTACAAGCTTTATAAGGGCGGGGCTGTAGAAACACTTAACGGCAGAGTGAAAGATTACGTCGCACCGTCTGTAACAACCACAGGAACACAAGCGGCAATGAATTTGGAATTTAACAACTTTACTTCGACAGATTCATTTTTATTTACAGAAGTTGACAGTGATGGGAATGAAAAAGTTGTCTTAGCCCATAATCCAAAAGGCACTGCTGATCCTGATTTTACTACGCAGCAGGACAGTGCGATACGTGTTGGTGGGAAACTTCAAAAGTACACTTCTCTCGAACTTTCTGAGGGCGTTAATACAAGCGCAGTTGATTTTGACGACAGCGACGCTATCGAAATAGTTCTTGACAGCAGCACAGAAACCGCGAAAGTTACATCAGGCGACAGCACGACATTAACGCCGAATAACTACGTTTGGCACTTGTCGCCCGACGTCGGCGAATATTGGACACTTAGCGGAGCGACTTACGACGACGAAGAAGACGTTCAGTCAGCAATCGAGGGCAGCTCCAACTATGCTTACGGCATTTACATTGCGCGCGATATTCGTTACGTTCCTGATACTCTCACTTTCACTAGCACAACTAGCCCCAAAGCTACTGATGACAACGAAGGTATGTATGTCGCTTATTACAATGTAGGCGCGTCTGGCAAAGTAACTGTGCAATCGGCCGACACATATATTCTTGCGGCTCTTCCTGCTGAAGAAGGAATGCCCGGCGGCCAAGGTGGCCAGCAGCAAGGCGGTTTCAATGGACAACAGCAGGGCGGCAATCCTCCTTCAATCCCCGGCGCGCAGGCTAGCAGCTTAGAAACAGTTAAATCGGCTATGACGCACTCGGCTTCGGACGCTTATAACAACCCTGTACTTCATATCACGAAGCCCGGAACTTATAAAATCTCTGGAACATGGAACGGACAAATTTGGGTCGATATTCCTGACGAGTCAGTTACGGAAGGCACAGACACCGAGGACGATCCATATGCGCAGGTTAATTTGATTCTCAACGGCGTAAGGGTCAACTGCTCTGTAGCTCCGGCCCTCGTGTTTAATAATGTCTATGAGGCGGGCGAAACGAGTTCAACAAAAGTCGCAGCGGCTTCAATGGATATTGCCCCGTATCTTGCGGATACAGACGAAAACGACGCTATCAACGGCGGCGCTAATATCTTCCTTGCGGGCGACACAACAAACGTCTTCGTCGGAACGAACGTAGCAAGAATTAACAAGTTAAAGCTCAATGACGATGACGGCTATTCAGAAACTACAGACAGCCTTAAATATGTAAAGTCGTTAAAGAAGATGTACAAGCTTGATGGTGCTTTCCATTCGAGAGTGTCATTGTTGATTGCGAACTTTGAAGACACGGACGGAACTCTCATAGTAAGTTCAGATTATGAAGGTCTCGATTCCGAAATGCACATGTACATTGAGAGCGGCATTGTTCAAGTTCAAGCAAGCGACGACGGGATCAATGTCAACGAAGACAATACTTCTGTGTTCCATATGGAAGGCGGAAGCCTTACGGTAGTTTCGACGGGCGGCGACGGTATTGACTCGAACGGCTATATAATCTTCACGGGCGCGGATAAACTCAGCGTAACGGCTTCGAGCAACAACACCAAGCCTTCAAGTAAATCACAACTTAACGCGCAGGCCGAAGGCCCTCTCGATGCCGACCTTGGAATTTACATGACCGACGAAGTCTTTGAGATTTACACCGTAGGCGACGGAAGCATTTCCCTAAATCCGAACAATAACACAACTGATGGGGGCGACGATCAGTCAGATAATACAGTTACTAAGACCGTGCTTATGACTGATGCAAATGGAAACGAGATAGTTTATCTCACCAACGCTTCACCACTTGAAGACACTGACACCTCTGATAGAGGTATACCAACCTCAGGCAACGTTTTCAAACTCACTCATGCAGTGAATGACTTTTCAGGCATAACTAACAACAATTAGTATAAGAATCAAAAATCATTCGGCCTTCCATTAATTAAAAGTGGAAGGTCTTTTTTGTTATAATTCACGCAAATTAACTCACAAAATCACAAAAGGAGAATTAAAAAATCATGAAAAAAATTCCGGGCGCGTTATTTATTATCGTAATGGCGTGGGCGATTTTTTCTCTATCCGGCTGTAGCGGCGGCGGTGGCAGTGGCGATCCTAACTCTTCAAAATCTAATTCTGCAACGACTTCCGAAATTAAAGATGTTGTAGTTATAACTTCCCCGGCTCTGGACATGCACAGCGATTATAAAATCATCAGCGGCGCGACGTTCTTATCAGGCATGGGCAACTCTCAATATTACGTAGCAGGCGACATTGGCAGCGAAGCTTCGCAAGCGACACTTAATCTCGGCTTCACTGAAGATTTTGATAAAAATTCCAGTTTCGTCATCATGAATGCTTCTACAGGGCGCGTGGTCTTTGCTTACAATCCTCAAGGCGAAAATGACACTTGGAAAACTAGCGGGACTGTCTCAATTTCTGGAGGCGTGCTTTTGCGCTACGATGGCCTGACTTTTGACGATAAACAAGAATCTGAAACTGCCTCTGCGGCTCTTGCGTCTATCGAGTTTGACGACAGCGAAGTCATATCCATAAATTTGAACGGGACTTCAGCGACTTTAACATCGTCAGGCTCAACGACAAATATAACTCGTTACCCTTATGTTTGGCACGCAGACCCTAATAATCGTTATGAATATTTCACACGAGGGATCTCCGGTGAAACAATCGGAAGTCCTTCGCAGGGAATTGGTTATGAGTACGACAGCAATTTTGTGAACAACGACAACTCTGTTTATATAGCGCGCGATATTCGTTACATGACGAGCGACGCGAGTTTCACAGGCACAGCGACAAAGGACGGCGAAACAGAATACGCGGCTTATTATGCTGACGACATAACGAGCGAAGTAGCTTCAGAAAAAGGCTCCGCGTTTTCCGGGCCGTATATATTCGCGACGCTGCCCGCGAGTCAAAATTCAAACTTAACAACTCTGAAATCGGCTATGACCCATTCAGCAACAGAAGCTTATAATAATCCTGTACTTCATATTACGGAGGCGGGAATTTATTCATTAAGTGGCACATGGAACGGACAAATTTCAGTTGAAGCCGACGCACTTTTAATTCTCAATGGCGTTACAGTAACTTGCACAGTGGCTCCGGCGATCGTTTTCACAGAGGACGCGTCCGAGTTAAGTACTTACACAACCGAGGCTCTTGTAGCGACTTCGTCAATGGACGTAGGCCAAGCGCTGCTTGACACTCTCACTAGCAATCTTGCGAACATAGTTTTAATTGCTGACGGCTCTACGAACACTGTAACAGGCTCGAACGTTTATAGAATTATGAAGGCCGAACCTAAATCTTCAGCTACGAAGGTCAACGGCTCGGATATATCTGACCAAAAGAAACTTTATAAAATGGACGGAGCTTTTTATTCTTACAGGTCGCTAGCGATTTGCGGAGAAGACAACGCTACAGGCATTCTCAATATAAAGTCAACAACTCTTGAAGGACTTGATTCAGAACTTCACATGACCATCGAAAGCGGCGTGATTAATATCGAAACTCCAGACGACGCTATAAACGTAAACGAAGATGATATTTCTGTATTCACGATGCTTGGCGGCAATCTCACTATTAAATCCACTAACGGCGACGGAATTGACTCAAACGGCTATGTCGTCATAAAAGGCGGGACGCTGAACATCACGGCGGGCAATCAAGCAGATTTTTCAGCGGGCGAAGCCGGAATAGATTCAGAGAAAGGAACTTATATAGCCAGCGGCGTCAATTACACTTGGAATTCTGTAAGTGGCGGCGGCAATACCCCAGCACCTGGCCCGAATCCTTCTAATCCGTCTAGCGGCGATAACCGCCCAGAACCACCTAATCCGACAAGCGGAGATACCCCGCCCGAGCCTCCCTCGCCGGCAAGCAATGATAACCGCCCTCAAACATCTGAGCCTAACACGCCATCAACACCAGCGAGCAGCGACATTACTAGCCGCGACGTAGCAAGCAGAGATGTTTCTAATAATGACGAGCCGGACATGAGCAACGAATTTTATTACTGGTACTATATTAATCAGCAAAATTTGAATAACTCTCAAAATCAAGAACAGACGAGCAAGGAGGACGATTATAAATATAATGATGCCGACGTCTTGAAGAGTGCTAAGCAGACCGACAAGGGTATCACGGCGATAAATATTGGGACGGGCAAGAGCTTAAGTTTCATTCAGAAAGACACAGACACAAAGCAAAGAACTATTCCGACTTCGGATAATGTTTTCAGGCTCGATAGAAAAATAAACACGTTCTCCGGCATTAAATATTAAAGGGGAGGTTGAAATCATGAAGAAGTCTTACAAAATTGATGTCGATTGCGCCAGCTGTGCTGACAAAATGGAACAAGCCGCGCTGAAAACTCCGGGAGTTAAAAGCGCCGTTGTGAATTTCATGACGCTAAAAATGACAGTCGAATTTGAAGACGGCGTTGACGCTCACGAAGTCATTAAAGAAGTTCGTGAGAACTGCAAACGCGTTGAAACAGAATGCGAAATTTTTATCTGATTTTTGAACACCATGAACAAAAAACAAAAATTAACGCTCGCTCGTATCATCGTTGCGGGCGTTTTGCTTATAATTTTTAATTTTTTCGTTGACGCTCCGAAATTTTTGAAGCCGATTCTATTTTTGATCCCTTATTTTGTCGTAGGCTATGACATTTTATTAAAGGCTCTCAAGGGAATTAAAAATCGTCAAGCCTTTGACGAAAATTTTTTAATGGCTGTAGCGACGATCGGAGCTTTGGGTCTAGCTGTGTGGCGAAGCGGTGATTATGTCGAAGCGATTGCGGTCATGTTGTTTTATCAGATTGGCGAATTGTTTCAAAGTGTCGCGATTGGCAAGAGCAGAAAAAATATTTCTGCTTTAATGGACATTCGCCCGGATTATGCAATGATTGAACGCGACGGAAAATTAGAACGCGTTGACCCCGAAGAAGTCGAAATTGGAACGGTGATAACGGTAACTTCCGGCGAAAAAATTCCGATTGACGGCGTAATCGTTGAAGGACATTCGAGTTTAGACACAGGCGCGTTGACAGGCGAGAGCCTTCCGCGAGATGTCAAAGTCGGCGACGAAGTTATCAGCGGCTGCGTGAACTTATCAGGCGTCTTGAAAATCGAAACGACGCGAGAATTTTATGATTCGACAGCTTCAAAAATTTTGGATTTGGTTGAAAATGCGACTTCACGAAAATCAAAATCCGAAAATTTCATCACGAAGTTCGCACGAGTTTATACGCCCGCGGTGTGTTATTCGGCGCTTGCTCTTGCAATTTTGCCGCCGCTATTCACTGGAAATTTTTCTCAATGGCTTTATCGCGCATTAACGTTCTTAGTTATAAGCTGCCCTTGCGCACTCGTGATTAGCATTCCGTTGACGTTCTTCGCTGGCATCGGCGGAGCTAGCCGCGAGGGAATTTTAATTAAAGGCTCGAATTTTCTCGAATCACTTTCAAAAATTGCTTGCGTGATTTTCGACAAGACCGGGACTTTAACAAAAGGAGTTTTTGAAGTCGTAGCAGTTCATCCGGATTTAAGAGATGAAAACGCATTGTTGCACTTGGCCGCGCACGTTGAAAGATATTCGACACACCCGGCCGCGAACGCTTTACGAAAAGCCTACCCGAATGAAGCTGACGATTGCAAGATTGAAAACGTCGAAGAGATTCCCGGCTACGGAGTCCGCGCCATCGTAAACGGCGAAGAAGTTTGCGTCGGGAGTTCAAAATTCATGGAGAGCATCGGCGCGAAGTGGCACCCGTGCAAAAAATCAGGAACAATAATTCATATTGCGATTAATAAAATTTACGCCGGGCATGTCGTCATCTCGGACGTTATAAAAAATAATTCCGTCGAAGCGATTGAAAAATTAAAATCCATGAAAATCAAAACTGTAATGCTCACGGGCGATTCTGAAGCTGTAGCTCACGAAGTCGCAGAGGCTCTTGGAATTGAAAATTATTACAGCGAGCTGCTGCCGGCGGATAAAGTTCAAAAAGCCGAAGAACTTTTGAAAAATTATAAAGTTGCGTTTGTCGGCGACGGGATTAATGACGCGCCTGTGCTTTCACGTGCTGACGTAGGCATAGCGATGGGAGCGCTTGGTTCTGACGCGGCTATAGAAGCTGCTGATGTCGTTTTGATGGACGATGACCCTTTGAAGATTTCTAGCGCGATAAAAATTTCAAGAAAATCAATGCAAATCGTTAAGCAAAATATTTACTTTTCGATCGGCGTGAAATTAATTTGCCTTGCGTTAGGAGCTGTTGGACTTGCTAATATGTGGCTGGCAGTGTTTGCGGACGTCGGCGTCATGGTGATAGCTGTCTTGAATGCAATCAGAGTTTTATTTTAAATTTTAATTTTTAAGAAGGAGGAGTCAGGAGGGCGAAAAGAAATTTTATTCCGGGTCTACTACTTTCTCTGGGACATAGACAGCTTGGTCTTTAGCGGAACCGTTTTTAAGATACTGATCGAAGAAATCCACCATGACTTTCATAACAGGCTCTTGAACCCAGTAAGGCCCGCCGTGAGCAGCGTTCTTGACAACGTAGCGTTCTGCAACAGCGCCTTTAGCCTTCAACGCTTGGAATAATAAATCCGTCTGGCCGGGTGAAACTAATGTGTCTGCGTCGCCGTGCATCATCAAAATAGGAACGAGATTAGCCGCGTTCTTCTCGACGTATGTAATCGGGCTTGCATAAGCGGCTTCTTCAGGGTGCGCTAAAATTCCGCCATCTTTGCCGCCGAATGTCGGTGTGCCAAGCGCCCAAAGAGCTTCCGTAGCTCCGGCCGAAGCGTGCCCCTTCTGATTTTCTTCGTCGTAATCCATTCCGATATTCGTTAAATCAGAAATTCCGAAAATGTCCGCAGCGCATAAAACGTCGCTCGAATAATCAAGGAAATCGCCCTTGTCAAATTCTTTCATTCCGTTCGTGAGGCCGACAAAAGCAGACAGATAACCGCCCGCGCTGTTGCCCAAAATTCCGACTCTGTTTACGTCAATGTTATACATGTCGGCGTGGGCACGAAGCCATCTAATTGCGGTCTTGCAGTCTTCAAGCGGGAGCGGGAACTTTGAAAGCGGCGCGTAACGATACTCAATGCTAGCGACGACGTAGCCAGCTTGAGCAAGTCGCATTCTCTGCTGAATCCAATTATTTTTCGGAGCCATGATGAAGCCGCCGCCCGTTACGAACACGATTAAAGGCATGGGCTCTTTGCCTGCGGGGACTAAAACGTCCATGTGAAGAGCATAGAGCATTGAGCCGCGCCAATATCCTTGAGCAAACGGAATATTCTCGTAGAGATTAATCGCGTTCGTGGTGAGTTCGACATCAAGAACTTTGCTTTCAAATTTCTTAGCCTCGTCAGCAAAAGACATTGAAGCAAACAACGAAACGATTAAAAGAGCTAAAAAAACTTTGCGCATAAAAATTACCTCCTAAAAAAATTTTTATAAAATAAGCATAAAGTGCCTTATTTTGTCAAAAAATATTGAACGACTGCCACTGCAACCGGAGCAACAATAGTCGCAACCGTGAATAAAATCCCGAACACAGCGAACCATTTATTTTGATATTCTTTCATGTCGTCGAAACGTTTTTCAAGACCTGTGATTCGTTCATTCGTGGATTTGATTTCCACGCTAAGAACTTTAATATCGCCTTTGAGTTCGTTTCGGACCTCTTTTATTTCAGAACGTAGTTCATCTCGGACACTATGAATTTCGGCCCGAAGTTCCGTGAACATAGCTTTGACTTCCGCCATGTTCTTATCAACCACAGCTTGATTCTTTTCAAGCCTGTCATCAATTCGTTCACGCTCTGTGTTTGCTCGATATTTAAGATTATCAAGCTGAAGATCAAAAATTTTTTGCGACACGTATTCTGTATCCGTTGCTCTTGCTTCCATGATTATTCCCTCCCTGCTAAAACAGAATTAAAAATTTCTTCCATTGTAGCCCGTTTCGCAACCGTGATATTAATAAATCCGTTTCGCTTAGCTTCGTCCGCAGTCTGTCGGCCAATGCAAACGACGCGGGTTTCTCTCATGCCGTCGACACTCGCAACAAAGCCTCGGACAGTTGAAGCCGACGTAAATATTATTATGTCTATAGATTCTGGAACATGAATTAATTTTACAAAATCCGTTTTATAAATACAAATTTCATCAAAATTTTTTGAAATTTCAGGCCCGTTTGCCGCGCGCAACATTAAAACTTTGCCCGAAAGTCCGCGAACTAAATTTTCGAGGTCGAAAATTTCAGGGACAAAATCGACTCGCAAGCCGTGAGCCTTAAGAGCCTCCACCGTCGCTTGACCGATTGCAGCGATTTTCGCGTTGCCAATCTCACGGACATCACGCCCGGCTTCGCGCAATAATTTAAAAAACGCTTCGACGCCCGTAACGCTCGTGAAGCCGAGCCAATCGAAACCAGAAATTTTTTTATTATCGAGAGAATTTTTTATTACGCTCGTTTTAATCGTAGGCATGATTACGACTTCTGCGCCCGCGTCTCGCAACATTGAAGCAAGTTTTTCAGAACGCCCGGCCGGTCTTGTGATTAAAATTCGCTTATCGTACAACGGAAGATTTTTTCGCCAATTTAAATTTAATTTTGCAACATTGCCCACGATAATCACGGCCGGTGATTCTAATTTTTTTGCAGCGTCGTAAAGTTCACGCAACGAAGTTTTAATTTCGCGTTGATGTGCTGTCGTTCCGTTTGAGATTATCGCGCAGGGAGTTTCGGGCGAAAACTTTGCAAGTAATTTTTTTTCAAGTTCTTCAGCATTGCCGACTCCCATTAAAAAAATCGCGGTCGAGTCTTCAAAGTCCGGAATTAAATTTTCTTTATCGTGAGCCGTGAAGACGTTAACACCGCTTGAAAAATCGCGATGAGTTACGGGAATCCCAGCCCATGCCGGGACAGCTAAAGCAGAACTCACGCCTGGGATAATTTCAAATTCTAATCCGGCTTTGATTATCGCTTCGGCTTCTTCACCGCCACGCCCGAACAAAAACGGATCACCGCCCTTGAGCCGCACGACATTTTTATAAATTTTGGCTTCCTCGATGACTAAATTTTCAATTTCGCGTTGAGAAATTTTGTGAGAGCCGGGAATTTTTCCAACGTCAATTTTTTCAGCCGAATCGGGGATCATTGCCAAAATCCCCTCACCGACAAGTCTGTCATAAATCACAACGTCGGCTCTCAATAAAATTTCATGCCCGCGCAGCGTTAATAATCCCGAATCGCCCGGGCCTGCTCCGATTAAGTAAATCATGAAAAAATCTCCTTCGCTAAATTTTTGCCTATCTCTTCGGCTTCGCGAACGTCCCCCGATAAACTGCCGCGATAAAATTTTTTTGTCGCTTCGTCAATGTAAAGTCCCGAGAGCGTCAAGACATTTTCATTTATAAACGCGTATGCGCCAACCGGGACATTACAGCCGGCGTTAAGAGCACGTGAAAAACTTCGTTCGGCCAATGCACAAATTTTTGAATTTTCATCATTAACACGGTCAAGATAAAAATAATCTTCGTCGGCTCGCCCCTGGCACGCTAATATCCCCTGACCCGGCGCGGGCAAAATTTCATCGACTTCAAAAATTTTTGTAATTTTGTTTTCAAGTCCGAGTCTTTCAAGCCCAGCAACAGCAAGCACAAGCCCTGAAAAATTCCCTGCGTCGAGTTTTTCTAAACGTGTATTAATATTTCCGCGGACGGGAATAATTTTTTTTTCAGGGAAAATTTTTTCAAGCTGAAGCCTCCGTCTTAATGACGATGAGCCGATTAAATCTCCTCCGCCGACAAGAGCATCACGAACATCGGCGCGCCTTGAGTATGCAACGATGGGCAAATTTTTATTTATATTCGCCGGGAGATCTTTTAGACTGTGAACAGCAAAATCAATTTCGTGATTTAATAACGCGTTCTCAAGTTCGAGTGTGAAAAGTCCCTTTATGCCCGCTGGGTCTGACGAGAACGGAGCCATGTTTTTGTCGCCTGAAGTTTTAATTTTGATCATGGAAATTTCAGCGTTCGGATAAAATTTTAAAATCTCCCTTGCGATTATTTCAGTTTGAGCAAGCGCAAGAGGACTCGCTCGGGTTCCGATTTTAATTTTCACGTTTTCGCTCCTTTGTTATACTTTTTCAAAAGCAAACAAAATTTTAGCAGGAGATGAGAAAAAACATGCCCGAAGATTTAGACCCGACTACCGCGCAACTAGTTTCAGAATTAGCCGCCAGTATCACGCCGACGCTATCAAAGACTTTGAAGTCCGCCATTCGCACCGAAGATTTTATAAACGCCATTGACCGCACTAATATGATTTCGCAGGATTTAAGGAATCAAATTGAAAAGTCGATTCGCTCTGGCGTCGAAGACAGTCGCGCGTCCCGAACAATGATTTTACAATCTATGCGTAACGTCTTCGATGAAATCGCAGCGATTAGAAAAAATCTTGATAAAGTCCCCGCGGCTATAGATTCGGTTGTCAAAAGCAGCACTCCCGAGGACAACGCAAGCCCGGAAATTTTGGCCGAGTTGGCGCGAATGTCAGAATTAATTAACGAACTTATCGAAGGCATCAGGAATTTAAGCGAAGCATACGCCCACGACAAAGAGCAACGCAGCGACGAAGCTGTAAATTTTGATTCAAACGAAGAGAACGCGAGCCGACTCGAAAAATTATTAAATAATTCTTTGCCCGGACTTGAAGGACTTGTGAAAGCTCACGAGAAAGCACAAACTCACGAACTTGAAGAATTTTCAAAAGAGATTGCCGCTCTTCATCATGAGAACGACAAGACCATAATTTTCAAACTTAAAGAAGCTCTTTCAAACGAACTTGAACATCATTCAGAAGAAATTATTTCGCGTGTCGAAGCCGAATTAGAATCGCGCGACAAAAAAAATTTTTTGTTTTTAAAAATTATTGCCGGACTTTCCGGAGCTTGCGTGATTTTATCGTTGATTAAACTTTTTATATAATGTAAAAAATTTATTTTCAGGAGGTGTCTATAAATTAGGAATCAGGCATTCAGGATTAGGAATTTTTTTTCACTCCTAACTCCTCACTCCTAACTCCTAATTAATAAAAATGGCAATTATTCAAATTGTTCAATGGGACGACAACTTAAACTCAAATGACGTTCTAGCGTGGCGCTACGTCGATCGCAAGAATCCATCTAAAAGCGACGAGTTAGGGAACTGGACTCAATTAATCGTGCGTGAAAATCAAGAGGCGATTTTGTTCCGCGATGGCCAAGCGCTGGATTTATTCCGTGCCGGAAGACATTCGCTCTCAACTGATAATATTCCGTTGCTGCGTCGAATTATGAATCTCCCGACCGGCGGCGAAAGTGCTTTCAAGGCGGGCGTGTGGTTCGTGAACAAAGTCAGCGTTCTTGATATTAAGTGGGGAACTCCGAATCCTATTTTGTTGAAAGACCCGGAGTATCAAATTCCGATTTACGTCCGTGCATTCGGTCAGTTCGGTTTGCGCGTCAACGAGAGCCGACAGTTTGTCTTGAA
>JAFSUP010000045.1 GCA_017445205.1 Synergistaceae bacterium
CGAACTTCGGGCGCGTTTTCTTGCTTTCATGCTAAATTCTTTTCTCGTCGCTTTTACTTTTCTTTCTGTCTTTCCTGTTCCTAAAAAATTTTTGCCAGACTGGAATCAAAATAATCTACGTTACTTCTGTATCATGATACCCGTAACGGGAATTTTTTTTGCGGCGTTCTGGTTTTTATTTTCATTTGCGCTTGGCCGTTGTGAAAATATTTCTGGAACTTTGCGCGGCTTCGCGATGACGCTGGCAACGTTGACATTAACCGGCGGACTTCATATGGACGGACTTATGGATACTTGCGACGCAATTTTTTCACGACGCGACAAAGAAACGCGATTAAAAATTTTATCTGACACTCACGCCGGCTCTTTTGCTGTTATTGGCTGCGTGATTGCGTTAATGTCGAAAACTTTTTTGTTCGCTGAAATTTTTTCGCGCGGTCTTGGAATTAATTTTTTCATTCCGATTTTTTCGCGCTTAGGAATGGCTTTCATTTTAAATAATATAAAATTTGCAAAGCCCGGCGGCTTGGCTGTCATGGTTGGCAAAGCACGAGCTAAGCGCAATAATATTTTTTTCGCCGCTGCTTTCATCTTTCTTTCAATCTCAAACTCTATAATAATTTCCGCAATTTTTATTTTAAGTCTTATAATCTGGATAAAAATTTGTCTGAAGACCTTCGGAGGCATAACTGGCGATTTGCTCGGAGCGTTTCTGGAAGTTTCAGAGATTTTATTTTTAACGGGAACGGTGATTGAAAACTGCATTTAATTTTAGGCGGCCGCTTCATGGGCAAGAGAGCCTACGCCGAAAAAATTTATAAAAATTTTGATTCTGTCATTGACTTTGAACACGACGCACCCGAAGATTTCACGCGCTCAGGATTAGTTTTAAATCTTCAAGCCGGGGTCAGAAATTTATTATCACGAGAGATTGACGCGCTTAAATTTTTTGAAACGCGAATCGAGATTTTAAGAAATTCAATTTTAATCGGCGATGAAATTTCCGGCGGCGTGATTCCGATTGATAAGTTTGAATGTCAATGGCGCGACGAGACCGGACGACTTTATAAATTTCTTGCGTCCGAAGCCGACATAGTCGATAGAATTTTCGCCGGTCTGCCTCTAAGATTGAAAGGATAGAAATCTTTGATGAAATATATTTTTTTCGACATTGATCACACTTTAGTTAGTCACGTTGACTTTCCTCATATTCCTGAACAAACTCGCGAAGCCGTGAAACTTTTGCGCGAAAATGGCCACGTCCCGGCAATCGCTACAGGCCGCGCAGGATTTTTGACTTTTACGACAGCCCGTGAATTTGAAATTGAAAATATTGTGTGTTCCGGCGGCGCAGAAATTTTCGTGAACGGCCGGGAGATTCAAAAAAAATTTTTCCCCGACGAACATCTTGAAAAATTTCTCGACGTCGCTAAAAAATTTCCTCAACTGACCGCAGCGGCGAGCGACGAATTTATTTACACTGACGAAAACTCCGGGGCATTTAGAAAATATTTTAATCAACAGGCCGGTTATGATTGCGTCAAGCCCATGAAAGAATTAAAGCGCGCGCTAATGTGTTACATCATGATACCGCCAAAATTTTTAACACCCGAACACGGAATTTTTTATTCGCCACCTGAAAACGTAAAACTCGAATTAATGAACGCTTTCACTGAAGCACGAGTAGCAAATACTTCAAAGTGGCGCGGTATAGAAATTTTTATGGAACACTGCGGAGCAGATATTAAAGACGCTATAACTTTTGGGGACGGGCCTAACGATATAGAAATGTTAGCGAACGCGAGTTTAAGTGTAGCTGTTGCGAGTGCGTCGGACAAAGTGAAAAATTCTGCGAAGTTTGTTTGTGAAGATATTGACGAAGGCGGAATCTTAAAAGCGTGCTATGAACTTAGACTTATAATATAAGCAAGAGCGAAGAGTTTTTTTACTTCCTACCTCCTACTTCCTAATTCCTACTTAAATAAAAGCGCCTCCGCAAGAACCGTGTACTGAAAGTTCTGACCCGTCCCTTAAAAGACATGAAGTCTGTAGCATATTGCTAAACTGGAATCGAGTGTTGGCTCAGAACGTAATCACTATCACGCGAACCCGCAGGGGCATGTGTAAAATTATACCAGCTTTTGAAAAATTTTAGACGAGGTTGAAAAAATTTGAATAAAGAAAAAATTTTCAGACGTTTTGTTATATTCGCTTTAATAATTTTAATTTTTAATTCCGGAGCGTCGTTCGCCGTAACTAAGGCTGAATTTCTCGGCGGCCTTTTACAAGCGCGTGGCATAGATTGGGGCGGAACTTACGAATTTGATAACAGCAGCCCCGTAGCGTTCTTGTTAAGAACCGGGATAGTAACTGACCAGCCTGGCGACGTAAAGAAAAACATAACTCGCCGCGAAGCTCTTCGATGGATAATTCAGAGTTTAGGCTTGTCATTCGAGGCGGGAATTTTTTCAGATTATCCGACGGGCTTCGACGATGAATCAAATTTGAGTTCGTTCGAGCGCGGCTGTCTCGTCGTTGCGTCAAATATGAACCCCGCAATCTTCACGAAGTCAAAAAAATTTAACGGTCAGTCGGCATTGAGCGCTAAGGAGTTTCAAACTTTAATGAACAGAGTTAGGGACGCGAGCAGAAATTTAGTGTTAGACATGGTGCGAAATCCTATTGAAGGTTTGAGAGTTTTAATTCATCGTGAAGGAGTTCCGACTGGAATCCCTCAATGGCGATTTTATGCCGATGGAATCAAAACCAGACCTGCCGCTGACGCTTTCAAAAATTCGCTGAAAGCTGACGGGATCGAAGCGAGCGTTTTCAGTTCCGAAGGTGTCTTCGGCGTTCGGACTTCAAAATTAGAAAGTTATCATGACATTCGTAAATTAATTTCAATCGCTAAATCTCGCGGCCTGCAATTTAGGATTTTGCCTTCAATGTCGAACACTAACACTCGAATAGTTCCAAAATTTTGGGTCATGCTTGAAATTGATCCGACTTACTGGAAAATCGCGCCTTTAATTTCAAAAAATAGCCCGAGAGATTTATTAAAGCTCTCTCAGCTCTCAACGCAATATCACGCAAAGGCTTCTATTAACGCCGGCTTCTTCGCTACGACGACACCGGGGCACGGCTATCCGATTGGAGCTTTGAAGATTAACGGCAAGATGATAAGCGATCCTCACGACGGGCGCGGCTGTCTTGCATGGAATAGCGACGATGAAGCAGTTTTTCAAGTTGCTTCTGAAGAAGTAAACGAATGGGACGACATGGAAAATATAATTCAAGCGGGGCCGTTGTTGCTCGATGAAGGATTTGCTTCGACAGTGCCGGAGGATTTCAATAACTCCTTAACTGCTGTTAGGCACCCTCGTTCAGCCGTGGGCCTTAACGCTTCGGGCGAATGGATTTTCATTATCGTCGACGGACGAAACGGAATGCACGCTTCGGGCGCGACTATAAACGAACTCACGGACATCTTACGCGCTCAAGGAGTGATTTACGCTTTGAATCTCGATGGCGGCGGCTCGACAGAAATTATAATCAACGGAAAAATTTATAACTCGCCTTCGGACGGACGAGAAAGAAAAATTAGTTACGCGCTCGGAGTTTTGCCACGCTAATTCGGGCGCGCAATTTCTAATTTTTTAATTTTTAATTTGGAAGTGAAAGTCGAATTTGAACACCGGATTTGTCTAAGAGATTTTTAATTTCTGAATCAGTTTTGCCGTTGATTTTGCCAAGTTTCGTATAAGACCACGAATTAGAGCCGTAGAAAATTACAATTTGATTTCCGGAATAAAGAACAATATCGCCGGGGTAAGTTGTAATTTCGCGGTTGTTGCTTTTGATCGTCTGACCTAGGCTGCCGACTTGTTCAAAGCCGCCGTACTGCTGCATGTTAATAACGAGGTCTTTATCTTGAAGAAGTTTTTTTAATTCGCGGGTACTGTCGTTATTTTCCCAACGCACTGACACAAGAGTGTCATCAATTCTTAATCTTATATTTTTTGAATCAGATTCCGAAGTTGTTTCAAAGCCGCCACCGCCGCAACCGTTTGCAACGAAAAGCATGAGCATAGCGCACATTAGAAGTGCAGATTTTTTCATTTTTAATTTAAAATCCTTTCTGTGAAAATTTTTGCTGAATTATAGCATTATAAAATTAAGTAATAATCTTAATGTGTGAATTAAAAAAAATGCTAGAATAATTTCACAACTAAGAATCACACTACCCCTTTCGAGAGGGGTAATTTGTTTTTTCCAGACATGTGCAAACAAAGAGAAAGGAGAGAATATAAATTGTTTGCTCAGTTTGTTTATTATCTTCGCTTAGGAGCGTCCGCTAGCGGAGGAATTTTGACCGTTGCTTTAATGCTGCTATTTGGATTCGGATTGACGCGAATAACAAGACTTCTAAAACTTCCAAACGTTACCGCCTACATTATCACAGGAATTTTAATCGGGCCTTATTGTATTAATCTCGTTCCTGATTTTGTGGCGGCTAACACGGCGTTCCTTCCTAATATAGCGTTGGCGTTTATAGCGTTTAGCACGGGACAATTCTTCAGAGTGAGCGCACTCAAAGGCAACGGCGCGAAGGTCTTAATTATAACGGTGCTTGAGGCTTGCGTAGCTTCAATTTTTGTGTTTATAGCGGCATATTATATTTTAAGAATGGATTTAGCATTCTCGACGGTCTTAGCGGCTCTTGCGTCAGCGACGGCTCCGGCTTCAACGATGATGACGATACGACAGACGGGAGCGCATGGCGATTTTGTGAACACTTTGCTGCAAGTTGTCGCGCTTGATGACGTTGTCGGACTTATTGCCTACAGCATAGCAATCTCGATAGCGCTTGCAAGTTCAGTTTCGGGAGCGGGCTTTGAGTTTAAAAATATAATTTCGCCGATTTTTATAAACTTTGCGAGCGTGATTATAGGCGCGCTGCTCGGCGTGCTTATGAAAATTCTTTTGCCTCCGAACCGTTCGACGGATAACAGATTAATAATTTCGATCGCGATTTTGTTCGGTTTCTGTGGTATCTGCGAGATGTTAGGAGTATCGCCGCTGCTCGGCTGTATGTTCATGGCGACGGTTTATATAAACATAACTGACGATGACAAATTATTTAAGCAACTTAATTATTTCAGCCCTCCGATTTTGCTTTTATTTTTTGTTCGTTCGGGCGTGTGCTTTGAACTTGGCGCTCTGACATCGAGCCACAACGACGGCGGAACTTCTTTATTAACGTTGGGAATAGTTTACTTCATCGTTAGAATTATGGGCAAATATGCGGGAGCTTTTGCAGGTTGTTTCATGACACACAAAAATAAATTAGTTCGCAATTACTTAGGCTTAGCCTTGATCCCGCAGGCAGGAGTTGCGATAGGACTTGCCGAACTCGGAGCACGTACTCTTGGTGGCACGACCGGCAGCGCGCTTAGAACGGTCATACTTGCGTCGAGCGTTCTTTATGAATTAATTGGCCCGGCTTGTGCAAAATTGTCGCTGGCGTTATCTCATTCATATGATAAAAATCTCGTTGAAGAAAAGCCATTGACGGACAAAGAAGAAGATAAATTAATCGTGAATCTTTTAATCGAACGCATAAGAGAAATTCAAAGAGAGCTTCCAGAACATTCGCAAGCAATTCCGGTCGAAGTGAACGGACGTAACGCGCCGGGGATCATAAAGCATTCACACCTTCATTCAAATAATTCAAATTATCATTAAAAAAATAAAGGGGTAGGAGTTAAAAAGCTCCCGCCCCTTAAAAATTTTTTAGCGTTTCTTACGAGATATCAAGCAAAGTATCAGGCCGAGCATCGCGCTGAAACCGAATGATGAGTTACAACCGGCTCCGCTTGAGCCAATCGTTTTTGTAGTTTCAGTCGTGTTGTCTGAAACGTCGGGACTTTGCGTTAGGGTTGTCAGGGCCGCAAGGTCATTGCTTGTAGCGTCCGTAGTGATGAAAACGGAATCATATTCTTTGCCTTCGGTCAGATACGGGACTACGGTCATATCTGCTGCGTTTCCGCTTACTTTCGTTGTCGGGTTGCCGTCAGCATCTAAGAAGAACGCGTCGCCCTCTTTCGCGTCGTCAGCAAGAGTTGCGATGTTTGCTCCAGAAGCGTAAGAGATAAAGAACTCAATGGACGGCCAGAATCTCAATTTGCGTCCCGGCGTTACGTTTCTAAGATTGACTTTCATCGGGAAGAATCCTGTTTTATGAGGCGTGAGCTTGGGGACAATCGTTACAATGACTACGCCTTTGTTGCCCGCGGAGTTTGTAACGTTGGCTAAATCCTTCGACACTTCGTTAAAAATCTGTTCAACTTTTTCGGCTTGTGCATTAAGATCGCTGTCTGCGTTTTCGATTTCAATGTCATTTTGCAGATTTTCAGCCGCTGAGTTTACTAAATCGAGATCGATATCTTCATCTTTAACGCTTCCTTCGTCAACATTCGCGAGCTTGTCCGAATATTCATCAAGTTCTTCAGAAGTAGCTGCTTCCGGCGTTACGACTTTCGGCTGCACAGAAAGATTTTCGTTTGCTTGTTTCAAAGCGTCGCTTGCGGTGTTGCTGTTCGCGATAAGATCCGTACCCGCGGGCTTTGTCGTATCTTCGACTTGGCCGGTCGAGGCTTCTTTAGTTGCGTCAGCTTGCTCCTGCTGCTTGTTTTCGATAGCGGTTGCGATTTCCTCCTGCGTAACGTTCTCGAGGTCGTCCGAAGTCAAAGTGTTAGTAATTGTGTCAACGACCATTTCTTCTGGCGTCTTCTCTTCTGTTGGAGTTGAAGCCGCGCTTTGAACAGTGAACGAAATTTCTTTTGAAGCCGAGCCGGCGTCATTCGCAGCGTTGACCGTGAAATTATAAACTCTTGTCGCCGCCGCTAACGAGATTCTGCCGCTGATTACAAAATTATTCCCATTCTGACTATACGCCAATCCCTCTGGAAGCTCGCCCGAAGTCGTCCATGCAAGATTTGTGCCTTGTGTCGCTGTTATTGTAATTTGTGTAATCTGATCGCCGCGTCTTGCAGTAAGATTCTCTGTCGAAGCCGTGAGAACTGGCGCAACGTCATTCACTATCACGCTTACAATCTTGCTTACTGACGCTTTAAAGCTTCCGGCGATACTTGTAGCCGTTACTGTAACCAGTACATTGTATCTTCCTGAAAGCGCAGAAGCGTTTACGCTCAAAGTTCCGTTGCTGAAAGAAATTCCATAATTTGAAAGATCCTCGCTTGCAGTTGACCATTCGAGATTATAAAAATCTGTCGGCAAAACATCGGCCTTATTATTGGAATAACCGACTACGACTATCGCAGAAAGATTCAGTGATGCTGCGCGTCCAAAGTCTGTTCTTAATGAAGCGTCCGCAAGTTCAACGTTAAACGATACAAGCAACGGTTCACCCACGGAAATTTTTATATCTTTGCTTGCTGAAATTGTAAGTTCAGGGTCGTAAACGTCGCCGGAGATTGAAAGCAACGCCGTGAACGTTATCGCTTGAACGTCCGCAGAATCCATTGGCGTACCGCTTAATACAAATTCATGATGATACGCGCCTTTAATCGCGTTATCAGAGCTTGCAATCTCTCCCGAAACTGTGAGCCATTCAGGAAGCCCGGCAATATCCATCGAGAAATTGTAATTTGTATAATCGAGGTCAGCAATATCCAAACTTACATCGACGCTAACGACTGTTGAAAACTCAATCCCTGCGACGGCTTCAAAGTCTGTTGACTCCGTTGTGATTGCAACATCAGCCGATAAAATTGTATCGCCTGCGCCGTTTACGAAAGTTGTAATTGTGTTTGTCTGACTCGTTCCCGCGCTTGTCGTTATCGTAGTTGCTGGTTCGACTTTGACATCGCCACTTTGTGAATAATCATTTGCAACGATTATTTGAACATTCGCGCTTGTGTCGCCGCCTTCGTTAGCTGCTGTCAATGTGAGTGAATAGCTGCCTGAAGTTCCAAATTCCGGCGTTCCGCTGATTGTTACTTCGTTGTCAGAACTCGTTAAACTCAATCCGCTTGGTAAATCGCCGGTTTTGCTCCACGCGATATTGATACCAGTTGCAGTAATTACAAAGTTTGCGGACGTACCTTTATAAGCGTTGAACGTGTATGAAGCTTGCTCAAACTCCGGCTTTGTTTCGAGCCACGTTGCTGTATATTCTTTGTTGCCTGTTGAGCCGTTCGCGATTGTTACGCTTAGAGCAGCGCTATCAAGTCCCGTGCCTGTCCAGCCTGCGAAATCATAACTTTCTTTAGTCGGATTTGCGAGCGTGAAATCAGATGATTCAATCGTATAGCTTGCCGGATTCGGCGTTTCTAAAGTTCCGCCGTCAAGGTCGTAAGTGATTGTGTAGCTTATTGGCGTGAAATTC